>SPVA01000062.1 GCA_013530545.1 Acinetobacter lwoffii
AGAAATAAGATTTCTGGAAGCTAAAAGATGGCTAAAGATACTCGCGCACGCAAGAAGGTCACTCGTACCGTCTCTGAAGGTGTCGCACACATTCACGCTTCTTTTAATAACACCATTGTGACTATTACCGATCGTCAAGGTAATGCACTGGCTTGGGCCACTTCAGGTGGACAAGGCTTCCGTGGATCACGTAAATCAACTCCGTTCGCTGCTCAGGTAGCTGCTGAAGTTGCTGGTAAAGCTGCTTTAGACTACGGTTTGAAAAACTTGGACGTCCTTGTAAAAGGTCCTGGTCCTGGTCGTGAATCTGCGGTTCGTGCTTTAGGTGCAGTGGGTTATAAAATTAACAGCATTACCGATGTGACGCCAATCCCGCACAACGGTTGCCGTCCACCTAAAAAACGTCGCGTGTAAGGAGAAACATTCATGGCTCGTTATATTGGTCCAAAATGCAAACTCTCTCGTCGCGAAGGGACAGACCTGCAACTTAAATCAGGCGTTAAACCGTTTGATGTTAAGACAAAAAAACATGCGAAAGTTCCTGGCCAACACGGCGGGGCTCGTGGTGGTAAACAATCTGAGTACTCACTACAATTACGTGAAAAACAAAAAGTACGTCGCATGTACGGTGTTTTAGAGCGTCAATTTAGTAACTACTATAAAGAAGCTGCTCGTGTTAAAGGCGCAACTGGTGAAAACCTGTTGAAGCTACTTGAAAGCCGTCTTGATAACGTTGTTTATCGTATGGGTTTCGGTTCTACTCGTGCAGAAGCTCGTCAGTTAGTATCTCACCGTAGCATCACTTTGAATGGCCGTCGTGTTAACATTGCGTCTATCCAAGTTAAAGCGGGTGATGTGATCGCAGTTCACGAAGGCGCTAAGCAACAATTACGTATCAAAAACGCAATTGAATTAGCTACTCAACGTGGCATGCCTTCTTGGATGGAAATTGACCATTCTAAATTAGAAGGTACGTTCAAAGCTGCACCGGATCGTTCTGATTTACCTGCTGAAATCAACGAAAGCTTGATTGTAGAATTGTATTCTAAATAATCCTTGAGGAAGCAATATGACGCGTACTGCAAATGAGTTTCTAACTCCGCAAGCGATCAAGGTCGAAGCGGCAAGCGGGACCTCGGCAAAAGTTATTCTAGAACCATTAGAGCGTGGCTTTGGTCATACTCTTGGTAATGCTTTACGTCGCATCCTTCTTTCTTCTCTACCTGGCGCAGCTGTGGTAGAAGTTGAGATTGAAGGGGTCGAGCACGAGTACAGTACTTTGGAAGGCTTGCAGCAGGACATCGTCGAGCTCTTGCTGAACCTAAAAGGATTGTCGATTAAGCTGTTCGATCAAAATGAAGCTTATTTAACATTAGAGAAACAAGGTGCAGGCGACGTAACTGCGGCTGACCTTCGTTTACCTCATAATGTTGAAGTGGTTAACCCTGAACATTTGATCGGTACTTTAAGTGCCTCAGGCTCATTGAAAATGCGTCTGAAAGTGGCTCAAGGTCGTGGCTACGAGACTTCTGATTCACGCTTCCCTGAAGGCGAAACTCGCCCAGTGGGTCGCTTGCAGTTAGATGCGTCTTATAGCCCAATCAAACGTGTTTCATACACCGTGGAAAACGCGCGTGTAGAACAACGTACTGACCTTGATAAACTGATCATTGATCTTGAAACTAACGGTACTGTAGATCCTGAAGAAGCGATCCGCAAAGCTGCAACTATTTTGCAGCAACAAATTGCGATCTTCGTTGACCTTCAGAAAGATCAAGCACCTGTTGCTCAAGAGCCTCGTGAAGAAGTTGACCCAATCTTGCTTCGCCCAGTAGATGATCTAGAGCTAACTGTTCGTTCTGCTAACTGTTTGAAAGCAGAAAACATTTACTACATTGGTGATCTTGTACAGCGTACCGAAGTTGAGTTGCTTAAAACTCCTAACTTGGGTAAAAAATCGCTTACTGAGATCAAAGATGTTCTGGCTTCTAAAGGCTTACAACTCGGCATGCGTTTAGAGAACTGGCCACCGGCTAGTCTCCGTATGGACGATCGTTTCGCCTATCGTAGCCGTTAATTAAGTAGGACTATCACCATGCGTCATCGTAATAGTGGTGTGAAATTAGGCCGTACAAGCAGTCATCGTAAAGCGATGTTCCAAAACATGGCTAACTCTTTGTTCGAGCACGAGTTGATCAAAACAACTGTGCCTAAAGCAAAAGAGTTACGTCGTGTAGCTGAGCCTTTAATCACTTTAGCTAAAAACGATACAGTAGCAAACCGTCGTTTGGCGTTTGCTCGTACTCGTTCAGCAGCAACTGTTGGTAAATTATTTACCGTTCTTGGCCCTCGTTACAAAGAGCGTAACGGCGGTTATCTACGTGTTCTTAAAGCGGGCTTCCGTGCAGGTGATGCTGCACCGATGGCTTACGTTGAGCTAGTAGATCGCGAAGTTAACTAATTTCGTGAAGAATAACGCAAGTTGTTCGAAAAGGTCGGTTGAATAAACCGGCCTTTTTTAATGCCTGTATATTTTAATTTAAAGTGATTGAGTTTCAGATAACTGATCTGGCCTCAAAAGATAAAAAAATAGTGGCTTTTTAATGAACTTGACATTGTGTATTGTCAGTTTTGTGATTTAATAAAAACAGATAGCATCGCTTAGGTAAAAGAACAAGATGGAAAAGCAGGTAGATATTTTAATCGTGGGTGCGGGGATCTCGGGGATTGGTCTGGCAGCGCATCTTTCTAAACATTGTCCGCAACGCTCTTTTGAGATTATTGAACGCCGCGAAAGTATTGGTGGAACTTGGGACCTGTTTAAATATCCGGGAATCCGTTCTGATTCGGATATGTCGACTTTTGGTTTTAATTTCAAACCCTGGAAGAAAGAAAGCGTGCTTGCCGATGGCGCATCCATCAAAAATTATCTGACTGAAGTGGTGGATGAGTTTAAGCTACAGCCGAAAATCCATTTTCAGCATCGGGTCTTAAGTGCCAATTATGATTCTACAACCTGCAAATGGTCAGTAGAGATCGAGGATGCACACGGTAAGAAGCAGATCTGGATCGCCAACTTTATACTGGGTTGTACCGGTTATTATAATTATGATCAGGGTTTTCAGCCGGAGTTTCCAAATCAAACTGCATTCAAAGGTGAGTTTATTCATCCGCAACATTGGCCGGAAAATTTAAACTATAAAGGCAAAAAGGTGGTCATTATTGGTAGTGGTGCGACCGCGATTACCTTGGTTCCTGCGATGGTCAAAGGTGGAGCAGGTCATGTGACCATGTTGCAGCGTTCACCGACTTATATTGCCTCTGTGCCTTCGGTCGATTTTATTTATTCAAAAATGCGTAAATATCTGCCTGAGGAGGTCGCCTACAAGCTGACACGTGCGCGTAATATCGTCATGCAGCGCGGGATTTATGCTTTGGCACAGAAACAGCCAAAATTATTAAAATCACTTTTGCTTAAATCGGTGCAATTCCAGCTGAAAGGTAAAGTAGACATGAAGCACTTTACCCCGAATTATGAACCTTGGGATCAGCGTCTGTGTGTGGTGCCGGATGGGGATCTGTTTAAAATTTTACGTGAAGGGCAGGCATCGGTTGCAACGGATCAGATAGAAATCTTTACCGAAACGGGAATTCAGCTGAAATCCGGTCAACATCTGGATGCTGATATTATCGTCTCTGCCACTGGCCTGAATATCCAAATTCTCGGCAGGATTCTGGCGACGATGGATGGTCAGCCTATCGATACCTCACAGCATATGCTGTATAGAGGCATCATGGTCAGTGATATACCGAATATGGCGCTGATTATTGGCTATATTAATGCCTCCTGGACGCTTAAAGTCGACATTGCAGCTGAGTATATTTGCCGTCTGTTGAATTATATGGATCAGCAAGGTTATGCGCAGGTGATTGCTCAGGGAGATCAGAGTGAATTGCTCCAGGATACCGTCATGGGCAGTCTCAGTTCGGGTTATATTGCCCGTGCTGCAGACGTGATGCCAAAGCAGGGCAAACATGCACCGTGGAAAGTCAGCAATAATTATCTCGCAGACCGTAAGGAGCTCAAACAGGCTTCGTTTGAAGATGGCGTGCTGAAATTTAGAAAAAACAGCAATGTTTTAAAGCATAAACCGCGTCTGGTTTCTTAAAGTTATATTTTTGCATACAGAAAAAGGAGTCCTAAGAGACTCCTTTTTTATGAATCCATTTTAAAGTGAACGGGCGATGAGTTCTTTCATGATTTCATTGGTACCCGCATAAATCCGATTGGCACGGTTGTCGATATAGGCACGGGCAATCGGATATTCCAGCATATAACCATAGCCGCCATGCAATTGCAGACATTCATCAACGACTTTGCTGTACATTTCTGAAATCTTGTATTTGGCCGCAGCAGCGGCATCTACGCCTAGTTCGTGATTGAGTTGCAGCTGCATACAGCGATCCAGATAAGTGCGGCAGACATCGATCTCGGTACGTAGTTCTGCCAGTTTAAAACGGGTATTTTGAAAATGGCTGATGCTCTTGCCAAATGCCTGACGTTCCTTAGTATATTTCACTGTATGTGCGAAAGCAGCTTCAGCGCCTGCCTGACAGATAATTGCCACAATCAGGCGTTCCCAAGCCAGCTCTTTCATCAGCATCATAAAGCCCATGCCTTCCAGACCGAGCAGGTTTTCTTTCGGAACCCGAACATTGTCAAAGAACAGTTCACAGGTATCCTGTCCTTTCATGCCAATTTTATTCAGCGGCTTGCCTTTGCTAAATCCGGGACGGTCGGCTTCGACCATAATCAATGACAGATTGGCTGAACCTTTATCATTATTGCCAGTTTTACAAACCACGATGGCCATATCACAGAGATAGCCATTGGTAATAAAAATCTTGGAACCATTAATCAAATAGTCATCGCCATCCAGTATTGCCGATGTACGCACTGCTTGCAGGTCAGAGCCAGTTCCCGGTTCGGTCATGGCGATCGCGGTGACGACTTCTCCAGACGCCATTTTGGGTAGCCATTGCTGTTTTTGAGCTTCATTACCAAAGTTCAGCAGATAATTGGCAACAATATCCGAATGCAATGAAAATCCGGTCGCTGAATCTCCGGCATAGGCCTGTTCCTCAATCAAAATCATGCTATACAGCCGGTCTACGCCAGAGCCGCCATATTCCTCAGGCATGGTAGCGCAGAGCAATCCAAGCCCACCGGATTTATTCCATAGCTCTCGATCCACATGTTGCTGACTTTCATAACGCTCGGTATGTGGAATGACTTCTTTCTCATAAAATTTACGTACCGTCTCGCGAAAAGCATCATGTTCGGTATTAAAGAGTTGGCGCGGCAGCATCGGAGCAAGTGGGCGAATGGCTGCAGATTGCATCTTGTTATTCCTTATTTTGATCTGTTTGGTTTAACTTAGGCCATGCCAAGATCAGCAGCAATGAGCGGAATGTTCAAATGACTTAAATCTGCTGATGCTTTTGGTCATTTCTATGAAATCCCTCGAAATTCAGCCAGCGCTTCAGGTAAACTATTCGGGTTTATAACGAGTTGGGGAAATTCGATGACTGATGACATCAGCTTAGAAGAGCGCAAAGTGATTTATCGTGCGCGTCGTGGTCTAAAAGAACTGGATGTATATTTTGATCCCTACGTAAAAAACCATTACCTGAGTGCTGAGCCTTTCGAAAAACAGATGTTTGCAGAGCTGGTTGAGCAGGAAGACCCGGATTTACTGGACTGGTTTATGGAAGTGTCTGAGCCACCGCGTCCTGAACTGAAAGATTTTATCAAGAAGCTTAAATTTTACGTTCATGGATAATCGTTGCTTCAAGCTGAAACGCAGTCTCTGTGCATTGGCGTTTCAGCTTTTTATTTTTGCACTGCTGATGTATCTATTGTATCAGTTATTACCGATTGCACTTTGGGCAGTGTGCGCTGTCATAGGCTTGGTGATTTATCAGCTGTTTTACCGCAAGACACCACAGATTGAGCAGTTTGAATATCTGGATGGACGTGAATGGTCATTGACTGCCAAAGCACGGCCTACTCGTCGGGTTTGTATTAGTCACGTGATTGATCATCAGGCATATATCGTGGTGTATTTTCAACACGCTAAGGCGCGACCTTTGCTGATCTGGTGCGATCAATTGCCACTCAAACAATGGAAATCCTTAAAATTATTGACTAAATTAATTTAGTTGTAAGACAAGCGCATTTTAATAATTTAATTAAAATGCACATAAAACGAATATTTAGATCAACTTCCTATTTTTATTGTCAGACAAAAATTACGGTTAATCCATAACTTAGAGGAATTGTCTGACAATTTATTCCCTATGTTTTATTTTTAGCCTGTACATTTAACTCACCAACAGCAACTACGGGAGACCTTAATGGAATTTCCAGTATGGATGTTTCTGATCGTAGCGATTGTTTTAACGCTGGTGATCGGACGACTCGGGACAGTGTTGAAGGATAAATTTTCATCTTAATCAAGCAGGGTTTATTATTTTTCTGCTTGTACAGTTAATAAGTAGCATGTGCTGAACCGTCGCAATGCTACTTTTTTTTGCCCAAAATTTGGGATTCTCCTAAATACAGTCAATTGCAGCGCGGCCATTTAATGGCAAAGTGTCTCGTCTAAATTAGAGTAAATACTCTTTTATTCACAAAATGCTTCTGATATCTTTAGCAGAAAGATGGACATAATCACAATTATAGAGGACAGGAAAATGTCAGACGTCCGTAAAATATGCCAAGGTATGGCGACCATTGCAATAACAACAACAGTTTTGACGGGGTGTTCTCAGGTCATTAAAACCGGTGCCAATGTTGCACTGGGTTTCACCGAAAACCATATTGTACCGCCGATTTTAGCGATGGATGATGCTGAAATGGTGTGTAATTCAGGGAATTCTTTAACGCCGGCCATTATGGCGACCAAAGAAATGGGGGCGGATCCAACACGGGTGGCCGTGCTGATGTATTCGGCTGCCGGTATTTGTGCCGAGCAAAAAGCGCTGGAAGCCGAGTTACGCTATTTACGTGCTTCAAAAACCAATCAGGTGGCAGAAGCTCAAGATGCCCGAATCGAGCAGAAGCGCTGGGCGGCACTGGCAGCACAGCGTCAATATACCGGTTATCAACTGTTCCAGAGCCGTTATGAAAAGAAATACCAAAAAGCCCTGGGTGAAGAATGTCCACGCATGAACAGTGATATCGAGCAAACGGTTTATCTGTTGGGTATGCTCAGCGGCTTGCAGGCCATGACCAATGATATTAACTCGGGTGGTGCAGTGCATGTACCGAAAGATATTGCTGCCGTGGTCGAGCGTGGCATGGTGTGTCTGGATAACGCGAAATTCTGGGGTGCGCCGAATGCCACCCGTGCGGTGATCTGGACTTTGTTGCCAGGCGCAGGGGAAGGCAAGCCTGACCCTTACCAAACATTAAAACAATCTACACAAATTGGTGAGCAAAAAGGTGTACGTTTATCTCATGCCTTGTATGCCGTAGCGGCTCAGGCCAGTGGCGATGATGCCAAAGTTCGGGATGCCTTGAAAACCTTTGCTCAGGCCCGTACGGAGGAAAAACCGGTAAATCCGCAATTCAAGCTGATTGACAGCATGGCCGCGATTATGGTCAGTGGCATATCAGATCGTTACTGGACAGAAAATACTGGTATACGTAGTGGCGATGATGGCATGCAACGTTTCTGGGATGAATCCGACAGTTCTTCCGAGCTCGATGATCTGTTCAGTGCGGATCTGTAATGCAGATACTATGCATGAAGCTTCAGGGATGAAGTCAAATTAGATGGTCAGGGAGGACAACAGGCCGATGCTAGATCAACATTTTCGACGAAAAATTATTTTTCTAGCGGCTTTTGTCTCTCTCTCTGCATGTCTGCAAATTTTTCAGGATCATTTTATCTACTGGCAAGAGAGTCTGCTGGGTGAATTCTGGCGACTCTGGACAGCGCACTGGGTACATGTGAGCTGGATTCATTACTTTCTAAACATTCTCGCCTTTATCTGTTTACCTTTCATTTTTCCACGCGCTACCGTCTGGCATTTCTGTGCCATTTTGCTGATCTTGCCACCGTTGATCAGTTTAAGCTTTTATTTTTTCTTACCCAATATTGAAGCCTATGCTGGCCTGTCGGGCGTGCTGCATGGTGCCTATGTCGCCGTAGCCTGTGTACATTTGCTGTATAAGCGGGAACGCGGCTTTGCGGCGCTGGTATTATTTTTGATTTTTGCCAAACTGGTCTGGGAAAACACCATTGGCAATGTCGGAACGGCGCAGCTGATCGGTAGTCCGGTTTTGGTTGAGGCACATTTACTTGGGGTGATTTGGGGCGTGATTCTGGCGCTGATCTATATTGTGAGCAATTATTTTCGGGATAATTAAAGTGCAGAGATAAATAATTTACTTGGCAGAAAATACAAAAAGAAAATATAAATTGTCATTTTTATTGTGCCAATTTTCATGCAAAGTCAAAACATAGAATAAAGATCCTGACCTTTGAAAAGGAATTTTCTAGGCAGAAGGGAAGATCAGCGTCCTAGACCAAGCATCAGGCCGCTAAAATAAAAATAGGAATACACATGCAAAATAATCATCAAAACAGATCAGGATTAGGTCTGTTGCGTTATATATGGACAGAGTGGATCTCGACCTTCGTCGTGCTGGTTTTACTTTTGCTCACTTTGATTATTGGCACCGGGGAAATGATTCACGGTCAGTTGCTGCGTATGGGGGAGCGTATTTACGGCGATCCGGCAACAGGAATGCAATATTCATTTTTAAGGGCTGAGCCGACGCGTCCACAATGTGAACGCAATATTAATGTTGATCAACGCGTTCAGCAGCAGATAAAAGCCGATGCAGCCGATGAATATGCCGACTTCTTCGGGGTGCGTTCGGAAGCGGATGTCCGTGCTGCGGTGTTACAGGCACAGCAGGTCTGTGAAGAATCCTACCTGTTTTATGATAAAGCCATTCAACATGTGCAAGCTCATCCAAGTATTCGGGCTTATCGGACGTTTGAAACCTCTTTTTTTGGAATCTTCAAGTTTGGTACGGAAAACCGGGCTTTGCTTCTGGTCATCATGGTGGTCTTTGCTGCGATCAGTGCCACTCTAAAAACCCATCATATTGGCTTACGTAGCCCGAGCACGCGTATCGACTTTAAAGTTTATTCGGTCGCCATGCTGGTCGCTAATGCTTTCCTGGCATTTTCATCCTATAGCCAATATCAGTCCGTATTGAACTCGGGCGTGCCGATGGGGGAGATGAAGTACATCTACTGGTTGTGGATGATTCTGTTCAGCACACTCACCTTGATCAGCCTGTATCAGGTGATCAAACAGCCAAAACCAACGCGCGAAGGTGGCAGTTTTGGTCTGGCCTTTTTGAGTGTGCCGCTGTATGCCTATATGGCCATTACTACCGGAATAAATTTCACCTTTTTTATGGACTATCCAATGGGGCAGGGGATTTACCTCGGTCAATTGGTAGAGTTTTCCAGTATTTTCCTAAATCTGGCCTTGTTTATCTGGGCCGGTATGTTGCTGAAACAGACCCGTGTCGTGGACATGTTCCTGAATATTCTGCGTCCATGGAATCTGGCCCCTGAAACCCTGACCTGGTTAATCTTGCTGGCAGCTGCATTACCGACCGCCTATACCGGAGCATCAGGGATTTTCGTAATTGCCGCAGGTGCGATTATTTACAAGGAAGTCTGGAATGCGGGCGGACGCCGTCAGTTTGCATTGGCCGCCACTGCAATGTCTGGTTCACTGGGCGTGGTTTTACGTCCTTGCTTGCTGATTGTCGTTGTGGCATCACTGAATAAAGAAGTGACCACCGACTTACTCTATCACTACGGGATTTATGTCTTCCTGCTCAGTTCGACTTTATTCCTGGTAATTTCCCTGTTCTTTGCAGAAAACAAATTCCGGATTGCTGCACCTATTGTGGCTGCTCCTCAATCCGGTCGCGCCTTCATTGCGATTATTCCATATATCGTGATTTTCATTCTGATCTGGTTATTCTATAAATATGCCTTGTCGACTGACCTGAATGAATTTACCGCACCGGTGATGATGCCAGTCATTCTGCTGATGATTGTCTTGTTCGACAAGTTGCGTCATGAACCTGCGCCGTTGCCGGCAGTGGGGCATTGGGATGAAACTTTGACCGCAACTTTAAACTCAAGATCGACACCTGAACTGGCAACAGCCGGTGCTGCGGCCAATGCAGAATATCGTGAAGCTGAACATAGCGAACAATCAGGCAAAGAACTGGTGGTTGATCATGCTGTGCAGCGCTCAAAGGCGACCGAAATTTTACGTCAAGTCGGTTTCTGGAAGTCCATGCATATTTCGACCAGTGAGACCGTGGGCCATATTGGTGCCTTGGTCATTCTGATGGCACTCTCGGTGAGTGTCGGTGGCTTGCTGGAACGTATTGAAATTATGGAAGCCTTCCCGACCGATATCAGTAGTACTATTTTGGTGATTTCACTGATTGTCGGCTTGATGATTTTTGTCGGGATGATCATGGATCCATTTGGCGCGGTGATTCTGATTTCGGCAACCGTGGCTCCAGTGGCTTACCAATATGGCATTCATCCAGTTCATTTCTGGATGATTACCCTGATTGGTTTTGAGCTGGGTTATGTGACGCCACCGGTTGCGCTGAATCATCTGCTGGCCAGACAGTCGATTGGCGATGCTGAGGTGGCTGAAGCGGATGCGGAAGTTCGCCATCTGTCTTTTTACTATCGTTATGAACGCTGGATTTTACCAGTGATAGTATTGCTGCCTGCGATGCTGATCATTGCCTATGTGCCTTATATCTTTAAACTGTTCGGCTGGTATCAATAAGAAAAAAGCAATAAAAAAGCACCTACGGGTGCTTTTTTATTGCTTTGATTTCGAATCTTGATCAAATCTTGGATGAATTCAGGCGCTTTTGTAGAATCGGGCTACACAGTAGAATCGCACAGAAAATCAGTCCCAGCCCAATCAGGCTATAAAGGTCTGGAACCTCATGCCAGAACAGAAAGCCCCACATGCCGGCAAAGAAAATCGCCACATAGTTGACCGGTCCAATTTGTCCTGCCGGAGCCAGCTTGTAGGCATTTGACATGAACAGTTGGCTGAAATTGGCCAGAATACCGGCAGTGATCAGGTAGCTGAGTTCTGTCAGGGTATAAGGTCGCCATAGCCAGAACATCGGAATCACTGAAATCAGGGTGCCAATAAAGCAGAAATAAAACACGATTTTTTCCGGAGACTCAGTTTTAGTCAGTGCCCGAACCGTGACAAAGGCCATCGCCGCCAGAAAGCTCGCACTCAAACCAATGACCGACATCAGGTTAATTAGACCCGAATCTGGTTTGGCGACACAGAGTACGCCGATGAAACCAATCAGAGCTGCGGCTAACATGCTTGTGGTGATTTTTTCCTTGAGAAATAGCCAGGCAATCAAAGGAATAAAAATCGGGGAAGAGTAGGTGAAGACCATGGCATTGGAGAGTTTTAAATGAGCAATGGCATAGAAAAAGCCGTACATGGCAGTCAGGCCGACCACTGCGCGCCAAGTGTGCATCCATAGTTTTTCAGTTTTGAAAAAACCAATGCCTTTATTGAAAATGAAAGGCAGGAAAATAAACAGCCCAACAAAATTGCGAAAGAAGACCACGGTAGCATTATCAACTGTTGTTGAGGCATAACGGATACAGACGCCCATGACTGAAAAGAGAAAAGCAGAGCAGGTCAGTAACAGAATGGCTTTAAGCAGATGCGGAGCGGCTGGGGCAGACATGGAAACAACTGAGCTAGAAGATCTGACGATATTCTAGCTGAAATGCTGTCGAGATTTACTGGCTTTGAGCAAGTTGTGCTTCAAGTAACTTGATCTGTTCCTCTTTCAGTTGGATCAACTGGTCGGCATCGCTATGCTGCGCATCCAGTGTGGCTTTTTGTTCATTGAGCTGAACTTGGATGTCATCTAATTTAGCCACTTCTTCTTTGGCCAAACTGGCATTCTCCGGCACTGGTGCATCTAACAGCTGATTTGATACCAGTGCTTTAGCTTCGATCGTCTCAGGTGCTTTCGCTGCCGCCGTATCTTCTTCAGTTTTCGCCGCAGGTTTTGCTGCCGGAACAGCCGCGATATCTTCCTGATGTATGCGTTCCGCTTCACCGGAAAAGGCATTCAACCACTGATATAGCAATACCAATGCAACGACAGTAACTAAAGCCCCCATAATCCCCATTAAAAGTTTGGGGTTATTTCTTTGTTCTACTGACATAGCTTGAACCTTGATTTTTATTTTACTGAACGAGGTTTAAACTGAATCACGCCAACTTCATCTGGAACAGCTGGTGTTTCTGGTTGATCAACATGTGTGGGACGATTTTCTTCATAACCACATTCAATACATTCGATCCATTCATCTTCACCAGAGGTCAGCATGACGACGCGATCTAACGCCTGACATTTTGGACATTTTGCGCCTGCAATGAAACGACGTTTAATGGTCATCATACTCACCTTGTGATCAACTTAAAAAGCTAGTTTAAGCGTTTTTAGAGGGGTTCGTCCAACCTTGATGACGCAGCAACGCATCTATTTTTGGCTCGCGTCCGCGGAAATTGATAAATGCGTCAAGTGCTGTGTCTTTTCCGCCAACTGCGAGGATATTTTCCCGAAACTGCTTTCCGGTAGTGGTATTAAAAATACCTTCATCTTCAAAGCGGTCGAAGGCATCACTGGCCAAAACTTCGGCCCATTTATAGGAATAATATCCTGCTGCATAACCACCGGCAAAAATGTGACTGAAGCTGTGCTGGAAACGGTTATAGTCGGTGGTCGGTAGGACCGCATACTTTTCACGGATGTCATTCAGCGTCGCCTGAACCTGTGTTGCATTTAAAGCCGGATTGGCTCGGTGAATACTCAGGTCAAACAGGGCAAATTCAAGCTGACGCAGGGTTTGCATGCCAGACTGGAAGAAACGTGCATCGAGCAGGGCTTTCAGCAACTCTGCCGGCAAGGATTCTTGAGTTTCAATGTGCTCGCTGAGCAGATCCAGACTTTCCTGATCCCAGGCCCAGAATTCCATAAACTGGCTTGGCAGTTCGACCGCATCCCAAGCCACGCCATGGGTACCTGCTACCGCAATATTGTCCACTTCTGTCAGCATATGATGCAGGCCATGACCAAATTCATGGAACAAGGTGATGACTTCATCATGGGTCAAGAGTGCAGGGCGATTGCCGACGGGTGGGGTAAAGTTACCGACCATATAACAAATCGGTTTTTGCAAGCCATCACTGGTCTGCATACGGGAACGGAAACCGCTCATCCATGCACCGCCACGTTTGCCTTGACGTGCATACAGATCAAAATAGAAACCGCCAATGACCTGACCCTGATCTTCCAGTTCAAAATAACGTGCATCTGGATGCCAGACAGGCGCTTCACGTTCAATGACTTGAATGCCATACAGACGATTCACAATACTGAACAGGCCTTGCAGGATTTTTGGTGCAGGGAAGTAAGGTTTAAGCACTTCCTGTGACAAATTAAATTGCTGCATTTTCAGCTTTTCAGAATAATAGCCACTGTCCCACGGTTGCAGATCACGGATGCCATCTTCAGCAGCAATCGCTTTCAGTTCTGCAATTTCTTTCTCTGCTGGCGCGCGGGCATGCTCTGCCAGATCACGCAAGAATTCGTCTACGGCCTCTACACTTGGTGCCATTTTGCTGGCTAAGGACAATTCCGCATAATTATTAAAGCCAAGCAGTTTTGCCATTTCCAGACGCAAACTGAGAATTTCTTCGATCAGTGCAGTATTGTCAAACTCGCTCTGTTCAGCCTGATCTGACGCACGTGTGGTATAAGCTTTATAGAGTTCTTCACGCAGAGGGCGATTTTCTGAATGGGTCATGATCGCCAGATAAGACGGGAAATCCAGCGTAGCCACCGGTTGATCCAGCTCACGTTGCTGACCATATTGTTTTAACAGCTCAATATTACTGGTAGATAGACCCGCTAACTCCTCTTCATTTAGCGGTCTGAAATAGGCCTGAGTCGCATCCAGTACATGGTTGGAGAAGTCGGAAGATAATTGGGACAGACGTGCCGAAATTTCCGCATAACGTTTTTTCGCTTCACCCTCTAACGCCACCCCAGATAATTTAAAGTCACGTAAGGCCAGTTTAATGGCGCTTTGCTGCGCTGCCGGCAGTTCACTATAAATCGACGCATCATAAATATGCTGATAGGTCTGATACAGCGCCGTATGTTGACCCAGTTGCGTATAATATTCGCTAAGACCCGGTAAAAGTGCTTGGTAGACATCACGGGTTTCGGCATTGTTCATCACGGCATTTAAATGTGACAAGATGCCCCAAGACTCACTCATATTGTTTTCAAGCGTGTCGACATGTTCCAACGTAGTCAGCTGCTCCTGTACTGTAGTAGGCGTTTCGGTGAGGTCATTCAGGAACTTTTGCCCTTCAGCGATACAGCTTTCAATTTTTTGTTTTAGCTCAGCCAGCGTAATCTGATCAAATTGTGGAACAGGCAAAGTTGCCTTTTCTAAAGTCATGTCGGTCTGCCAAATTAATTTTCAATGTTAAATCTAGATGTAGGGCTTTTAATTGAGTAAATCAAGTTTTGAAACTAATATTTGCTTTATAATTTGAAAATAGAGAAAAATTATTATGCAAAGAAAAACAGAAGTAACATTTTTATTTAGTGCAGCAGTCGCTTTTATCTTACTTGGTATATTGTAATATTGGTTTATCTTCGATTTTGTTGTCCCAATATCTTATTATGATAATGATCTAGATAAAGGAGCATTTGCCACGATGATGAGTTGGTCAGCTACCTTATTTATTGGTTATGCAGGTTACATTTTATTAGATAAATGGAAAGAACAAGAAAATAGAAAAGTTGAAAGAGATGAAATTATTTTTGCTTACAAACAATTAGTTGGGTGGACAACTAAAACTTTAGATTTATCTCATAAACCTGAATGGAAAAAATCTGATTTTAATGAAATGAAAGAATCATACTATCAAGTATATGCAATTTTAGTTCTTATTGAGAACCTTTCTGATAAATCAGAATTTATTTTAATTTCTAAAAAATTTACAGATATTTATAACAAGATTATTGATGCAAAAATCGAGCAAATAGATGAAAAATTAGACCAAAATGTTTGTGAAGAGAAAATCAAGAATCATATAGCAGATGTAGATAAAATTTATTCTAAATTATTATCTTCTGTTCGTATTGAATAAAAAAGAGCGCCGTAGCACTCTTTTTAAACCGTCAAAAATTATTCAGTCTTGGCTTTTGCATTCGACTTTTTCTTTTTGACCTTGGCCTTTTTCTTTACTTTATCTTTAACCTTTGCTTCAGACTTTCCTGCAGATGGTTTAGCAGACTTTTTACTGTAAGAGCTGGGTTTTCCTTTTCCTTTTTTGCGTCGTATGGGCTGTTCTCCATCGGTGCTCAGGTTGGGTTTAGATTCACGTTCATTGTTGCCGAACACTTCTTCGGTTGCTGCTGGACGTGATACTGGTTTTTTCTCGCTCACGCGCGGTGCACGGGCACGAACTGCACGGCCGGCATGACTGAGTTGTTGCACCAGTTCAAAGTCGATCTTGCGTTCTTCCAGATTGACACCGGCAACCTTGATTTTGACTTCATCACCCAGACCAAAGACCTGACCACGGTTCTGGCCGATCAGATTCTGGCTGCTTTGATCAAAGACAAAGAAGTCATCGCCTAGCTGGCTGACATGCACCATACCATCGACATACAGGTCTTTTAGCGTGACAAACAGGCCAAATTCTGCCGTTGCACTAATAATGCCGACAAATTCTTCACCCAGATGCTGCTGCATATAATGGCATTTCAACCAGGTCGTTACCGAGCGTGATGCTTCATCTGCACGACGTTCTGTGGCAGAGAAATGGTCACCAGCTTCATCTAAAGCACCACCTGAAAGTGGAGATGGCTTGTTATTTAAATGTGCTTTGATTGCACGATGCAATAACAGATCCGGATAACGGCGAATTGGTGAAGTGAAATGTGTATAGGCTTCATAAGCCAGACCATAATGGCCTGCATTACTCGCACCATAGTAAGCCTGCATCATGGAGCGTAATAACACCGCATGAATACTTGGTGCATCAATCCGTTCTTTGGTCGCTTCAATCACCGCCTGATAATCTTTCTGAGTCGGCTGTTCCGGGAAATTCAAACCCAGCAGCTTGACGAAGTCACGGACTTTCTGGATACGTGAGAACTCAGGTGGCTCATGCACGCGGTACAACATTGGCATTTCATTTTTCAATGCATATTCTGCGGCTGCCACGTTGGCCAGCAACATACATTCTTCAATCAGCTTATGCGCATCATTACGGCTACGCGGCAAAATTTCTTTAATTCCGCCCAGTTCGTCGAAGGTCATGTAAGTTTCGACGGTTTCAAATTCCATGGCATGGCGTTCAGCACGTAAACTTTTAAGAACTTGATAAAGCTGGAACAGGGTGTTGATCGACTTGCGAACTTCACGGTCTTCGGTAATGGCTTGACTGTCACCTTCCAGATACTGTGCGACCTGATCATAGGTCAAACGTGCCTTGGAATGCATAACAGATGGATAGAACTCAAAACCGGTAACACGGCCAGCACGTGACAGTTTTAAATCACAGACCATACATAGGCGGTCAACATTCGGATTTAACGAACACAGGCCATTCGACAATGCTTCAGGCAGCATCGGTAAAACAAAGTGCGGGAAGTAGACTGACGTCCCGCGTTCCTGCGCTTCATCATCCAGCGGTTTGCCTGGACGCACATAATGGCTGACATCGGCAATGGCCACGACCACACGATAGCCACCACCCGGACGTTTTTCGGCATAAACGGCATCATCAAAGTCACGTGCATCTTCACCGTCAATAGTAACTAAGGCTAAATCACGCAGATCCACACGACCTTCATGGTCTTTGGCCGTTGGTTCTTTAAAGCTCTCGGCTTCTTTAACCACTTCTTCCGGGAATTCATAAGGCAAACCATATTCTAAAATGGTTTGTGGAATGATGATTTCAGTATCGGCCTTGTCTGCCATGGACTGCACAATATGCCCAGTCGCGAATTCTTCACGGGTCGGATAGGTATCAATCGCCACACGAATCGAGTCACCCAGATTGACTTGGGCATGTTCAATCAGTTCTTTTTCAAGGGTAATTGGCTGATGTGCATTCGGGTTGGCTGGCTGGATAAAGTATTCACCATCATACTCTGACACTTTACCAATGATCTGTTTGACACGATGCTGCACAACTTCCGTAATGTAGCCCCAGGCCTTACCTTTACGGTCTACCGAAGTCTGACGCACTTTAACGCGGTCACCATTAAAGACCAGGCGCAGTTCACGCTCAGCCAATAATAAGTCGTCCTGGCCGGAAATGTTGGCAGTTCCCATCCCCCGGGAATTGATATAAACCGTCGCTTCGGATTCAGGTTGCTCGACGGCAATCTGAAACTTGTAGCCGTCTTTCATCAGTTGCCCGTCACGCACCATCGCAATTAAACGATGGCTTAGGGCATCAATACTTTTTTGATCTGCAATTTCAAAATGTTCGACCAGGTCTGCATGGGACTGGGCATTGTTCTTTTCGATGGTTTCTAAAATGAGCGTGCGGCTAGGGATAGGGTTGTCATAACGTTCGGCTTCAGCTTTTGCTTCAGGATCGACCCAGTTTTTCATCATGTCTTTAAATTTATCTTAGGAGATAGGTTTAGCATAAAACATGTGTGCGCAGACTGCACGTAAATGATTGCAATAATCCATTTAAGTTTTCAATTTTCTGTTAATTTTCGATAACTGGAAATTTATGCAGTTTTTTTGCCATCAAAATGCACGAAAAATCGAGGAATTGCTTAAAAAGTATTTAAACGAGCAAAAATATGCACTTTTTTTTGATGCTGCGCTTGCAGTGCCATGCCGAAATTTGTATTATGGCCGCACGTTACGGTGAGATGGGTGAGTGGCTGAAACCACGTCCCTGCTAAGGACGCATACGGGTAACTGTATCGAGGGTTCGAATCCCTCTCTCACCGCCACGCTTACTTACGTCGCGCGCTCATAGCTCAGCTGGATAGAGCACTTGGCTACGAACTAAGGGGTCGGGAGTTCGAATCTCTCTGAGCGCACCAAGTAAGTTAAGCAGAAAAACGTATCGCCAACCTAGGCACACAAGTTACGCGCTCATAGCTCAGCTGGATAGAGCACTTGGCTACGAACTAAGGGGTCGGGAGTTCGAATCTCTCTGAGCGCACCAACTTGAACAATTAACCGCACATTTTGCGGTTTTTTTGTGCCTAAAATTTACAGAAACACCAGACATCACGTGCTAAAAATAAGTCTCAGGCGAGTGAATAAAAATAAAGGCAGTCGTGATGAGAAAAATCATTGTCCAGGAATTTTTGACCCTAGATGGCGTGATGCAGGCGCCCGGCGGCCCCAAAGAAGATATATCTGGTGGTTTTCAATATGGTGGCTGGGTGGCGCCGTATTTTAACGCGGAACCTGATCCGGCATTTGATGCCATCATGCAAACATGGATGCAGCCCTCCGATATTCTTTTGGGGAAAAATACTTTTCAGATTTTTGAATCTTACTGGCCCACACATACTGAAGACTGGCCGGGAATCAATGACGTCAATAAATATGTTCTTTCTACCAGTCTGGAACATTCCGACTGGCAAAATACCCTTTTTTTGAAAAGCATTGATGAGATCATCAAGCTTAAAGCATCAGGAGAGGGGGATATTCGAGTTTATGGCAGTGCTACAGTGGTACAGGCGCTTTTCAAATATGAACTTGTGGACGAACTTCGTCTGCTGACTTTTCCAATCATTCTGGGTGTTGGCAAACGCCTGTTTAGCCATGAGTCAATACCTGCCGCTTTTCAATTGATAGATCACCTGGCCAGCTCAAATGGTATTGTGTTTACGCATTATCAAAGGGTAGGAGCAGTAAAGACTGGAACAATAGGCGAGTGATAAAGCATACAAGGGTGATGACGGTCGTTTTATATTTGAATTCTATTCTGGCTGAATACCTGGTTGAGAATACTTAAGGCTGACCCATTGTGTGGTGCTGGAATTTTTCGGAAAATCCAGCTTTCTGGTTGAATTAATTAAGTGCTTTTAGCTCTAAATCCGCAGAAGTTTTCAGCAGAAAACTATAAATTCTGATACATCGTTTAATTACTGTACATTCAGTTGTGATTTTATTAAAAAACACTTAACAAGACTAAAAAAGCTCGTATAATGCACCCCATCAAGACGTCGCGCTCATAGCTCAGCTGGATAGAGCACTTGGCTACGAACTAAGGGGTCGGGAGTTCGAATCTCTCTGAGCGCACCAATCTTGATAAGAATTCTGAAAAAA
>SPVA01000096.1 GCA_013530545.1 Acinetobacter lwoffii
GTAATGCCAGTCAGTTAAGAAATTGACTGGCATTTTCTTGGATATTTTTGTGCTTTAATTTTCACTACTCGCGGACATTGCCTTTGCCTTTTTTCAGGTAATACAAATATTTTAGATTGTTCAAATAATTGCGCTAAATGTTTGGGTAGGTTTCCTGCTGATTCTAAAGGTGTGTGCCTTAAGATATTGATAATACTCATAGATGCAATATGGAAACTGATCCTTAAAGGACTCACCTTTGCATGTTCAGCGATAAACCTCATCTGTCTTCTTAAGATATTATATGCAATAAATACCCCCCACAATTCTTGATAGACCAAATCAGGTTGTTTGCTTCTTAAAATCCTTGCATCCTGTAAATCACTTTTAATTTCCCGATAACACATTTCTATTTCCCAACGCTGGATATAAAGCATTGCAAGGTCTTTGAATGGATAAACTTTAGAATCTGTTAATGATGTAATGTAACGTCTTATTTTTCCTGCATATTCAACTTCAATTAAACGTGCTTCCCAATAGTCACCCAATGACGGATTTATCTTTTTTGCTCTTGCTGAAACAGGCATTTTGATCTGAAAGTCATGGGCCGCATTATGATGAATCACTTCATAACGCAGGTTGTCCTTTGCTCGCATCAACCAATGACTCTCTTCTGCCTGAGATTGCCAGCTCACTAAAAAATCAGCAGAGAAGTAAGCACGATCAAATAGGGTAATACTGCGAACTGGTGCTTTTAATTGACTGGCTAAGGTTAATTCACCTTGATCCATACTGCCCATTTGGGCATCAATCATTTCATGGGTATTGGTATTCACCAGGCAAGTCGCTCTAACTTGTGGGTAAGGTGCAGCTGCTGTTTTGCCTTTGGATGAACCAAAGTGCTTAAAGTTTTCTTCTGTATGAGGCATAGACCAAACCACACCATCTACAGCACAAACGCATAGACCGTGAAAGTTGCTATATTGTTGTTGTGAGTCTTTAAACCATGCCTGACTTAATGTCGAAAATAAAGCACTCATGGGTTCTAAGCCTAAGCGTTGTCTTGCTTGTACGGATGCACTCGGTACACAGTATTCTGCCGTACCGAAAACAAGTTGCAATTGTTGAACCACATACCAAATCGGTTGATTTCGAAATAGAGCAAGTCCGATTACCAGCCAAACAACATGTTCAGCAGGCAGTTTTCTTTTTCGAATTGATGCTTTACCTGTTTGGTCTAAGCAATCTTCAATCCAGTTTAAATCAATCAATTCACTGAATTGTGAAAGTGAAGGTAGGGTTTGTTTTAATGTTAAATCTAGATTCTGAGATAAATTCATAAAAAAAGAGCGTATTTACATACGCTCTTTTTACAGCATTTTAACTTTTTTTGCTTAACTGACTGGCATTACTTTTTCAATATTACTGAGGCAATCAGCGTGGCAAGTATTAGCTGGTTTTATTCAAGATAATACGATCACTGCGTAGCACACGTTTTTGCTGCAATGAGGGTTGTTCCATCACCGGCATATTGAAGCGAATATGATCGCTACGTTGTACACGTTTCGGTTTTGTTACGTTTACTTTTGCTGTTTTATAAAAGCTAATGCGATCTGTGCGTACCACTTTTTCTGCAGCAGGTGCCGCTAGACTAAACTGGCTCATCGACATCAGGATTACAGCGCCCATACTGATCATCAGCTTAGATTTCATAACATTCTCTCTCTTTGCTTTATAATCGTAATTATAAATTAAAAATTAATTAGTAATCCAAAATATAGATTTATGATTCGAAGGTATTTTTTTATCCTGTCTATCGTTTTTCCAGATCATTTCTAGAATTGAAAAATGAAGCAGACATAAAAAATCCCTCCTAAGAGGGATTTTCTCATTCAATACATCAGCACTTAAGCAAGCAGCAAACTATTAATTCGCTTGACATATTCAGCAGGATTTTCTGGTAATCCACCTTCTGCAATCACCGCCTGGTCAAAGATCACATTGGCCAGATCATCAAACTGCGCCGAGCCATCCAGTTTTTTCACCAACGGATGTTCCGGGTTAATTTCCAGAATCGGCTTGATATCCGGCACAGGCTGACCCGCATCTTTCAGCATACGAATCAGCTGCGGAGACAACTCACCTTCGCCCGTCACCAGACAAGCCGGAGAATCGACCAGACGCGTCGTCACCCTTACTTCCTTGGTCTTGTCTTTGAGTGAGTCTGTGAGCTTATCCACCACCGGTTTAAACTCTAAGGCAGCTGCTTCAAGTGCTTTTTTCTCTTCGGCATCCTGAAGGTCACCCAAGTCCACTGCACCCTTAGACACGTTTTGCAACGGCGTACCATCGAACTCATTCACAAAGTTCATCGCCCATTCATCTACGCGTTCAGTCATTAACAGAACTTCAATGCCTTTTTTCTTGAACAATTCCAGCTGTGGTGAATTCTTCGCAGCATTCAGGCTATCTGCAGTCACATAATAGATGGCTTTTTGGCCCTCTTGCATACGTGCTTTATAGTCTGCCAATGACGTGCTGACTTCATCATTGGTCGACGTTGCATAACGTAGCAGTTTCAAGATACGTTCACGGTTACTGAAATCTTCACCCAGACCTTCTTTCAATACTGAAGCAAATTCCTGATAGAAAGTCTTAAAGTTTGCCTGATCTTTTTCATCTTCAGATTTAGCCAGATTATCCAAAATGGTCAGGATACGGCGGGTATTGCCTTCACGGATGGTTTTTACATCACGGCTTTCTTGCAGTAATTCACGACTCACGTTCAATGGCAGATCGGCACTGTCCACCACACCCTGTACAAAGCGCAGATAGTTTGGAATCAGGTTATCTGCATCATCCATAATGAACACGCGTTTCACATACAGTTTGATACCCGCTTTGGATTCACGGGTGAAAATATCATGTGGCGCTTTGCTTGGAATATATAATAACTGGGTATATTCAGTGCTGCCTTCCACCCGATTATGCGCCCAAGCCAATGGCGCTGCGAAATCATGGCTTAAGTTCTTGTAGAACTCGACATACTGCTCTTCAGTGATTTCAGACTTGTTACGAGTCCATAATGCGCTGGCCGAGTTAATGGCTTCCCACTCATCGGTTTTGACATACTGGCCACCTTTAGATGTTTCACCTTCAGCCGCTTCTTCTTCCTGCCAGACTTCTTTTTGCATCTGGATTGGCAGGCTGATGTGGTCTGAATATTTATTGATAATCTGCTTCACTTTATAGCTTTGCAGATAATCCAGCGCATCGTCACGTAAGTGCAGAATAATATCGGTACCACGTCCTTGTTTCGTGATCTGTTCAACTTCGAACTCACCAGTACCACCACTGATCCAGCGCACCCCTTCAGAGACATCTGTGCCAGCACGACGCGATTCTACCGTGATCTTGTCAGCCACAATAAAACCGGAATAGAAACCGACACCAAACTGGCCAATTAGCTGGGCATCAGCTTTTTGATCGCCGGTCAGTTTGGACATAAAGTCTTTGGTGCCTGATTTGGCAATAGTCCCTAAATTATCAATGGCTTCCTGCTCGCTCAAGCCAATCCCGTTGTCTGAAATGGTAATGGTTTTATTGTCTGCATCCAGACTGACACGAACGCGCAGATCAGGATCATTTTCATAAAATTCAGGATGGTTAATCCCTTCAAAACGTAATTTGTCACATGCATCTGAGGCATTCGAGATCAATTCGCGTAGGAAAATTTCAGGGTTTGAATAAAGCGAATGGGTCACGAGATGTAGTAACTGAGCCACTTCAGCCTGGAAACTATGTTTTTGTGCGCTAGACTCGCTCATTAATCACTCCTTTTATTTTAAATACAGGTCAATACTGTTGCCTATATGAATGGAGTGAGTTACTAAATTTTCAATAGCCAGTTGTATATTTTTTCTCAAGATATTTTATAAAGGATCTCTTGATCTAAAATGACTTGGATTTGTAAAGGCTTAGGTTTAAGGCTTAATAAGGCCCAAGCTTATAAATACGTTGAAATTGCAGGTCTATTTGCTGCTGACGCATATTATAGACCTGACTCAGACAGGACACAGATTCCTGACAGCGGTCACGGAACTGTAGCCATTTCACCTGATCACGCTGGATCACCGAACGGGTTCCCATAGGCACTATACGGCGTAAAATATGATAGCTGGTACTCATCTTGACATCGGCATCATTGAGCAGACGATGTTCACAAATCGCTTTCTCTGTCACGGTTTCAGCTTTCTGACAATCAAAACTTGCCGCATAGGCAGACCCTGCCAGCAGGCTGAAGAAGATCACAATACCTTGGCTTAAAAACTTCATGCTGATCTTCCTTATTATTCAATTATTAAGTCGTATTCAATTAATATTTGCTTTATTCGTTTTAATATAGTTGAACATTGCCGATCTGCTCAATTTCAATAAGTTATAAATCGTTGTTATTTTGAAAAAAAAGCCTCATTCAAGATGAGGCTTTTTTGTTGAGCAAGGCTAGAATTTAGAACTTGTAGCTATAACCGATCGTGTAAACCCAAGGATCAATATTCAAGTCGAATTTAGTATTATCAGCATCATCTAATGTCACTTCAGGACTCAAATCTGCATAGCGCACGTCAGCAAATACCCCCCAGTTTTTGGCATCGGCTGGCTGATAATTAAAACCGACCTGACCTGCCAAACCAAATTCCTCTTTCACATCTTTAGCCAGACCTTCTTCATCCCAAGCAATAAAAGCTGTGCCACCTACACCAATATATGGCGTAAAGCGTGTTGCATTTTTAAAGTGATATTTAGCGGTAATAGTTGGTGGAAGATGTTTAATCTTGGCAATTTTCCCTAGACCCTGAGCAGAAATGTCATGGTTAAACGGGGTAGCCAATAATAATTCTGCCGAGATATTGTCATTAAAGAAGTATTCGACTGAAGGCGTAAAACCATATTCTTGATCTGCTTCTACGATTAAACCTGGTGCAATTTCAGTGTCACTTGATGGTGCTAAAGAGCTGGCACCAACTTTCACCTGCCATTGACCTGCCATCGCAGATGCAGAAAGACCCATTAATGCAATTAGAGCAGCTTGCTTTAACATTTTAAAATACCCCATAGGAAGAATAATTGGTGGTGTATCAAAAAGTATGCTAAAAAAAAGCAGGTTGAATTTTGATAAAATAGAGAAATGCAAATAACTCTAGAAATCAAATGTCCAACCTGCCTCAGTGACAGTATAAAGAAAA
>SPVA01000078.1 GCA_013530545.1 Acinetobacter lwoffii
AGAAAATATGTATCGTATTTATGGTGAAGACCGCTATAGAACTAGTATATATTTAGCAAAGAAAGCGGTGCAGGGACATGCACAGAAAACTCAGCAGCAACCATTACGTGTTGCTGGCTAAAAGGAAGAATCATGGAACAGGTTTATATTTTTGATGGAATTCGCACCCCGATCGGACGCTATGCCGGTGGACTGAGCAGCATCCGTGCTGATGATCTGGCAGCGCTACCGATTCAATATTTGAAAGATCAGCATCCGGCCTTGCCATGGGCAGAACTGGATGAAGTGATCTTGGGCTGTGCCAATCAGGCCGGTGAAGATAACCGGAACGTGGCGCGTATGTCTGCTTTACTCGCAGGGCTGCCTGATTCTGTTCCAGCGCTCACTGTGAACCGCTTATGTGCCTCAGGTCTGGATGCTATTGGACTGGGAGCACGTGCCATCAAATCGGGTGAAGCCCAATTTGTTTTGGCCGGTGGCGTAGAATCCATGAGCCGAGCGCCTTTCGTGCAATCCAAACCTACAACTGCCTTTAGCCGTACCCCTGAAATTTATGACACGACAATTGGCTGGCGTTTTATCAACCCAAAATTTAAAGCGCAGTTTGGCGTCGACAGCATGCCGGAAACTGCGGAGCATGTGGCCGAGAAATACCAGATTAGCCGTGAAGATCAAGATCTATTTGCCTATCATAGCCAGCAGAAAACCGCAGTAGCGCAGCAGAAAGGTATTTTCGCCGAAGAAATTATGCCAGTAGAGGTCAAAGGTCCTAAGAAAAGCACTCTTACCATTTCCCAGGATGAGCACCCGCGTGCAGAGACAACGCTGGACAATTTGGCAGCTTTAAAAACCCCATTTCGTAAAGAAGGCGGTTCAGTTACTGCCGGCAATGCTTCGGGTGTCAATGACGGTGCCGCTTGCGTATTGCTAGGGAATCAGCAGTTTGCCGAGCAGTATGGTTTGAGCCCGAAAGCCAAAGTAATCGGGATGGCCAGTGCTGGTGTTGAAGCCAAATATATGGGTATTGGCCCGGTGCCAGCCGTACATAAAGTGCTGAAACAGACTGGACTCAGTCTGGAACAGATGGATGTGATTGAGCTGAATGAAGCATTCGCAGCGCAATCGCTGGCTGTAATCCGTGAACTCGGCTTGCAGGATGATGATTCGAGAATCAACCCGAATGGCGGTGCCATCGCTTTGGGTCATCCGCTGGGTATGAGTGGCACCCGCTTGGTGATTACCGCCATGAAAGAATTAAAACGTCGTAATGGCAAATATGCACTCTGCACCATGTGTGTGGGTGTTGGTCAAGGTGTTGCACTGGTTTTAGAAAATATGGATTAAACACATCATTCAATCAATGAATTAAACCGTGGTCAGGAAGACTGCGTCAGGAGTAAGAATATGAATAACAATGCAATGGAAAAAATTGAAAAAGTATCGGTTGATGAGCTACGCAGTGTTCAGCTACAGCGTATGAAAAAGACGTTGCAACATGCTTATCAGAATAGCCCGGTTTATAAAAAGAAATTCGATGATGCTGGCGTGCATCCAGACGATTTTAACTCACTGGAAGACCTGGCCAAATTCCCGTTTACCACCAAACAGGATTTACGCGATAACTATCCGTTTGGCATGTTCGCTGTGCCACAGGAACAGATTGTACGTGTGCACGCATCTTCTGGCACCACCGGTCAGCCGACCGTAGTGGGTTATACCCAAAATGATATTAATGTCTGGTCAGATGTAGTGGCGCGTTCATTACGCGCAGCCGGCTTGAGTAGCAAAGATATTATTCAGGTGTCTTATGGTTATGGTCTGTTTACGGGCGGTCTAGGCGCGCATTATGGCGTTGAACGCTTGGGTGCAACGGTGATTCCAATGTCTGGCGGACAAACTGATAAACAGGCGCAACTGATTCATGACTTTAAACCGACAGCACTGATGGTTACGCCATCTTACTGCCTGAACATTATTGAAGCGCTTGAGAAGAAATTTGGCACAGCCAAAAACTGTTCGATTAAAACCGGTGTATTTGGTGCAGAGCCATGGACCAATGAAATGCGCAAGGAAATCGAAGAGCGTCTGGGCATTGATGCACTGGATATTTATGGTTTATCAGAAGTCATGGGACCCGGTGTCGCGATGGAATGTCTGGAATCCAAAGATGGCCCAACCATTTGGGAAGATCATTTCTATCCTGAAATTATTCATCCTGAAACCGGTGAAGTGCTGCCAGATGGCGAACTGGGTGAACTGGTATTTACCACCATTACTAAAGAAGGCATGCCGGTAATCCGTTACCGTACCCGTGATCTGACCCGTTTATTGCCAGGCACGGCACGCACCATGCGCCGTATGGACAAGATTGTCGGCCGTAGTGATGACATGATGATTATCCGTGGGGTGAATGTCTTCCCATCACAGATTGAAGAGCAGATTTTACAAATCCAGCAACTGATTCCGAACTACCAGATTCAGATTTGCAAACAGGGACATCTGGATACATTGCATATCCGTACCGAAATGCGTAAAGATAGCAGTGACATTATGGCGCACCAGCTGGCAACTCAGCTGAAAAGCCAGATTAAAACTATGGTCGGAATCACCGTAAGTGTCGAAGTGTTGCCTGAAGGCAGTCTGCCACGCTCTGAAGGTAAGGCACAGCGCGTTTTTGATATCCGCAAGTCTGCATGAAGTACTATTGGATGATAGCCAAATGGTCTATCATCCAGTTTCTATAAGGTAAAGTTAAACGCAATGAATCCGAAATTAAAACAAATAATTGATGACTTTATTCAAACTGAAGCACTCAGCGGAACCTCATTAATCATGACCATCTTCGGTGACTGTATTTTTCACCGAGGGGGCATCATCAGTCTGGCCAGTCTGATTCAGCTCATGGATGTCTTCGGGTTTAATGAACGATCAGTACGGACTGCCGTATTCCGTCTGGTCCAAAATGGCTGGCTGATGTCTGAGAAAATTGGTCGCACCAGTTATTATCGCGTAACCGAAAGCAGCCGCCAGCGTTTTATTATGGCAGATCAAAAAATTTATAGTTTTCAGCATACCGAATGGGATCAGAAATGGGATCTGGTGCTACTCAGTTCAGTGGAATTGGAAAATAAACTGGTTCTGAAAAAAGAACTGGAATGGCTGGGCTTTGCCAATATCGCCACCAATGTCATGGCCTATCCGGGCTGTGATCATCAGAAACTGCAAAACCTGCTGCTGAACCTGAAAATGACCGACCAAGTCGTGGTGTTTAAAGCTGAAACTTTGCAGCTCTGGCAGGAATCCTATCCAACTGTAAAACGCATGGTTGCCACCAATTGGCCGGTGCAGGAACTGCATCAGCGTTATGAAAAATTCATTGCGGATTTCCGGGAATTCTTTCATCTGGTGGAACAGGAAGATGAACTGGATCCGGTTCAGGCTTTTCAGTTACGAATTTTGCTGATTCATCAATTCCGCCGGATTTTATTAAAAGATCCGAATCTGCCTTTTGAATTATTGCCGTCTAACTGGCTTTCCCTGAATGCCCGTAATTTAAGCAGTAATTTATATCAAACCGTGGTTGCGGCAGGGGATGAATTCTTTATGGAGATCGCACGAACTTCGGAAGGTTCGATGCCACCAGTACATCCACAATTTTATAAACGTTTTGGCGGTTTGCGACTGGAAGCCGTCAGCTAATCTAATTCTGCATTTTTAAAGGAATAAAATAATGCCGTGTTATGCCATTGATGGTGTGATTCCTGTGGTCAGCCCTCGCGCTTATGTGCATCCGCAAGCCGTTCTGATCGGGGATGTGGTGATTGAAGAGGGCGTATATATCGGGCCTTTCGCTACTTTAAGAGCCGACTTTGGCGGGATTTACATCCAGAAAAATGCCAATGTTCAGGATTCCTGTACCATCCATGGCTTTCCCGGTAGCGTCACGCTGGTCGAAGAATATGGTCATATCGGACATGGCGCGATTTTACATGGCTGTATCATTCGTAAAAATGTACTGGTGGGTATGAACAGCGTGATTCTGGATGAAGCCGAAATTGGTGAAAATACCATTATCGGTGCCAATAGCACGGTTAAAGCCAAGGCCCAAATTCCGGAAAATTCATTGGTGCTCGGTAGTCCAGCGCGGGTTATCCGTCCTTTAGAAGCTAAAGAAATCGCCTGGAAAAGCAAGGGAACGCAGGAATATATTCAGCTGACAGAACGCTGTCTTTCTTCAATGCAGGAGGTCAGTCCTTTAACAGAAGTCTCCACAGACCGGCTCAGTTACAAAGCGTTTAAGGCAGATTATCAGATCAAGCAGAATGGTTTGATGACTGAGTCAAGAACATGATTCTATCGAATAGATGAATTCTGCATTTTAAAAAAATGAAATGACTGAAACCAAATTCCAACTGCATTCCTTGACCGGCTATTTAGACTGAAATAAAACTGGTCTGGAAAGCATATATGGAAAATAGGGAATTTAAAGATCATTTCTCCCAGCAGTCACAGGACTATGCCTTGTTTCGTCCGCATTATCCGGATGCATTGGGAAAGCTATTGGCAGAGCTGTCACCAGGTACCAAATTGGCTGTAGATGTCGGCTGTGGTTCTGGACAGCTTTCAGAAGTTTTGGCGAATTACTTTGATCAGGTGCTTGCTATTGATGCGAGTGCTGAACAGCTTGCCCAAGCCAAACCGCATCCAAAAATTCAGTATGGTCAGGCATTCGCTGAAGAGATCCCGTGTGCTGACCAGAGTATTGATCTGATTTCGGTGGCTCAAGCAGCGCATTGGCTCGATCTGGAAAAATTCTACGCAGAAGCTCGCCGTCTTGCCCGGCCTAATGCCGTTCTGGCTTTAATTAGCTATGGCGTGTTCAGTGTGGATGAGCCCCATCTGAATCATTATTTTAAGCATTTTTATGAGGTAACGCTTGCATCGTACTGGCCGCCTGAACGTCGCCATGTAGATGAAGGATATAAAAATCTCCCATTTCCATTTCAGGAAATGGCGATTCAGCCACCGGTATTACAGGTTGAATGGAATTTTTATCAGTTAATTGGTTATATGAGTACTTGGTCAGCCGTGAAAGCAGCCACTCAAGCACTCGGACATAATCCACTGAACGTACTTGCAGATGCCTTATTGCCAGAATGGGAAGATCCAGAATTACCTAGAGTCATTCGCTGGCCATTGTCGGTGCGTGCGGGGCGTATAATCGTTTAAAGAATATTCAAGCTAAAGCCTGTTTATTGGACAATGAATTGAATATTTCAAGGCTCAGAATTATCGCCCTAGAATCATTTCCAGCACAAATTTAGAACCAATAAAACCCAGTGCCAGCAAGCCAAAACCGAGCAGGGTAAAGCGCACAGCTTTCTGGCCACGCCAGCCAAACTTCCAGTGTCCGATTAATAGGGAACCGTAAACCAGCCAAGAAATAATACTGAACGCAGTTTTATGTGCCAGATGCTGAGCAAAGAAATTGTCGATGGTAAAGAAGCCAAAGCCCAAAGCGAGGGTAAGTAAAACAAAACCGGTCATCAGCATATCAAACAGCAGTGATTCCATGTCTTGATAAGAGGGTAGCAAACTGACCCAAACCCGGCGTTTGTGCTTCTTTTTCAGCTCACGATCCTGAAAACGTAAAATTACAGCCTGAATGGTTGCCATGAGCAATACTGCATAAGCAGACAAAGACAAAATAATATGAATGTCCAAGCCTAGAGAGTTCTGGATAATAATTTTAGCTGGCTGGGTAAAGACAAAACCGAGGATCAAACCTGTGGCAGCCACTGGAATCCCGATCAGGTTCAGGGCAATAATCGGACGATAAGTACTGTAAATAATACTGAGCAGCAGCATCAAACCCGAGGTAAAAGAAAACAGGGAAAAGACATCATAATTGATGCCTAGCGGAGTATGCATATCACCATATAACACCAGTGCATGCAGGCTCAGTCCAAGCAGTGCAGTTAGCGAAACAAACCATTGATTAGGAGTACGTTTAGACATTAAATGAATGAACAGATACCAGAAAGAAGCGGTATAAGCGACTAATGCTAAGATCGTATAAACCAAGGGGAGGCTAACCATGTCAAACCTTTTTAAGGGTGATGAATATTCATTTATATAAATTCGCTGCGAACTACAGTATCCTATAGCATTCTATTTTAAGAAACAATTTTTTGCTCATGGCTATTTTAAGCGGATTTTGCAATGTTTGATACCTTAACAGAACGACTCACGCAGAGTTTAAGAAATGTTACTGGCTCAGGGCAGCTAACCGAAGACAATATTAAAGATACGTTACGTGAAGTGCGTATGGCGCTTCTTGAGGCCGATGTTGCGTTACCTGTAACTCGTGAATTCATCGCGAAAGTTAAGGAAGAAGCATTGGGCCAGGAAGTGATGACTCAGTTATCTCCTGGGCAGGCTTTTGTCAAAATCGTTCATGACGAATTGACCAAAATGATGGGCGAGGCCAATGAAAGCCTCGACCTCGCTGCAAAACCACCTGTTGTTGTCCTGCTAGCAGGCCTGCAGGGTGCAGGTAAAACAACAACCGCAGCGAAACTTGCACGCTTCTTACAAGAACGTCAAAAGAAAAAAGTCGCGATGGTCTCTGCCGACGTATACCGTCCAGCAGCGATCAAACAGCTACAGACCGTCGCGGGTGAAGTCGGTGCGATTTTCTTAGAATCTCACGCAGATGAACGCCCAATTGATATTGCAAAACGTGCGATTGAACAGGCAAAAATCCAGTTTGCCGATGTGCTGATTGTCGATACGGCAGGCCGTTTGCATATCGATGATGACATGATGGGTGAAATCAAAGAGCTGCATGCAGCGATTAACCCGACTGAAACCCTGTTCGTGGTCGATGCCATGACTGGTCAGGATGCGGCAAACACCGCCAAAGCATTCAATGATGCCTTGCCTTTAACTGGTGTGATCCTGACCAAAACTGATGGTGATGCACGCGGTGGTGCGGCACTGTCAGTACGTGCAATTACCGGTAAGCCAATCAAATTCTTGGGTATGGGTGAGAAACTCGATGCCTTGGAGCCATTCCATCCTGAGCGTGTTGCACAGCGTATTCTCGGTATGGGTGATGTACTTTCTTTGGTCGAAGAACTTGAACGTAAGGTCGACAAAGAAAAAGCCGAAAAAATGGCGAAAAAACTGCAAAAAGGCGGCAGCTTCAACTTTGAAGACATGCTGATGCAGTTTGAGCAGATGAACAAGATGGGCGGCATGATGGGCTTCCTGGACAAACTTCCTGGCATGAGCAATGCCGGTCTGCAAGATGCATTGGCGCAAGCCAATCCTGAAAAGCAGGTCAAGAAAATGGAAGCGATTATCCAGTCGATGACCCTGAAAGAGCGCCGTAATCCAGACTTGATGAACCCAAGCCGTAAAAAACGTATCGCAGCAGGTTGTGGTATGGAAGTGGCAGAAGTCAACAAGCTGATCAAGCAACATGCGCAGATGGCCAAGATGATGAAAAAATTTGCCAATCCATCCGGTATGGCAAAAATGATGAAATCACTCGGCGGTCTGCAGAAACAGTTTGGCGGCGGCGGTGGTATGGGACCATTGTTCGGCGGCAACGACAAGAAATAAGTTTTGTTTTAAAAAAGGCGCAATATGCGCCTTTTTTTTATTGCGAATAGATGGTCAAACTGGTTTAAACAAAACAACATTTACTTACCCAAAATAAAAATCTAATCAGGCAGACTCGGGAATATCAGCACAAAATAAAGAGAAATTTCAAATGAACCAAGTAATTGTCGTACATGGTTATACTGCAAGCCCGGAAGAAAACTGGTACCCATGGATTCAGGAAAAAGCCCAACAGGAAAATGTCAGTTTAAAAGTCCTCCGGCTGGATCCATCAACTACACCGACACTGGACACTTGGGATCAGCAAATGCGTGAACAGATTGATGCAATTGATGAGGACAGTATTTTTATTGCACATAGCTTGGGAACTGTAGCCGCATTACATTACCTATCCAGAGAATTAAAACAGCAGAAAATTCAGCAACTGGTATTGATCGCAGGATTTAATGGCCGGCTGGGTCGTCTGGATGAAGTAAACCCTTTTATTGATGCCGCTGATATCGATTTCGATTTACTCAAACAACAGGTTGCAGAACGTGTAGTGATCTATTCTGAAGGCGATGATCGGGTTGCACCAGAATTTAGTCTGGAACAGGCGGACAGTCTGGACGCGATTGTGGTGAATGCCAAGCATCACGGACATTTTATTGATTCACAAGGCTGTACTGATCTGCCGGAACTCTGGAAAGTGATCGAGCCTTATCTGATTAAATCCGAAGTTTAAGCATGTTATTGTGTTCACTAGATTTTAAAACTCAACATGAGATGGTGTTCAAAAAGGTACTTGAATTCCATCTCCAGACTGTTTAAAACTGATTTTTATCGACGCCGTTTGCGTTCAATGATAATAAGTAAATCACTATGAAAAATATAATAAAGAAAGTCTATATCGTGCCGGATTATCAGGCGACCTCCAATGATCACTGGTACCCTTGGCTCAGTCGCCAGCTTAAAAATACCGGTTTTGAGTCCAAGCGGATTATGCTGGCCAACCCTTTTCAGCCTGATTTAGAAGAGTGGCAGCAGAATCTGAAACTGCATATTCCGCACATGGATGAACATACCTTTTTAGTTGCACATGGCCTGAGTTGCGTCAGTGTTTTAAACTTTTTACAGGAACATTATATTCAGCAGCAACGCAAGATCGGTGGCATCATTCTGGTCTCAGCCTTTGATACACCCTTGGTTGCATGGTCAGAACTGAATAAAATACTGCAGGCTGTGCGACTTGATCTGAAAAACTTGCCGTATAGCTATAAACGTGCGGTGATGCTGATCTCCAGTAATGATCCTTATGTGCCTGCACCGATTTCCTTGCGTTTAGCACATAGCCTGAATGCACAAATTTTTGAGATCAAAAAAGCTGGACATTTTAACAAGGCTGATGGTTTTGCCGAATTCCCCCAATTGCTGGACATTATCAAACAGTGTCTGGCAAATGAGCTGCAAAATGCTGCAGGCCTTTAAGCAAGAGATCAGGTTCAATTCGGGGCTGATACTGAGCGAGATGTTGCGCAAACAGCGGCGCATCTCCACCAGTTAAAACCAACTGTGCAGGGAAATCACGCAATACTTTTTCGATGATACTCAGCAGACCAAGTAGGATGCCATGATGTACCGCATCGATGGTATTGCGTCCAGGATTGAGTTCAGAAAAAGCGGCATCCGGAATTTTAATGCCTTTGGTATTCTGAATTAGGGAGTCACGCTGCAAGTATAGATTTGGCAGAATAAATCCACCCAAATGTTGTTGTCCTTGCGCCAGATCAATGGTCAGCGCCGTACCGCAACTAATCACACAATAATTTTCATGCGCTTGCGTCGCCACTGCAAGTACCTGTAACCAGCGGTCAATGCCCAGTTGCGAAGGTTCATCATAGCCACAGATCAGACCGGCATATTCTGCCTGTACTTGAGCAAAAATCACTGGAATATGCAGGCTTTCTAAAATGCTGAGAATGCGCTCATTATTGATTTTATCTTGGACAGAGGATAGACCTACCTGATGCAAGCCCAGCGCTTTGAAATGCTGGATCAGGCCAAGTAACAAATCAGCAGGGGACTGTAAATGTAATTCTGCTGCCTGTTCAATAATCTGATCATGCTCGGTAATCCAGTATTTAAGCCGGGTATTGCCGATATCCAACCATAATTTTTTCATTGCTGTATGCCTGTTCATCCACCGTGTTGAAGGCGGAGCTGTCCCTGATAAAAGGTCTGGATTCCCTGATCGGTCAAAATCTTGACTGCACCATCATCCTGAATCCCGAGAAAAGTACCGGAATATTGCCCTTGCACGTCAGTAAATTCAACCGTTTGTTGCATAAATGCAGCCGATCGATTGAAACGCGCCGCCAGGTTTTGACTGCCATAATTAAACCATTGCCCGGCTTGCTGAATCGCCAGATATAACTGGGCAATCAGCTCGACTCTTGAGGTATGTGATAATCCCAACTCGTTCAAGGAGCTAACCTGCTGATCTGGAAGGTCAGTGGGCAGAGGATCGATATTTAAACCTACACCGACCACCACCTGTGTAGATGAAATCGGCTCGACCAGAATGCCGCCCCATTTTCCGTGCAGGCTATACAGGTCATTCGGCCATTTCACCTGTAATTCCAGCCCTTGCAGACTCGGCATTTGCAGGATATTTAACGCAATTTCTAGCGCCAGACGACCATCAATGGGTTTTTGTGTATGCAGCAATGTGCTTAAATAGACGTTCCCTTCAGGTGAAATCCACTGACGTTGACGCTGTCCACGGCCTTGGGTCTGCACATGACTGCACACCAGAACCTGCTGTACCCCCTTCGTTGCCAGTTCCCGCACATCATCATTGGTCGATGTAGTAATCGGTTTGATGAGTAATACTTCCGGGAGTTGGCCTGCATCGCTTAATCGTTGTTGCAGTTCACGAGTTTCTACATCCATTTGAATCTAAACGTGGTAAATATCGTTATGGAGTTAATCATATATTTATTGATTGGTGCAATTGCCGGATTCACCGCAGGCCTGTTTGGGGTCGGTGGTGGTTTGATTATTGTGCCGATCCTGTACATTGTTTTTACCCAGCTCCAGTACGATCCCAGCGTGATTATGCATATGGCGGTGGGCACTTCCTTGGCAACGATTATTGTGACTTCTATCAGTTCGGTGATGGCGCATCATCAACGAGGGGCAGTGCTGTGGCCCGTGTTTCGTAATCTGGCGCCAGGTCTGATTATTGGTTCTTTCCTGGGTGCGGGGATTGCCGATTATTTATCTGGTCAGGGTTTGCAGTTACTGATTGGCTTCTTTGCGGTCTGGGTGGCATTTAGAATGTTCAGGGGAGCACATATTCAGATCGATCCGAATCAAAAATTGCCTTCAACCCCGGTACAAATTGCTGCAGGTGGTGGAATCGGCGTGGCATCGGCGATCTTTGGGATTGGCGGGGGAAGTCTGACCGTTCCGTTTCTGAATCGCTGCGGAATCGTGATGCAAAAAGCAGTGGCGACCTCTGCGGCCTGTGGATTGCCAATTGCCGTCGCAGGTGCGCTGGGTTTTATCTGGTTTGGTAAACAGGCGCAGGTCACCGTGCCAAATACCATTGGCTATATTCATATTTATGCCTTTATTGGTATCAGCATGATGAGTTTTTTCACGGCCAAGCTGGGCGCAAAAGTGGCACATCTACTTTCACCGGCCGTATTAAAAAAATGTTTTGCTGCTTTACTGACCACCGTCGGCCTGTATTTTATTTATCAAGGTTTTATGGCCTGATTTAAACCTTTTAGGTTGGACTGATGTACCGTATTAGGAGAATAGATGACTATTCTCCTTTTTTATGAGCCTAAGTTGGCTATATAGACATAAGATTGTCTGACAATGTCAAAGTATTTATTGATAAAAACCCGTTTAATAGCAACATAGTCCAAATAAAGGGCTAAACCAGTATCCATAAAAATAAAGACAGGAACGGTATGCCATTAGAACAAGCGCAGAGTTTGTCTGAGCAGATTGCCAAGCACATTAGCGAACAGATTATTCGCGGTGAACTGGTCGAAGGCGAACGTATACAGGAGCTCAGGATTGCCTCGGAGCTTGATGTCAGTCGGGGTTCGGTTCGTGAAGCCCTGCTTTTGCTGGAACGCACCCAGCTGATTGAAATCTTTCCACGCCGTGGGGCGATTGTGTCGGAAATGTCAGCCTTGCAGGTGCGTGCCTTATTTGATATGACCTCGTTATTGCTCGGGCAGATGGTGCATCGTATGGCGGAGACCTGGCGGGTGCATGAAGCTGAGCGCATTCAGCTATTATTAGAGCAATTAGAAGCAGAAACCCGCCAAGGACACACTGAAAAGTTTTATGATCTGATCTTTCAGGGCATGGCTCAGCAGCATGAGATGGTCGGGAATCCTTATTTGATGCGCTACTATCAGGAACTGCTGCCATCTTTACGTCGGAGCTATTTTCTGACCCTGAATATTTCCAGACGCGAGTTACAAGAATCTTTTGACTTATTTAAACTGGTCACTGAAGCAATTTTGATACGAAAAAGCCATCAGGCCACTTTATTTATGGAAGATTTTTGTCGACACTTGCGCAACCTTGTGTTGGAATCTCTGACACGGATGAAACAAATTGAACTCGCGTGGGCCAGACGCTCACGACGTTAAATCAGGACATTATGCGTTTAAGCAGTTTAAAACTTTCAGGCTTTAAATCTTTTGCCGACAGTACCACTTTACATTTTAAAGATAATCGTACTGCGGTCGTGGGACCGAATGGTTGTGGTAAATCCAACGTCATTGATGCCATACGCTGGGTCATGGGCGAGTCCAGTGCGCGTCAGTTGCGTGGTGGCAGCATGCAGGACGTCATCTTTACCGGAACTGCCAAGCGTAAACCGGTGGGCATGGCCAGTGTGGAACTGCGCTTTGACAATACCTATGGCAAGCTGGGCGGTGCTTATAATGCCTATAATGAACTGGCAGTACGCCGTCAGGTCAACCGCGATGGCAAGTCCGAATATTTCCTGAATGGCAGCAAATGCCGTCGTCGTGATATTACCGATATTTTCTTGGGTACCGGTCTTGGTCCCCGTTCCTATGCGATTATCGAGCAGGGCATGATCAACCGTCTGGTCGATGCCAAGCCCGATGAAATGCGGGTCTATATTGAAGAAGCAGCCGGAGTGTCGCGCTATCAGGCGCGTCGCCGTGAAACCATGCTGCATCTGGATCACACCACACAAAACCTGTCGCGTCTGGAAGATATCGCCTCCGAACTGAAATCTCAGTTAAAAACCCTGAAACGTCAGTCGGAAAGTGCGATTCAATATAAACAACTGGAAGGACAGATCCGCACGATCAAGATTGAAATCCTGTCTTTTCAATGTGAGCAAAGTCAGCGCTTACAGGAAGAATATACTCTTGAGATGAATGCTCTTGGGGACAACTTTAAGCGGGTGCGTTCCGAGCTGACCACCGTTGAACATGATTTAGGCAGCACCAGTGAGCTGTTCCAGCGTCTGATTCAGCAATCCACCCCTTTGCAAAGTGAATGGCAACAGGCCGAGAAAAAACTGGCTGAACTGGAAATGACCCTGCAACAAAAGCAGTCTTTGCTAGAGCAGAATTCCAGCAGTCTGATCAAGCTGGAACAGCAAAAAGCCCAAACCAAAGAGCGTTTGCAGTTGATTGAACTGCAACTCGATACTTTACAGCAGCAATTTGAAGATCAGCAGGCGCAATTGCAGCAGCAAGATGGCCAGAGTCAGGCGCAAAGCCAGAATCTGAGTGAGCTCAAATCCCAGCAGAGTTCAGTAGCAGCGCAATTCGCACAGATTAAAACTCAGGTCGAACAGCAGCAACAGCGTAAATTGCAAATGCTGGCTCAAAGCGAGCAACTGGCAAAGAATATTGAACGGATTGAACAACAGAAACAGACACTACAACAGCAAAGTGCACAGATTCAGCAACAGGCGCAGCAAGATGAGCTGGAGCAGTATCAGGCAGACAAAGCCCAAGTTGAACAGCAAATCGTTGGCTATGAAATTCAATTAACAGATTTAAGAACTCAATTCGAGCAGATTCAGGAAGAGCAGGCGAGTCGTCAACAACAGCTGATGCAGCTCAAATCTGAAATTCAGGTACTTCATTCAGAAAAGAAAAACCTGAGCCAATTACTGACCAAAGCCAACCCAAATGCCAAGAGTAATGCGATACAGTTAATGCATGTACTTAAGCTCAATGATGCAGGCAAGGTACATGCCAGCCTGATCGAAAAGTTTTTGGCTAAGTGGCTGTCTGCCCAGATTTTGACAGAGGGCGAGCACTTCCTTGAAGATTGTGCGCGTCAGTTAAAGCAACAGGCTGTTCAGAATAAAATTCAGATTGCCAATACGATGTGTCTGGCCGATTGGATTGAATCTCCACATTATTCACTGTGGCAACAAGTCGCGGTCGTAGATACATTAGCGCAAGCATTGCCTCTTCAAACTGAGTTATTACAAGGCCAGACATTACTGAGTTTAGATGGCTACCATGTTGGTGCGGATTGGATGATTGCACTGGACTATGATGAAACCAGTCAGGCCGGACAAGGCGCATTGAGTCATCGAATCCGTCTGGATGAAATCGAGCAGCAGCTTGCGGAACTTGAACCTAAGTTTATGCAGCTGGAGCAGCAGTTACCTGAATTCGCCGATCAGGTTAAAGCTTTGCAAAATCAGATTCAGAGTATCAGCGAGCAGCAGAAACAAGCTCAAAAGCAGCTGCAGCAACTCGATGTCAATATTGCTAAAGTACAAAGTAGTGCGCAGGCTTTTGCATTGCAAAAGCAGCAATTACAGCATCAGCTGCAACAACTTGATGAGCAGCTTGAAGAAGATGCCATGCAGAAAGATGATCTGGAAATTGATCTGCATGCCTTGAATATCAAACTGGAACAGGCGCTACCAAATTATAAAACCCTGCAATTCCAGCTAGAAGAATTGAGTGCTCAGCTGGATGACTCACAGCAGCTCAGTCAGCAAGCGCAGCAGGAACTGGAAGTGTTGCGCCGGCAAAATGTGCAAAGCCAGCAGCAGATTGAATTACTGGAAAAAGATCAGGTTTTCCTAAAAGAACAGTCTCAGCAAATTACTGCACAAATCGAACAAGCCAAAAAGTTTGTCGATCCGGTACAGTTGGAATTACCTGCTTTACAGAGCCAGTTCAATGAACAGGCGCAGATCACTGAAAAGCTGCAAAAAACCTGGGCCGACTGGCAGGTTGAATTAAATCAGGTGCAGAGCAAACAGCAGCAGCTGACCGAACAGCGTCACAGCTTCCAGCAGCAGGATGAAAAACTCCGCACTACACTGGAAGAAAAACGTCTGGCCTGGCAGGCTGCCAAATCTGATTTGCAGCATTATTCTGAACAACTGAAAGAGTTGAATAGTGAAGTAATTTCCGGACTCGATATTGATGTTAAAGCACATCAGGCGAAACTGGAAAAAGCTCAGGCTCAGTTTGATAAACTCGGTGCAGTCAATCTGGCGGCTTCTGAAGAATATGAAGAAGTATCAAAACGTTATGAGGAACTGAGTCACCAGATGCAGGATCTGGAAAATACGGTTGAACAGCTACAGGCTGCGATGAAGAGTATTGATCAGGAAACCCGTAAACTGTTTATGCACACGTTTGACCAGGTCAATGCTGAACTGCAAAACCTGTTCCCGAAAGTGTTTGAAGGCGGTGAGGCGAGTTTAAGCCTTGAAGATGGCTGGCAGTCGGGTGTAAAACTCATGGCTCGACCACCAGGTAAGCGAAACAGCTCATTGGCCTTACTCTCGGGTGGAGAAAAGGCTTTAACTGCATTAGCATTGGTATTCGCGATTTTTCGCTTAAATCCGGCACCATTTTGCGTACTGGATGAAGTCGATGCACCGCTGGATGATGCCAATGTGGGACGCTTTTGTAATTTAGTCAAAGAGCTTTCTGAACACGTGCAATTTATTTATATTACCCATAACAAACTTGCAATGATGATGGCGACTGATCTTTTAGGTGTAACCATGCCTGAACCGGGAACATCAAAATTAGTGACAGTTAATTTGGAACAGGCAAAAGAATACGGCCTAGCTGCGGAGGTATAATATGGAAATCACCACCATTATCGGGATTGTTATCGCAATTGTGATTATGCTGTTTGGTATAAGAATGCTGTTCAAAAAACCTGTAGAGGCTGTACCTTCACTGGATGCCAACCTGCATATCGACCCGGATAGCCAGACACCGATCATTCCAAGGCATGTACGTTCTCAATTGGCACAACAGGATGTCGAATCTGATCGTATCGAGCCAAGCCTGGGTATAGATGAACCGGCTCCTGAAAAGCCTTCAGTATTTCACAAGGCTGAATCAACTCCGATTGAGCCGGCAGCGGTCGAAACTCTTGCAGTTGTCCCGTCAACAGAAGCTGAAGGAGTGGCAAAGTCGGTAGCAACAGCAGCGGATGTTCAACAGGTAGAAGCAGAACATAAGAATAGCCAGACTGAAACCAAGGAAGAAATGCCTGAATTCAGCCTGAACAGAAACATCGAAAAAGCAGAAATTTCTGAATTTAATGATGAAAGCAGTATTCTGGATGCACATCTGCATGAGCAAAAAATAGTGGATGAAGAAAGTGCTTTGTCCAATGCTGAAACCATTATTTCTTTGCATATCTATCCACAAGGCCGTGTACTTTCGGGTGATAAAACCTTGAAGGTTTTATTGAAATATGGCCTGCGTTATGGTGAATTGGCCTGTTTCCACCGTTATAGTGAAGATGGTTCAAAACTGCTGTTTTCAGTATTGCAAATGACCGATACCGGAATGGAAGGCTTTGATCTGGAAACCTTATCAACGCAGGAAGTGAAAGGTTTGGCATTCTTCCTGGCTTTACCGCATAGCGATGTACAAAATGCGTTTGATACCATGGACAGTATTTCACGTCTGATTGCCCGTGAAGTGGACGGTCTGGTCTATGACCAGAATCAACAGGAATTTACTCCACAATTACGTGAATTCTGGCGCCATCAGGCAATTGATTATCGTGCTGGACAAGGGACGGAAGTTTAAGGCTGCTTTGTTCAATCTCCAAGTTGAATCTGTAGACTGCAATTTTTATAATAGCCAAAAGCTGAATATTCTACAGGGCGGATTTTCCGCCCTTTTTTATGGTGAAATTATGACCCAAGATGCCACTGTCATTGCGCAAATGCGTCAACTGATTCAACTGCTTGCCAAGCATAACCATGCTTATTATGTGATGGATCAACCGAGCATTGAAGACAGTGAATATGATCAGCTCTTTCACCAGCTCAAAGCCTTAGAAGAACAATATCCAAATTTACAGCAACCGGATACACCAACGGTAAAAGTCGGTGGGCAGGCACTTTCAAAATTTGTGACTGTCACACACGCCGTGCCGATGCTGTCATTAGGCAATGTCTTTAATCAGGAAGATCTGCTGGCTTTTGCCCGCCGTATTGAAGAACGTTTGCCAAATCAAAAAATTGAATATGATGTTGAACTGAAATTTGATGGTCTGGCCATTTCACTCTGGTATGAGCATGGCGTACTGACGCGTGGGGTGACGCGCGGCGATGGGGAAACCGGTGAAGACATCACCCAGAATGTCAGAACCATTCGCAACCTGCCGAAACTTTTATCTTCGGTGAATGGCATCATTCCCGATTTGCTGGAAGTACGCGGCGAAGTGTTGATGCCAAAATCCGGTTTTGAAAAACTGAATGCAGCCAATGCCGCCAAAGGTGAAAAGACCTTTGCTAATCCGCGTAATGCTGCGGCAGGAAGTTTGCGTCAGCTGGACCCGAATATTGCTGCCTCGCGGCCATTGGCTTTTTATGCTTATGGGATTGCTCAGTGTGTACCGCATCATGGTCAAACCACCATGTCTGCCAGTCTGGAATGGTTACATCAGTTCGGTTTTGCGGTTGGTGAGCGTCATTTTATCTGTGACAGTATTCAAGACGTACAAAAGGTCTATGAACAGATCATCGATGAGCGTGCCGGCCTCAGTGTCGAAATCGATGGCATGGTGATTAAGGTCAATGACCTGAAACAGCAGCAACAGCTTGGTTTCCTGAGCCGTGAACCGCGTTGGGCCACCGCCTATAAATTTCCGGCAGTTGCAGCACTGACCACAGTAGAAAATATTAACTGGCAAGTGGGTCGTACTGGAACATTGACGCCGGTTGCGCGTTTAAATCCAGTTGCTGTCGGTGGAGTAACAGTTTCCAATGTGACGCTGCATAATATTGGCGAAATTCACCGTCTGGATGTACGTATTGGTGATACCGTCAGTGTTTATCGTAGTGGCGATGTAATTCCTAAGGTGGAAAAAGTCTGGCCGGAATTTCGCCCGGTTGATGCAGTTGAAGTGCATTTACCTGAACAATGTCCAGTCTGTGATTCACCCGTGGTCATGCCGGAAGGCGAAGCCTTGGCACGCTGTTCGGGCGGACTATATTGTGCCGCGCAGCGTATTGAAGCCATTCGTCACTTTGTCTCACGTAAAGCCATGGATATTGAAGGCTTGGGTGATCGTTGGGCAGAATCGTTGCTGCATCTGAATCTACTCAAAGATGTCTCGGATATTTACCATCTGCATGAACATCGTCAGACGTTGCTCGGTATTGAAAAGATGGGGGCCAAATCGGTTCAGAATCTTTTGGATGCCATCGAAAACAGCAAGAAAACTACACTGGCTGCTTTTATCTATGCCCTCGGTATTCGTGGGGTAGGTGAAACCACGGCGCGGATGCTGGCCAATACTTTCCAAACACTGGAGGCATTACGCAATGCTGATATTGAAGCATTAAAGAAAACACCAGATGTCGGTGATATTACTGCGGAATGGATTCTGGATTTCTTCCAGGCGCCACATAATCTGGAAGTTTTGGATCGTTTACTGGCTGCCGGTATTCACTGGGATGCACCGATTGCACCGACCCGTCAGCCATTGAACGGCGAAAGCTGGGTGGTTACCGGAACTTTAAGCAGTATGGGACGGGATGATGCCACCCAGTTATTGCAAGCCTTAGGTGCGCGAGTCAGTGGCAGTGTGTCTAGTAAAACCAAATGTGTGGTTGCAGGTGAAAAAGCTGGCTCAAAACTGGATAAAGCAGAAAAACTGGGTATCCCAGTGATCAATGAACAACAGTTTATTGGCTTGATGCAGGATTATGGTCAGCTTGAGGCCTAAATCTCTGGATATTTCATGAAAGAATAAGAGTTAAAAAAGCCACCTTCGGGTGGCTTTTTCGCATAGAAAGATTAAGGAATATATTTTTTCACGACACCATCATCGAGCAGCTGCTGGAAATGTTCCACCAGACTTTCTTTCACCGGACGATACTCAATACCGAGCTCATCTTTACTTTTCTGGGCATTAAAGAAAATTGGATAACCCATATTCAGTTCTACAAATTTGCGGCTAAAACCTGCTACAGGCCCGAACAGTTTAAAGGCTGCTTTGGGCAGTTGATTGCGCGGGAACGGAAACTTATTGCCAAAATGTGCTCGCAGAATTTGGCCCATTTCCAGCAGGCTCAAGCTTTCACTACAAATGATATAACGGCCATGCGCTTGCGGATTAAACGCAGCACGGATATGCGCTTCAGCGACATCCTGAACATCGACCACGCCATTCCACATCGGTGGAACGCCAAGCAGGGTCATGCCGTTGGCAAACTGTTGCAGGACTTCCACACTGCCGGATTGGGTATTTGGGGTTAAGGATTGACCAAAAACCAGTGCAGGATTGATACAGACCAGATCCCAGCGATCCTGTGCTTCAGCCATTTCCCAGGCTTTACGCTCTGCCATGACTTTAGAATAAGGATAAGGCTGATGTGTGGCTGAACTGGTGGTATTCCAGCATGATTCATCAAAACTGTTATTCTCAGTTTGTAGAATATCAATGGCATCGCCATAGGTAGATGCGATACTCGATGTCACGATCACGCGTTTCACTGATTCAGTCTGATTGACACTATTCAGTACATTTTCAGTGCCTAACACCGCAGGTTCGATAATATCTTTGACTGCATCTTTATAATTGGTGACCATAAAAGGTGAGGCCATATGAAAGACAATTTCACAACCTTGCATGGCCTGATCAAAAGAGCCCGGGCTTAATAAATTGGCTTGAAATAACTTGAGAGTTCCCGGCGTGCTGTCGGCAATTTTTTCTAAATGAGCAAAGCTTTTGCTTTTATTCAGGTCGCGCACCGTGGCATGTACGGTATAGCCTTGCGTGAGTAATTTCTGGATGACCCAGCTGGCAATATAACCCGATGCACCGGTAACCAGAACAGGCGCTGTTGTTTGTGGATGTGTCATATTGGAACCGTTGTTGTTTTAAATTTGTGTGAATGATAAGCGAAATTTAAGCATGAAGTACGCCAATGCAGTGATGTTTATACAAAAAGAATGAATCTGTCTGGTCAAAATTAAGATTTACAAATTTTAACGCATGGGTTTATTCGCCGGTTTTAAGTTATTACCAAGCGTAATGAAAATGCAAAGTGTTGTTTTATAAATGGGATTTCATTAAGAATGAAGTGTAAATGCAAGTACTTCTCATTTTAATTATATAAAAATCAAATATTTAACCATGGTTAAACTTTGCAAATTCAATTGCTTTTCGCCATAATAGCAAAATACAGGTAGGGAGTTATTCAAATGCGCGGAAATCCAGAAGTCGTAGATTATTTAAATATGTTGATCGGTGGCGAACTGGCTGCTCGTGACCAATACTTGATTCACTCTCGTATGTATGAAGATTGGGGATTGACCAAAATCTTTGAACGTATCGATCACGAAATGCAGGAAGAGTCCCAACATGCGGATGCGATTATCCGTCGTGTCCTGTTCCTTGAAGGAACGCCAAACATGCAGCGCGATGACGTTGAGATTGGTGACGATGTGGTGAGCTGCCTGAAAGCCGATCTGAAACTTGAATACCATGTGCGGGAAAAACTGGCGCAGGGCATCAAGTTATGCGAAGAAAAAGGTGACTATATCAGCCGTGATATGTTACGCCAGCAAATGTCGGATACCGAAGAAGACCATACTTACTGGTTAGAAAAACAGTTACGCTTGATCGAACTGATTGGTCTGCAAAATTATATTCAGTCACAGATGTAAAACCGGATGAATTAAAAACCCAGCACATGCTGGGTTTTTTATATCTTGAAAATGCTTAGTTGTTATTACTCATAATACCAATTTTTTTGACTTCCAGTCGTTGAGCTGCTGCCATGACCATGGCGATATGCTTATATTCTGTCGCACGATCTGCCTTGATTTTAATCTGATCCTGATCCGCTTTTTGCGCTACTGTCTTGAATAAGTTTTCCAGAGCTTGGGTATTTGCTACCGGCTGTTCATTCCAGAAAATCTTGCCTTGTGCATCCAGACGTAATTCCACCAGCTCAGGCGGTTTTTCATCGGTTACAGGAGGCGTTCCATTTGGTAGATCGATATTAATCGAGTTATTCGGCAAAGGAATTGTGATAATAAACATAATCAGCAAGACCAGCATGACATCAATCAGTGGTGTCATATTGACATCTAACATCACATCATCGTCTTGATTTGAACCAACATTCATACCCATAAACTTAATCCCTCTTTGTGCTTAAGGTGTAGCGGGTGGAGTGGTGACAAAAGCAATTTTGCCAATACCCGCTTGCTGGGTCGTGCTGATCACCTGATCAATTGCCTCATAAGGCGTTATCTGATCACCACGAATATGCACTTCAGGCTGCGGACGTTTCTGGGCTTCTGCCTGTAAACGACTCAGTAAAACTGTTTTATCTGCGATATAGATTTCGTTCCAGAAAATATCGCCAGTTTTATTGACAGCCAGCTGAACATTTTCCGGTTTGGTTTCATACGGTACATTTCTTTCTTCGGGTAGATCGACTGGTACGGTATGAATGGCAACCGGTACAGTAATCAGGAAGATAATGAGCAGAACCAGCATAATATCAACCAAAGGGGTGGTATTAATGGTTCCAATTACCTCATCATCGCTGTCGTTTGAATTGACCATCATTCCCATGGCTGATGCCTCACTCTTACTTCACGTCACGATTAACAGGATTATTGGTTGTAATTTCACCGCTGAGTAATACTGCGTGTAAATCAGAACCAAAATGACCGCTTTATTACGGCGAGTCAACCAGTTGTAGCCAAGTACTGCAGGAACTGCGACTGCCAGACCGATAGCTGTCATAATCAGTGCTTCACCCACTGGACCTGCTACTTTATCAATCGAAGCCTGACCTGAAACACCAATGGCAGTCAGTGCATGGTAAATCCCCCAAACCGTACCGAAAAGTCCAACGAAAGGTGCGGTAGAACCGACTGTGGCAAGGAAGGCTAGACCGCCACTCAGATGGTTCTGGATTTTGTCGATCGCACGGGAAATCGAAATGGTGACCCAGGTATTGAAATCAATACGTTCAAGTAAATTGCCACCATGATTTTTGGTTGATTTAATCCCTTTTTCTGCAATAAAACGGTAAACGCTGGCTTCATTAAGGTTTTGGGCTGCGTTATCCAGAGAAGACGATTCCCAGAACTGGTGTTCAGCTTCCTTGGCTTGCTTGCGAATCTTGCCTTGTTGCAGGCATTTGCTGATCATGATGTACCAGGTACCAATCGACATAATCAATAGAATGAACAAGGTAACTTTCGAAACAATATCACCTTCTTTCCACATGGCTTCTAGGCCATAAGGATTATATCCAGCCTTTTCATCCTTAGCTTCAGCTGGTAATGGCGGTGGGGTCCGTGTAGCCGCTGTTGCAGGTGTTGTTACCGCTGTTTCAGTAACAGCACTGGTATTTGGTGTAGCGGACTGTTCTGCAAAAACTGCTTGTAGAGGTAATAAAGTGCTCATGGCAATTACACCGGCAGCAGTCATGTTTTTTAAAGGTTTTAGTGATTTTTTCATCATAGATCTCCTGATTTTTTTCTTTATCTGTTGTATCTGTTAGTCAAGGACAAATTCATAGGGAATGTCATACCAAGATTCTTGCGGCTCGCCATTTTTCATTGCTGGCTTGAAAGTACATAAACTAAAGGCCTTGGATGCTGCACGATCCAGCGCACGACTACCGCTCGACTTTTTCACTTTGGCATCCTGGACCTTGCCGGTGGTATTTACATATACAGAGATCAAGACTTCACCTTGTTCTTCATTCATTAGTGCATCACGTGGATAGTCTGGGCGTTTACAACCTGCTTCACCTTGTGAAACACCACGAGTGACACCAGCGGGTGGAGGGGCTGGTGCTGGAGCGGCTGCGACTACTGGAGCCGGTGCTGCTATCGGACTTGGTGAAGGATTCGCTGCAACGGGAGTAGGCACTGCAACAGTTGTCGGTTGGGTTGGCGTTGGAAGTGTTTTCTGTACAGGAACTACTTTTTCAACCGGTTTCACCTCAGGCACTTGTGCCACTTTTTCCACGATTTTTGGTGGTTCAGGGGGTGTTTCTTTTGGTGGCTCAGGTTCAGGCGGTTTGATATCCTGAATGATCATCAGTTCTACCGGCTGTTCCGTTGGTTTAATAATGTCTTTTGCCATACCAGCCATGAGTACCAGGCCCACCAGGATATGCAAAAAAACAACGACCCCAATACCAGTCAGTTTTTTGGCGGAGTTTTTTTCTAAGTCTTCAAACTTTGTGCCCATCATGACTCCTAGAATTTAAGACAAACAGGAAATAGTGCACTGATGAGAAGCAGCATTATTTTTTGTTTGGCTAAAATTAAACGGGGAAAACCGCAAACACCGCTTGGCAGCAGTGTTTGCGAAGTAATTAATTAAAAGAATTTATAGGTACCACGTAAGAAGTAAGCGCGGCCTGTTGGATCGCTATAACGTGGGTCATAACCGTATTGGAAGTTATCCATTACGTCAGAGGCAGGTGGTTCTGCATCGAACATATTTTTAATACCGGCAGTTAGCTCCAGATTTTTAAATCCTTTGTAAGTGCCAGAAATGTTGTATACGGTGTAGTCAGCAACATCGCGTTCTTCTGAATAGTCTTCATAACCACGAACGAACTGTTGTTCAAACACCATTCTCCAGTTTTCATAAGACCAGTTCACGTTTGCAGTATGTTTCCAGCGAACCACTGCTGGGTCATCATAAACACCGACATAACCTTCCCACTCACCGCCTGGTTCATCCTGGTAATCCATTTGAATCACATAAGTACCGTCAATACCGAAACCGAAGCGGCCAGTTGACGTCATTGGAGAAAGATAGTTCAAACTCAAATCAATACCTTGGGTTTTCAAGCCACCGGAGTTAATCAAGTTAGTTGAGATATGGTCAATACGCCCTTCTGCATTACGAACAAAGTATTGAGCATACTTTTCTGGATCACCAAAAATTGATGATTCACCAATCGTTCCAATTAGGTTTTCAATTTCGATATTGTAGTAATCGGCAGTGAAAACTAAGTTTTTGATCGGTTCAAAGACAAAACCAGCCATGTAAGATGTTGACTCTTCTGGACCTAGTTCAGAATTGCCGCCTTGTGTACGGATAAACTGGGTATTACATTCAGTTTGGTATCTGGTTTCAGTTGGTGTACCACCCGGGCAAAGAATCGGGTCGTTATATCTTGCACCAGTCCAGGTTCTGACCGAAGGAGCATTGACGTCATATAAGCTTGGTGCACGGAAACCGGTACTGTAAGAAGTACGGAACATGAGTTCTTTAACTGGTTCCCAGCGTAAGGCCACTTTAGGATTAAAGGTGTCACCAAAATCGCTATAGTCATCATAACGAGCAGCCAACTGTAATTCCAGGTTGGTCAATAAAGGTACTTGGAATTCAGTGAATACTGCGCTAATGTCACGATCGCCTGAGCTTTTTGGTTTATTTGGATCAATACCAGAACCTGGAACTTGAGCAACAATTTCAGAATTTACAGTTGCTTCCCAGTCTTGTTTGGAGAAACTACCGCCGAAAGCAAAACCAACATCACCTGCAGGAAGTGTGTAGATTGGACGACTCACGGTAAAGTCAATTGTAGTTGAATCTAAAGATGCCTGATTGGTATCGCCTTTGACATCAAAAGTGTTCCAAAGACCTTGATCCTCTGGCGCTTGTGGTCCAAATGGGTTCAAAGTTCCATTATCAAGTGCAGCCTGAACTCGACTACGGTTTAAATACCCACTTACGAAACTATCGGTTGCCTCACTTTTTGTGTAAGTGATACCCCCGTTCATGTCCCAACCGTATGCTTCACCTTCGATCCCAGCAAAGATACGGTTCGATTCGTTAATTGACTTAGAAACACGGTTGCCGCCTTGTGAACGTAGATACAGTTGCAGGGTGTTAGTCGTCAAACCATCAAATGCTGGGGTAATGCCTTTACCTGGATAATATTTACTAGCATAAGGCAAGGTCACACTACGGCTATAAACATCAGGCGCGATTGAAGTGGTTACTTCATCACGTGCATAGATATATTCACCAATTGCATTAAAGTTGTCTGATAGTTTGAAGGTTGCACGACCTAATGCAGAAAGATTTTCTTGTTCAGGCACAATACCAATAACAGTTTGGGTATTTAGATAACAGAAGCCATCTTCAGGTACAGTATCTTTGGTATTTAAACAGTCATCGCCATAAGGGTTGCCTAATATCCCTTCAGGATTGCCATCTTCATCCAATGGACCACCATTAGGATCGTAGAAGTTTGCAGGGAAAGCATTTGCTGAACTGCCATCAATTCCTAATTCAGGAAGTACCCCACCACGGCGGCTGACTTTACGGTCTTTTGCCCAAATCGTATCTTGTTTTCGGTAATCGATCACACCGTAGACATTAAAACCCTGTTCATCTAGATCGCCATATCCCCCAAAAATCGAAACGTCAATTTTTTCGCCGCCTTTTTCTTCAGGAATTTGACCACCTAAAGTAATGCCCACGCCTTCATATTGCTTTTTCGTAATAAAGTTGATTACACCACCCACTGCATCTGCACCATAGACTGCAGATGCGCCGTCACGTAAGACTTCAATGCGCTCTACCAATGCGAGAGGGATGTTGTTTAAGTTGGTTGAATCGGTACCAAATGCACTGCTTGCAACACGGCGACCATTAATTAAAACTAAAGTTTTATCCGAACCAAGACCACGTAAATTTGCTGTTGAACCACTGGTATTACTGGCACCGACATTTTGTGCTGTGACATAACTTGCTTGGTTGGCACTGACTTTCATCAATGCTTCTTCTACAGTGGTTACCCCCTGATTCACCAGATCTTCACCTTTAATAATCGTGATTGGTGAGGCGCTTTGTGCGGCTACACCTTTAATAGATGATCCAGTAACTCGCACTTTCTCTACCTTGGTAGGTTGTGCAGCGGAGTTTTCTGGTTCATCTGCTGCATGTGCCAGCGAAAGACACATCATGCTTAAGCTTAACGCGCTTAATTTGATGAGTTTTTTTCCAACGGTTGGAGCCCCCATAGATCCGACCAATTTGTTTTTTTTCATCGTAATTTTCACCCTTTTGTTATGTGAAGTAGTGCTGGGAGGACTTAAGCAAAGCGAATGCCAACTTATAAATTATTAATTTTAAAAAACATTAAGTAGCTGAAAAAATTATATTTAATTTAGTTTTTTTAGATTTACTAAGTTCTGATGAAGAAATATTAAGAGAGTAGGGTTTAAAATCTGAAGAAAGTCTCTATAGGAAACCATGAGAAAGTAAAAAATAAATATTTAATGAATAAGAAAGGAATCTAAAACTGAAAGGAAAATTGAATAAAGTTTAATCATGGTGCATGATTTTTACATAAAATATACAATAATTTAATAAGATAATAATTATATATTTCATTTGCTTATGTGTGTATTTTCTTGGGTTGAAGTAGTGGGAGCATGCAATAATATGAAACAGGTCTGGTTTATTTTTGTGCAGACTAGGCTTAAAGCTAGATTTTAAGAATAAACATTAAATTAATGATTCATGGAAAATATTATGTTATTGATAATGTTTTAAATGATTAATAAAAATAAGCTTTTTTGAGTTAATAACAGGAAAAAATCGTTATTTTTCCAGGATGGCATGAAATTCGCTTTGTTCAGTTTATTCCATCTGTCCAGCTTTGACCCATCCATTGAAGCAAATATGGGATGATGTGTTAAAGACTTCCTATAGCAATAAAACTTCAAGATCAAGAATAGGTACAAATTTGAAATCAGCATTTTTCAGTATGACAATTTTGGCCTTGGCCATGACTACGGGGCAAACCTCTTGGGCAAAATCATCTGCACATCCGGATAAAGTTTTAAACCTGGCTTTTGAAGCACCTGATGACGGTTTTGATATGGTCAAAACCTATAATTTTTATAGTGGTAGCGTTGCTGAAGCTATTTTTGAGCCTTTGTTACGTTATGACTATCTGGCGCGGCCTGCAATCTTGGCTCCAAATACAGCTGAATCTTTACCCAAAGTTGAGCAGGATGGCAAAGTTTATACCTTTAAAATCAAGCCAGGAATTTATTTTAGTCCTGATCCTGTATTTCAGGGCAAGAAGCGTGAACTAGTGGCGCGTGATTATATCTACTCCATGCAAAGGATCATGGATCCCAAAAATCATTCTCCTTCTTTTTCTTTTATCGAGGGAAAAATCCTTGGGGCAGATCAGGTCATCCAGCAGGCTAAAAAAACTGGCAAGTTCAACTACGATGCACCTATTCCCGGTTTAAAAGCACTAGATAAATATACTTTACAAATTACCCTGACCCGTTCCGATCTGAATTTTCCGTATATTCTGGCCTATGTGGCTTTTAGTGGTACCGCACGGGAAGCGATCGAACATTATGGTCATCGGGCAGGTCAGCATCCGGTTGGAACAGGAGCGTATCAGTTACACAAATATGTGCCGCGTAGCCGTATTGAACTGACCGCCAACCCGAATTATCGTGGTTTTGTCTGGAACTTTAAGGGTGATGGTTCTGAATGGGATCAACGTATTGTCAAAGCCATGCAAGGCAAGCAGATACCGCAAATTGGCAAGATCAAAATCAGTATTATTGAAGAGGAACAGTCTCGCTGGCTGGCTTTAAAGTCTGGACAACTGGACTATGACAAACTCACTGCGAGCGGCGCCGAACAGGCACTGGAAAATAAGCAGCTGAAAAGCGAATACAAGAAAAAAGGCATCCTGCATTATCCGAATAAAGAACCGGAAATTACCTATACCATCATGAATATGCGTGATCCGTTAATTGGTGGGAATTCACTGGAAAAAATTGCCTTACGTCGTGCTCTCGCCTTGTCCTATAACCAGAAAGAAGCTATTCAGCAGTTGTACAAAGGTCATGCCGATAAAGCTGAAATGATTTTGCCAGAGGGAGTGGGTGGACATGACCCGAAGTATAAAAGCAGTATTGCTTATAACCCATTACTCGCCAATAAACTGCTTGACCGCTTTGGTTATAAGAAAGGTGCTAATGGTTACCGCACCTTGCCCGATGGCAAACCTTTGATACTGAAAATGAATTCAACCAGCTCAAGCTCTTCGGTGATTTCTGCAGAGTTATGGAAAAAGAATCTGGATGCGATCGGGGTGCGAATTGAGTTTAAGGTCAGTAATTTTGCTGACAATCTAAAAGAAGCCACCCAATGCAAACATATGATGTGGGGGGGAGCCTGGATTGCAGACTATCCGGAAGGGGAAAACTTTGCCCAGTTACTGTATGGGCCAAATGCGCAGCAAGGCAACCTGAGTTGCTATACCTCAAAAGCCTATGACGCATTGTACCAGACCGCGATGAAACTGCCGCCGCAGCAGCGGACGCCATATTATGAGCAGATGAACCGTCAGATGGAAGCCGATAATCCATGGATTCTGCACAATACCCGTATACGTAACTGGTTGATTCATCCGCATGTACAGGGCTTTAAGGCCCATCCGGTGACCAGAGCAGTTTGGCAATATATGGATATTGAACCTGTTAAAAAATAACTTGAGAAGATTAAGAACCAGTATGAATGTGAATAAAAATACTTTAAAAAAACTGGCCAGTGGAGTGTTAGTGGCCGGTTTGATGATGGCAGGGAGTGCACCGACATGGGCTAGCAATCCTGCCAACCCGAATAAGGTTTTAAAAACAGTATTTCTGGCAGCTGAAACCGGTTTTGATCCGGGTTATATCCATGACCGTTATTCGGCCAAGATTAACTCGGCGATTTTCGAAACCTTATATACCTATGATTATCTGGCCTCTCCAGCGAAACTGGTGCCATTGACTGCAGTCAGTCTGCCTCAAGTGAGTGCGGATGGCCTGACTTATACCATCAAAATCAAAAAGGGTATTTACTTTGCCGATGATCCGGTCTTCGGCGGTAAAAAACGTGAGCTGACTTCGTATGACTATGCTTATAGCTTGAAACGTCTACTGGACCCAAAGCTGCATTCACCGAACAGCTGGTTGCTGGATGGCCGAATTAAAGGGCTGGATGCATGGATGGCTCTAACCAAAAAGAATGGCAAAGCCTATGAAAATCCGTTTGAAGGTATTCAGACCCCAGACCGCTATACCTTGGTATTAAAGCTGAATAATCCGGATCAGAACTTTCCGATGTTGCTGGCACATGGGCCTGCCGCTGCAGTGGCTCGTGAAGTGATTGAAAAATATAAAGATAAGGCGGGTTGGGTCATGAATAGGCCAGTGGGAACTGGTCCTTATGTGCTCAGCCGCTGGACACCAGGCTCACGGATTATCTTAAAACCAAATCCGGCTTATCGTGGTTTTGTCTGGGACTTTAAAGCCAGTGGTGCAGAAGATCAGGCTATTGTAAAAGCCATGCAGGGCAAAAAAATGCCTCAAATCGGCACTATTGATGTGCGTGTTATTGAAGAAGCGCAATCCCGGATGCTGGCATTTAAGAAAAATGAACTGGACCTGCTCGAAATTGAGGGCGATATCGTCGTACAGGCCCTCGATGGCGATAAATTAAAGCCTGAGCTAGCCCAGCAAGGGGTGAAGCTGTCACGTATTTTAGAGCCCTCCATTAGCTACCATTACTGGAATATGCAAAACCCAGTCGTGGGTGGTTTCACGCCAGAAAAAATTGCCTTACGCCGTGCCATGGCGATGGCATTTTCTGTGGAAAACATGATCAATGTATTACTTAAGGGAGATGGAGCAAAACTGCATATGCCTGTTCCGCCAGGGATAGCCGGCTATTCGCCTGCTTATAAAAGCAGTATTCCCTATTCAGTCAAAGCAGCCAACATGTTGCTCGACCGCTATAACTACAAGATCGGTGCAGATGGCTGGCGCAAGACACCTGAAGGTAAACCTCTGGTGATTGAACTGATTACTGGGAATACCAGTCGGGGCCAGCAACAGGGTGAGTTCTGGAAAAAGACCCTGGACAGTATTCATATTCAGCTGACCAGTAAGGCTATGCCATTCGCTGAAGGCATCAAGCTGGAAAAGCAATGTAAAACCATGTTCAAGAGTTCTGCATGGATTGCCGATTATCCAGACGCTGACAACTTTATGCAGTTGTTCTATGGCAAGAATGTCAATGTCACCAACAATGCCTGCTTTAAACATCCTGAATTCGACCGTCTATACGAACAAACCCAGAGCATGCCGCCAGGCCCTGAGCGTGATCTGCTTTATCGCAAAATGACCCGGATTCTCGAAGTCAACATGCCGACCCTGATGCTCTATAGCACCTACCGTAATGCCTTGACCCAACCCCAAATTATTGGACATAAGTCCCATCCGATTCTGTCTTCAGAATGGATGTATATCGATATTAATACGAAAAAGTAAGAAAAAATCTGGAGATGAATATGAAATCAAAGTCTTTAAAATTAAGTACCTTATGTTTAATGATAATGGGGGGATATCAGGGTGTAGCGGCAGATACCCAAGTACAGCTGCTGCCATTGTTCAAGGCTGCAGAAATTCCGTCTTTATGTGATGCCAGTCTGGCTTCCATGCAAAAAGATATCCAGATATTTGAAAATAAGAAAATTAAAAATAAAGCCAAGGCAGGGCCTTATCTGGCTGAATGGGATGAGTTGCATGCCAAAGCCCGGGATTTCGGTGCTGCAGTAGGACTATATAGTAATGTCGATCCGGATCCTGCATTGCGTCAGGCAGCCGATGACTGTGAACTTAAAATCAGCAAATACCAGACCACCCTGTATCAGAATCCTAAACTGTATGCCCAGTTCAAGAAACTGAAAGCCAGCGATCCGATTGATCAGAAATTTTTAGAAGATATTCTGGAACAGTTTGAGAATACCGGGGTACAACTCAGTGCAGAAAAACAGAAACGACTGAAAGAAATTATTGAAGAAAGTACCAAACTGGGGCAGGATTTTTCCAAAAATGTGCGGGATAACCCTGAAAAAGTTGAATTTACTCCAGCTGAAATGAAAGGCCTGCCAGAAAGTTACATCGCAAATTTAAAGAAAAATGAAAAGGGCAATTATCTGCTCGGCTTTGATTATCCGGAATACCAGCCTTTTATGGAGCTGGCAGAAAGTGATGAAGCACGCAAACGTTACCAGACCGCTTACACGCGTCGCGGGACCGAACAAAACTTGCAATTCATGAAAAAAGCCATTGATCTGCGTTATGAAATGGCACAACTTTTTGATAAGGAAAGCTATGCTCATTCTGCGCTTGAATTCCGTATGGCCAAAACTCCTGAAGCAGTGAACGGTTTTCTGGATGAGGTTTATGCCAAAGTTGCACCTCTAGAAAAGCAGGATGTAGAACAATTACGCCAGTTCAAGGCTGAAACTTTAAAAGTTCCGTTAGAGAAAGCAGAAATTACACGCTGGAATCAGGGTTATTGGAGTGAAAAACTGCGTCAGGCCAAATACAAGGTAGACCAGGAAAAATTGCGGGATTATTTCCCGACAGAAGCATCGCAAAAATGGTTATTCGCTATTTCTTCGGAACTCTATGGCATTGAGTTCAAGCCGGTGAAAGTCAAGGCCTGGCATGATGAAGTGGAATATTATGCGGTACATGACAAGGCTACGGGCGAATTCCTGGGCGGATTATATGTTGATAAATACCCGCGTGAAGGCAAATATGGGCATGCAGCTGTCTGGGGAGCTTATGGCGGCAGTACCCTGAATCAGCGTCGTCCGGTATCGGTACTGGTGACCAATTTTAACCGTAAGGGCTTGAATAGCAACGAGCTGGAAACCTTTGTGCATGAAATGGGTCATGCCTTGCACGGGATTCTATCGAAAACCCGCTATACAGAACAGTCTGGTACCTCGGTAGAGCGTGACTTTGTAGAAGCACCGTCACAGATGTATGAAGAGTGGGCACGCCGTCTGGAAACCTTGTCAAAAGTAGCAGATTACTGTGAGCCGGCATGTCCTCGGGTGGATGCTGCCATGACCGAGCGCTTAAAGAATGTGAAGAATTACGGCCGAGGCCTGCATTATGCCCGTCAGGCTTTATATGCCCAATATGATATGGCCTTGCATGGTAAAGATGCAAAAAACATTGAGCCTTTAAAACTCTGGCAGGATATGGAAGGTAAAACTGCCTTGGGTTATGTTAACGGTCAGCAGTTCCCGGGACAGTTCGGGCATCTGATGGGCGGCTATCAGGCAGGTTACTATAGCTATATGTGGTCTGAGGTCATTGCCCTGGATATGCTTTCATCCTTTGGTGATCAGCTCATGGACAAGAAAGTCGGTGCGCATTATCGTAATACGGTCCTGGCTCAAGGCGGACAAAAGCATGGCGAGCAAATGGTGAAAGACTTCTTGGGTCGTGATCCGGACAGCAAAGCTTTCTTTAATGAAATCTCTGGAAAAAATTAAGGAAGGCAAGCGATGCTGGCATATATTATTCGACGGCTTTGGCAAATGATCCCGACCATGCTCGGGGTGATTTTGCTGATTTTCCTGCTGTTTAACTGGGTAGGTGGAGACCCTGCCTATATTCTGGCCGGTAAAATGGCCAATGCGGAACAGATTGAGAACATCCGTCAGCAACTGGGTGTGGATCAACCGTATTACGTACAACTCTGGATCTTTATCAAGCAGATTTTAACATTTGATTATGGGGTGAGCTGGAGTACCGGGGAATCGGTGGCACAGATTATCACCACCCGTTTGGGACCCTCACTGACCATTCTGATTCCACTGACTATTCTGCAAACTATTATTTCTATCATTCTGGCTTTAGGTGTAGCTTCTGTTCGTGGTTCTTTGACTGATCGCATGATCATGATGCTATGTACGATCGGTATGTCGATCAGTATTCTGGTGTACATCATCGTGTTCCAGTATTTCCTGGCCTATGAACTGAGCTGGTTCCCGGTACAGGGCTGGAGCGATAATTTTGCCGATAATCTTTTCAAATATGCCTTGTTACCTGTGCTGATTATGTTGGTGGTAAGTATCGCACCAACACTACGCCTGTATCGTAGTTTTGTACTGGATGAAGTCAATCAGGACTATGTACGTACTGCGCGTGCCAAAGGCCTGGGTGAAAACCGTATCATGGGCGTGCATGTCTTGCGCAATGCTTCGATTCCGATTATTACCGATGTGATGGCAGGACTTCCGGCACTGCTGATCGGTGCTTTCCTGATCGAACGTTTTTTTGGTATTCCGGGAATTGGCCGTGAAGTTATTATTGCGGTAGAACGTTCCGATTTTCCTGTGATTAAAGCCATTACGGTCTATGTCGCTGCTGCGACCATGATATTCAACCTGATCGCCGATCTGATCTATAAATGGGTCGATCCGCGTGTACAGTTGAAGTAGGTGAATTATGCTGAGTGCGATATTTAAAAAAGAACAAGCGACTGAAGCAGCACCTGAATCGGCTTCAACAGGATTATGGCAACTGGCCATGCGCCGTTTGAAACGTGACCGGATTGCCATGTTTTCCCTGTATGTGGTGCTGTTTTATCTGCTGCTGCTGGTACTGTCAATGAGCGGCCTAATTGCCAAAGACTGGAATAAAGAAGTGGCGGTCAGCTATGCACCGCCGAGTTTTATCAGTGCAGCGCCAGTTCCGGTTGCATCCGATCCAGAGCAGGGCGCAGAATCTGTGCCTCTACCGGTCAATCCAGTTGATCCCTTAAAAGATGTCATTGCTGAATTAAATGCTGAAATTGCTGCTGAGCAGGGTGCTGGTGCAGGCATCGATTATTATGGAGTGGTCGATCCGCTGGCAGAAGACATGAAGGCCATTAATCAGGAACTCGGTGGCCAGCTGATGGATGAAAGTGGGGAACTCAAGCAAAGTCTGGTCTTCGGTGCCGATAAATGGGGGCAGGATGTTTTACAGAAAACCATTAAGGGGGCTGAAACCTCGATTCTGGTTGGACTGATTGCAGCCTTTGTCGCTGTACTGATTGGGACTGCACTGGGTGCAATAGCAGGTTACTTTGGTGGTTGGGTCGATGATTTCCTAAACTGGTTCTATAATATCTTTACCTCGATTCCCTATCTGTTGCTGGTTTTGGCCATTGCCGCAGTGTTACAGCAGAAAGGTATTTTATCAATCATCCTGATTTTAGGTCTGACTGGCTGGACCGGGGTCTTCCGTTTGGTTCGTGCTGAATACATGAAGCATACGGCACGTGAATATGTGCTGGCTGCCAAGGCGATTGGCGTGAGTAATATGCGTCGTATGTTTGTCCATATTTTTCCCAATGTCAGCCATATTGCCCTGGTACAGATGTCTATTCTGGTGGTGGCATTTATCAAGTCCGAAGTCATTTTGAGCTTCCTCGGTTTCGGTGTGCCTATCGGGGTAGTGTCATGGGGCAGTATGCTAAATGAAGCACAAAGCGAGCTGATTTTGGGTAAATGGTGGCAACTGGCGGCAGCCTCAATCGCCATGGCGGTATTGGTAACTGCTTTCTCGATGTTTACCGATGCACTCCGTGATGCATTAGATCCAAAACTGAAATAGGAGCGCAACGATGTCTGAAATCAATCCAAGCACAGCACCTGCGCTACTTCGCGTAGAAAATCTGCGAGTCAGTTTTAAAGGTGAAAATAAAGAATATATTGAGACTGTAAAAGGGGTTTCTTTCGAGATTCCGGCCAATACCACAGTTGCACTGGTAGGCGAATCGGGAAGTGGCAAGTCGGTCACTTCCCTCGCCACTATGGGCCTGCTTCCGGCAGAAAGCGCACGTATTTCAGAAGATAGCCAGATCATCTTTGAAGGGAAAAACCTGCTCAAGCTTAAAACCCGTGAAATGCGCAAGATGTGCGGCAAAGACATTGCCATGATTTTTCAGGAGCCAATGTCTTCGCTAAATCCGGTATTTACGGTAGGCATGCAGATTGCAGAAATCCTGCAACTACATTTGGGCATGAATAAAAAACAGGCGCGGCAACGTACCCTGGAACTGCTCAAAGAAGTAGGGATCCCTGCGCCAGAAACTAAAATTGATGCCTATCCGGGGCAGCTTTCCGGTGGACAGCAGCAACGCGTCATGATTGCCATGGCCATTGCTTGTGAACCTAAACTGTTGATTGCAGATGAACCGACCACAGCCCTGGATGTGACTATTCAAAAGCAGATTCTGGACTTGCTGGAATCGCTGCGTCAGCGTCGCCAGATGTCGATGCTGTTTATTACCCATGATCTGGCATTGGTTGGTGAAATTGCCGATCAGGTGATTGTGATGCGCCATGGGGAAATCCGTGAACAGGGTCCGGTTCGGGAGGTGCTGGACCGGCCTCAGGACATGTATACCAAAGCCTTGTTGCACTGCCGCCCGCAACTCTCGCAACGTCCGTTACGTTTGCCGATGATCAGCGATTTTATGAAACAGGATGGTTCAACCTGGCTGGAAGATATTCGTCTGAATACTCAGCTTCCGCAACGTTCACGTGGACTAAAGGGCGGAGAGGAAATTATTCTGGATGTACGGGATCTGCAAAAATCTTTTTATAGTCGTAAAGGACTGTTTGGCAAAGATGAGTTTCAAGCAGTAAAAGGAGTTTCTTTTCAGCTGGCCAAAGGCAAGACCTTGGGGTTGGTCGGGGAGTCCGGTTCGGGTAAAACCACCATTGGCTTGTTGCTGATGCGTCTGCAAAAGGCTACGGGCGGTAAGGCACTGTTTCAGGGTCGGGACATTCTGGACATGTCGGAACAGGAATTTACCCAGTATCAACGTAAAATCCAGATCATTTTCCAGAATCCCTATGCTTCTCTGAATCCGCGCTTTACCGTAGGGCAAATCCTGATGGAACCGATGCAGATTCACAAGATTGGTCAGGATGATGCTGAACGCAAACAAATGGCTCTGGATTTGCTGGAACGGGTCAGCTTGCCTGCTCAGGCTTTTTATCGCTACCCGCATGAGTTTTCCGGTGGTCAGCGTCAGCGGATTGCAATCGCACGTTGCCTGACCTTAAAGCCTGAGATTTTGATCTGCGATGAATCGGTCTCGGCACTGGATGTCTCAGTACAGGCGCAGGTGCTGAATTTACTGCAAGATTTGCAGGATGAATTCGGACTCAGCTATATCTTTATTTCACATGATTTGTCGGTAGTGAAATATATTTCAGATCAGATCATGGTGCTGAATCATGGTGAATTGGTGGAAATCGCCAATTCAGATGAATTGTATCAATCTCCACAGCATGAATATACCAAGCGTTTACTCGGTGCCATTCCGCAAGGGATTCCACAAAGTGCCTGATGCATAAGGCATAAAAAAAGTCAGGCAATGTGCCTGACTTTTTTTATTTATCTTAATTAAAACTTTTTAAAGCCTTTGTTGATACCGTATGGACGACGCGGCGCATTTTCATCACGCTCTTCACGACGACCAAAGCCTTGATCCGGACGGTTTTCACGACGCACAAACTGAGTGCCATTCTGGTTTTCAGCTCTGTCACGACGACCATAAGCATTGTCATCACGACGCTCACGGCCAGTATTATTTTGTGGTTGCTCATCACTGTCACGACGTTGCTGACGCAAGAAACCGCCACGGCGTGCAGCCATCGGCTTGTCCTGCATACGTTCATTACGGCGTTTCGCCATACCAAACAAGCCTGTACCTTGACGTGGCTTCAATTCCACAGCTTTGGTCAGGTTGTCGATATCGTTTTTATCCAGTTCAATCCAGCGACCGGTACGCAGTTCGCGTGGCAAAATCACAGTACCATAACGGGTACGCAGTAGACGGCTGACTTTCAGGCCTTGTGATTCAAAGATACGACGTACTTCACGGTTACGACCTTCTTTCACCACGACCTGGAACCAACGGTTGATCCCGTCACCGCCCAGTTCAGAGAAAGATTCGAATTTTGCCGGACCATCGTCTAGCACCACGCCTTTAAGCATGTTGTTACGAATTTGTGGCGTTACTTCACCCATGACACGAACTGCATATTCACGTTCGATTTCATTCGATGGGTGCATCAAGCGATTCGCAAGTTCACCATCATTTGTGAATAAAAGCAGACCGGTCGAGTTAATATCCAGACGACCCACCATTACCCAGCGATCGCCCGGAATAGCAGGCAGCTGTTCAAACACGGTCGGACGGTTTTCAGGATCGCTACGTGAGCAGATCTCGCCTTCAGGCTTGTAGTAAATAATGACACGACGACGGATTTCGTCTTCAATCTGGAAGGCAACTTTACGACCATCGATGCGAAGCTCATCACCTGGTTCGATTCGTTCACCCACTTGGGCAATTTGCCCGTTGACACTTACACGACCCGCGGCAATGACTTCTTCCATATAACGGCGAGAACCCAAACCAACGCGTGCAAGCACCTTTTGCAACTTTTCACTCATGACAGCATAACCTTAGAAATAATTATCAACAGTTCACCTATTTATGACTTCGGTGCATTCGCATCGAGGGCCATAAAAGCTTCCTTGGCATCCTGCAGGGGAGGCAATTGGCCCAAACTATTCAGGCCAAACGCATTTAAAAATTGTGGCGTTGTCATTAACAACGCAGGTCTTCCAGGGAGTTCACGAAATCCAGACTCTTTAATCCAGTTCCAGTCAAACAGCGTACGCAGGTTTTGACTGTTATTCGTAACACCACGAATCTGTTCAATATCCGCTCGAGTCACTGGCTGGTGATAAGCAATCACTGCAAGTGTCTCCAGTAATGAAGGCGACAAGCGAGCCGGTCGCTCTGGCCAGGTCTGTGCAATAATATTACGATATTTTGCACGTACTTGAAAACGATAACCTTGTGCTGTTTCAATCAGTTCGATTGAACGGCCATGCATCAGCATGGAAAGTTGTTGTAAATACTGACGTAATTCCTGTTTGCTATAGCGATCCTGAAAAGCTTCTTTCAGACGCGCCAATGAAACAGCAGAGTCGCTGGCAAAAATAATAGCTTCAAGCTGCATCAGGACTTCGTGCAGATTATCTTCTGCAGATAACAGCGTATTTTGATCGAGTGTCATTGACTGGCTCCTTGAATTGCGAGCGGGGCTTCAATACCTGTAGCAATAATCTGAATTTTTTGTTGTCGGGTCAGTTCCAGCACCGCCATAAAGGTCACGACCATGCCCATACGGCCTTGGCTCGGTTTCAACAAGTCCTTAAAGCTGAGCACTGCGCCAGTTTCAATACAACTTTCAATATAGGCAATCCGTTCTTCCAGCAGTACCGGTTCCTGTTGCACCTGATGAATCACCGGTTCAGGACGGTTAAATATACAAAGCAAGGCATCACGCAATAAATCGCTTGAATAGCCTTCATTCGGCTGCTGGATGTCTCCCAGACTGATGTTAGTGGTGAAAGTGTCACGTTCCAGAATTGGCATCTGGCCCAGACGTTCTGCTGCCTGTTTAATTCTTAAATAATTTTCTAAACGGTCAATCAGTTCTTGTTTTGGATCCTGTTCAATCGCAGTCAGGCTTTTCGGTTTAGGTAAGAGCAAACGCGATTTCAGATCTGCCAGTAAAGCCGCCATCACCATATAATCGGCCGTCAGCTCGATGTTCAGAGATTTCATCGCATCCATATAAGACAAATACTGTGCTGCAATCGGCGCGATATCGACCTGTAACAGATCAAAACCGTTTTTTTGAATCAGGTAAATTAAAAAGTCGAGTGGGCCTTCAAAATGTTCTAATAAGATTTCAAATGCCGCTGGAGGAATGTACAGATCCTCTGGAATTGTATCCTGCCATTCATCCAGAACCCGAATGTGCGGAGCAGATTCCATAGTGTTATGGATAATTTGAGTCATTACAATTATAGGCCACGCGAATTTTCAAAGGCATGCAAAGGCTTGATTTTCGGTATCTGATCGAAAGAAAAGCACAGGATTAAGCGTTGTCATTGTACTGGAAAAGTAACTTTAAATAAATTAAATAAGCCGTCAAAGCCATAAAAACTTAAAAAAATAATGGAATTTATCAGCTCTTTCAAAATAGCAACGAGAAAAATGACAGAACATAGCGGGAAATGCTGCGGTGATTTTCACGTTAAATTGGCTCTCATAATCAAGCGTATCTGGTGGATGAGGCCAGTTGATGCACTTAAAAAACTCGATCAATACAGTGATTCTCATCAAAAGAGAAAATAAGCTAGCTGGCAGATATTGAGTGATTTTTAAACGGATTTCCCATTAAAAAACATAAAATTAATAAGTATTAATAAAATATTTTCCTATAATTTTTGGTCAAAAATACCGCTATACTCTCGAAAAATAGTCAAGAATCACAAAAATCAATAAAAAGGTGAAGAAAGCATGCCACTTATTCTGGTTGTTATTGGGATGATCGCATTCGGGGGATTTTGGGCTTATCCCAAATATCAGATTATGCAGCTTGAAGATGAAGCACGCACAGGACTGAAATCAGGCGGATTTTCAGCTTTTGCAGAACAGGCCCGACCTGTCATGCAGGCCATGAAAATGGATTTTAGTGTGCTGGACCAATATCCGAATATCCGTTTTTACATGCGGCATATGGCCTATGAGGGCGACCAGCTGGATGAGCGGATTAAACTGGATATGCAAGCCATGTCTTGTGAGTCAATCAATTCCTTTAAAGTCATGGAACCCAAGGCGCGTACAGCGATGCTCAATGTATTGGAAGAAGATCAGATTATTTTTCATGTGTATCTGAAAAATAAACTGGGTGAAGAGCTCATGCATCATGAACAGAAGCTATCGCAATGTCCAAATTTCATTGCGGTTCGTCATTATGAACGTGCTTCGGATTCTTAAACTGTCTTTGCCAGCCACTGCATACCTGTCGAATTGAAAAGAATAAAACTGCAACCTCTCACCCTATGCTTTTTTAGATTTTCATGGTGAGGAATGATTGTATTCCTTGGTCGCAAATTCAATGATACGTTGGCAAGTCTCTGCCAGGCATACGTTCTGGTTTGAATAGATCTGCAACAACTGTCTCACTAGAGCCAACGTCAGGAAAAATTGGTACTCAGTATGATCAATATTTATAGTGAGATGGGGAGAAGGATGTGCTTCGACCAGGGCTGCCTTGGATTGCAGTGTCCAAGGCAGTTCTGCATAGATCAAATCCTGTACAGAAAATTCATGCTGATTCAGGAGCAAGTAAAATAAATCCATTTATTCTGACTCCTTCAATGTTTGTAGGAAATTCTCAGACCTCATTTATTCAAAGGCGCTGACATCTCCCATACCACGACGAATCACTTCTGGATGATCACCAGATAAATCTACAATAGAGGTCGTGCTCAAGGTGCCTAAACCACTATCTACAAAAACATCAATGCGTTTGCCCAGCTGCATTTCAATATCATAAGGATCATCGAGTGGGTCAGTCTGACCCGGTAAAATCAGGGTAGAGGTCAACAGCGGTTCACCGAGTTCTTTCAGTAACATTTGACACACCGGATTATTTGGAATGCGCAGACCAATGGTTTTTTTCTTGGGATGCATCAACCGACGCGGGACTTCGCTGGTCGCAGGTAAAATAAAGGTCGTAATAGCCGGTGTATTATTTTTCAGCAAACGGTACATGGCATTGTCCACCTTGGCATAAGTGGCAATATCGGACAAATCACAGCACAGAATCGCATATTGATGCTTTGGGCCCAGACCACGAATTTGCGCAATCCGCTCCATGGCACTCTTGTTCCCAATCTGGCAACCAATCGCATAGGCCGCATCAGTGGGATAGACCACCACATCACCCGCACGGATACGTTCCACTGCCTGACTGATTAAGCGGGGTTGCGGATTGTCTGGGTGTACGCGTAAATGCAGCATAGAGACTACTCCAAGCTTGGGCTGATGGCTTATTATGTGGCGCTCAAGCAAGATCTGGCAATCATAAAAAAGGTAGATTTGTGTAATTTAATCAAGCATTTCACGTATAAATTCATCAGATTGTAAACTTTTGCCACCTCTAATGCAGATACAGATACATTGGATAAAGCGCGCTGCATCACATGGAAGTTTGGCTGTACCATTAAAATAAGCCTGTACTTGAGCGTAGACATTATCTTTAAAGCTGGCACCATCACCGCCGTCGCCAGTCAGGTTATCCAAAGAAACCCGAAATTTACGGCCAAAAGCCTGGGCAAACATCCACTCAATTGCCTGTGGCTTGATTTCCACCTGTTCAAATAAAGCCTGCTGTTCACGGGTCCGCCCATCCGGGGCATACCAGTAACCCAGATCAGGCAGCAGGCGGCGTTTGTCTCCGGCAATGGTCCAGTGGCTGATTTCATGCAAAGCGCTATTAAAGAAACCATGGGCAAACTGGATCCGGGCAGGACTGTTTGTACTTGCAGGGAAATATTCTGGTTCAAATTCGCCACGCACTAAAGTGACATTTAAATGGGAAAACCAGTGATTAAAGTGTAAGATGAGCCAGTCCACCTGCTGCGCTTCTGACGATAAATTCGCCCATGGCGAGAGTTGCACTTGTTGTGTTGAACTGTCAGAATCAAGGCTTGGAATTGTGCTAACGAGTGATGAAACATTCACTTCTGTTTGCGGCTGCAACAGATGCATGACTTGAGTTACCCAAATGGTCTGTCGAAATAAGTACAAAATTGTATCTTAATCTTTGACAGAGTACTGATGAATTTGTAGAATTGCCGCCTTAATTATGTCAGCAAATACCTTTCCGGCACAGATTGAGCCGTTTAAATGGGCTGAACAGGGCTTTAAATGGTCAGGTCAACTGCCTTTATCCCGCTTTGTTCGTATCGCTCGTGAAGCTGTTGGATCAATTGATGATCAATTGATTAACATAGACTGTAAGCTATCAATGGATGCCTATCATCGTATTGCATGGCTAGATGGTCACGTTGAAACAAAAGTTCCTATGGAATGCCAGCGTTGTCTGGAAACTGTAGAAATTGAACTGGTTTCATCGTTCCATTTAGCACTTGTGGATGATGAGTCACTGATAGAGCGCTTGGATGAGGATGCTGATTTCATCGTCCTAGGTGAAAGTGAAGCAACGACCAAAGGTGATTATGATGCACCGGCGACCGCTGATTTGCTCGCGCTGATAGAAGATGAACTGTTATTGTTGATGCCGTTGTCGCCTAAACATGAGTTTTGTGAACATAAGCATCAACCTGCCGTAGAAGAAGTGGCTGAAGAAAAACGGGACAACCCGTTTGAAGTTTTGGCTGCTTTGAAGGGTAAACTTAACTAATTTTTGTGTTATACTCTTGTGTATAAGACAATCGAATTTGTTCTGATCCATTTTTTCGATCTTTGTAAGGAGCCATCATGGCCGTTCAGCAAAACCGTAAAAGTCGCTCTCGCCGTGACATGCGCCGTTCACATGACGCTTTAACCGAGAATCGTCACCACGTATCTAAAGATGGTATCTACCGTGGTCGTCAATTATTCGCTAAAGCATCTGCTGAATAATTGGTGATGTATTAAGCGTCAAGCTTAGTAGAAAAAATGGGAGCATTTAGCTCCCTTTTTTTTGTCTTTGATTTTTAGGTGTATCGGTTTTTTGTTGTATTTGGCAATTACCGCCGACAAAATTACATGCTAAATTGCGCTCCACAATGATTTAGGTGGTCTTATTGGTCAGTCTTCTTGTTAGGATTGAAGAAGCACACCTCTTGAATGAAAGGATTTTATTATGTCTGCTACACCACTCGAACAAGCAGCGCCAGCAACAAAAACTGCATTTGTGTTTCCGGGTCAGGGTTCCCAAAAAGCTGGTATGCTGGCTGAGCTTGCAGAACAGTTTGCGAGTATTCGCGAGACATTTGCAGAAGCATCTGAAGCCGTCGGTTTTGATCTGTGGCAGATTGCGCAAACTGGCGAAGGTCTGGATCAAACCGAATTTACCCAGCCGGTATTGCTGACTGCAAGTATTGCCTTATGGCGCGTGTGGTTGGAATCTGGCGGTGTAGCACCGAAATATCTTGCAGGCCATTCACTGGGTGAATACAGCGCACTGGTTGCATCAGGTGCTTTAAGCCTGGGTGATGCTGCGAAGCTAGTGAACTTGCGTGGCAAACTCATGCAGACTGCTGTACCTCAGGGTGTGGGTGCGATGGCTGCCATTTTGGGTCTGGACGATGCCAAAGTGATTGAGCTGTGTGCACAAGCAACTGCAGCAGGCGAAGGTTCTGTCGAAGCGGCGAACTACAATGCGCAAGGGCAGGTTGTCGTTGCAGGCAATAAAGATCGCGTTGAAGCAGTGATGGCATTGGCCAAAGAAAACGGCGGAAAAGCCATTGCATTGCCAGTATCGGTTCCATCGCATTGTTCATTGATGAAACCTGCTGCTGAACAGTTTGCTCCGGCATTGGAACAAACCGCCATTGAGCTGCCACGCATTCCTGTATTACAAAATGTAGGCGCGCAAGCGGCAACCAATGTAAATGAATTGCGTCAGGCGTTGACCGCGCAACTTTATGAGTCAGTACAATGGACCAAAACCTTACAATACCTTCAAGATGAAGGCATTGAGTACATCGTAGAATGTGGTCCGGGTAATGTATTGACCAACTTGGCGAAACGCTTGCCGAATATTCAAAAAGCACTTCCACTGGACAGTCAATCCCGTCTGGAAGATGCATTAAACACCGTATTGGCGGCAGAAGGGAAAAGTGCATGACACAGGAACGTAAAGTTGCTCTGGTAACAGGTGCAAGTCGTGGTATTGGTGCTGCGATCGCACAGCAATTGATTCAAGACGGTTATTTTGTCGTAGGTACTGCAACGTCTGAAGCAGGTGCGGAAAAATTATCGGCAGAATTTGCTGAAAATGGCGCTGGAAAAGTACTAGATGTACGTGATGGTGCTGCGATTGATGGGCTGGTAACGGACATCGAACAGAACTATGGTCCAGTCCTTGCGTTGGTCAATAATGCAGGTATTACCAAAGACAATTTGCTGCTGCGTATGTCTGAAGATGACTGGGATGATATTTTAAATATTCACCTGAAAGCAGTTTACCGTCTGTCTAAGCGTGTACTCAAAGGCATGACCAAGGCGCGTTTCGGCCGCATCATCAATATCAGTTCTGTGGTGGCACACTTTGCCAACCCAGGTCAGGCCAACTATTCTGCTGCCAAAGCAGGTATTGAAGCATTTAGCCGCAGCCTTGCCAAAGAAATGGGCAGTCGTCAGATTACGGTAAACTCGGTCGCACCAGGTTTTATTGCGACTGAGATGACTGAACAGTTAAGCGAAGAAATTCGTAAAAAAATGACTGAGCAAGTGGCATTAAACCGTTTAGGTGATCCACAGGATATCGCAAATGCCGTAAGTTTCTTGGCTTCAGATAAAGCCAGTTACATTACTGGTACAGTTATGCATGTAAATGGGGGCTTATACATGAGCTAAGCTCAAGTATAAACTTTCCAAATTTTTTAGATTCAATTAAACTAACGGCATTAAAAACGCCACAAGCAATGAGGAGAATTCCTGTGAGCGATATCGAACAACGTGTTAAGCAAGCAGTTGCAGAACAACTTGGTATCAAAATCGAAGAGATTAAAAACGAAGCATCTTTCATGGATGACTTAGGTGCAGATTCTCTAGATCTAGTTGAACTTGTTATGTCTTTCGAAAATGATTTCGACATCACGATTCCTGATGAAGATTCTAACGAAATCACAACTGTTCAATCTGCAATTGACTACGTTTCTAAGAAACTGGGTTAATCGCCGATTTCAGCTTTGCTGAACATAAAGACCACCCTTGAGGTGGTTTTTTTGTGTCTGCTTTTCACATGAATGCAGGTTTTACAATCCATTACCTTTCTGTCACCAATGACTAACTATCTCTCTAGAGTTTTCATTATAAAAATAAGGATGTGATATTAACAACAAGAATGGAGTCCGCTATGGGTCTTTTTGATTTTGTAAAAGGTATCGGTAAGAAGAATACAGCTGCTGCGGAACCACAGGCTGCACCTACAACGACAACGCCGGCTGCAGCACAACCTGCAGAGCCCTCTGCTCAGGAAGTGGCAAATAAATTACTCGGCCATGTGAAAAGTCTGGGCCTTCCGATCACTGGCTTATCCATTAGTTATAATTCCGCTTCGGATCTGGCGACGGTTAGAGGTCAGGTGCAAAGCCAGGCCGATCGTGAAAAGATTGTTCTGGCCGTGGGTAATATTGATCATGTCGCCAAAGTGGATGATCAGCTTACGGTGAGCAGTCCTGAACCGGAAAGTAAATTTTACACGGTGAAATCAGGTGACAGTCTGTCGAAAATCTCAAAAGAATTTTATGGTGATGCCAATCAGTATAATAAGATTTTTGAAGCCAACCGTCCGTTGCTCAAAGATGCAGATGATATTTTCCCGGGACAGGTGCTCCGCATTCCTGCTTAAGATTTAATAATTCCAATCAATGTTCGATCTCAAAGCCCCGTTTGGGGCTTTGTTGTTTTTGACTCATTAAATACCCAGGTCCAGATATAAACTTTCTTTGACTTCTTCCATCACCACATAACTGTGCGAGGAGGCAGAGGCGGGTAGTTTTTTCAGTAAATCTCCCAACAAGCGGCGATAAGCACTCATTTCTTTTAAACGTGCTTTGACCAGATAATCAAAATCACCGGAAATTAAATGGCATTCCAGGACTTCTGGAATCTCAGTCAGATTACGAGCCACCTGATCAAAGACATCTCCTGATTTGGCGGAGAGTTTGATTTCCAGAAAAACCAGCAGGTTGCGCTCCAGCATTTCCGGATTTAAACGGGCGTAATAGCCCATGATAATGCCTTCGCGCTCTAGCCGTTTTACCCGTTCTGAACAGGGCGTGGTCGATAGATTGACGCGTGCTGCAAGTTCGCTAATGGCAATCCGGCCATCGCGTTGCAGGATATCCAGAATCATGCGGTCAATGCGGTCTAATTTGCGCATCAATATTTCCCTCTTTTTTTTAATTCTGCCCGAAAAAATATTTATTTCACTGAATATACAGTCTGAATATAGTGAATTTAACTATTAAAGCAAAAATATACTAGTGAAATAAACTGAAAAGATGTTTGAGGGTTAAGGTAATGCGCGTATTGGTTTTAGGTAGTGGTGTGATTGGTGTGGCAAGCGCTTACTATCTGGCGCAGCAGGGAGCGACCGTGACTGTGTTGGATCGTCAGGCAGGTCCGGCGCAAGAAACCAGCTTCGGTAATGCCGGGCAGATTTCTCCAGGATATTCGACCCCTTGGGCTGCACCAGGTATTCCATTTAAGGCAGTCAAATGGATGTTTCAGCATCATGCACCGTTGGCGATTAATGTCGATGGCAGCTTGTGGCAATTGCAGTGGATGGCACAAATGCTGAAAAACTGTAATGCGCAGCATTATGCAGTCAATAAAGAACGGATGGTGCGTGTGGCTGAATATAGCCGTGACTGTTTGCGTAATTTGCGCCGTGATATTGGCATCTCTTATGAAAACCGTTCAAAAGGCACTTTGCAGATTTTCCGTAAAGATGCGCAGCTGGATGCGGTGCAGCGCGATATTGAAGTTCTGAAAGAAACCGGAGTTGAATTTGAACTACTGGACCGCGATGGATTGGCGCGTGTAGAACCGGCATTGGCACAGGCAAAAGACAAACTGGTAGGTGGTCTGCATTTACCCAATGATGAAACAGGTGACTGCTATCTGTTTACCAATGCCCTGGCAGAACATGCCAAAGGGATGGGTGTAGAGTTTAAGTTCAATCAAAATGTTGAAAAGCTGATTGTAGAAGGTGACCAGATCAAAGGTGTTCTGGTGAATGGTCAGGTACTCACGGCAGATAAATATGTGCTGGCCTTTGGTAGTTATTCACGTGATTTCCTCAAACCGCTTGAACTGAATTTACCGGTCTATCCGGTGAAAGGTTATTCACTGACCATTCCGATTTTAGATCCGGCCTATGCACCACAATCTACAGTACTGGATGAAACCTATAAAATTGCGATTACCCGTTTCGACCAGCGCATCCGCGTAGGGGGAATGGCTGAACTGAGCGGTTTTAATTTGGGTCTGAATGAAGATCGTCGCGGCACGCTGGAAATGGTGACCCGTGATTTATTCCCTGGAGGAGACATGAATCAGGCCAGTTTCTGGACAGGACTGCGTCCAATGACCCCGGACAGTACGCCAATTATTGGGAAAACCCGTTTTAAAAACCTGTTCCTGAATACTGGACATGGCACGCTGGGCTGGACCATGGCCTGCGGTTCAGGGAAATTAATCAGCGATCTGGTCTTGGCCCGTGATCCTGAAATCAGCACCGAAGGTCTGTCATTGGCGCGCTATCACCACGCGGCTTAGAGCCATCTGAGGCGGAATATTCAAGGAGGAATGTATGCCACGTCCGATTACTGCAATTATCCATCAACAGGCGCTTGCGCATAATTTAAGTGTGGCGCGCCAATGTATGCCCAATAGTCAGGTATTTGCCGTGGTCAAGGCCAATGCCTATGGGCACGGGATTGAACGTGTCTATGCTGGACTTGAAGGTGCAGACGGTTTTGCCTTTCTGGATATTGAAGAGGGCGCGCGGCTACGTGCGCTGGGATGCAAGAAGCCGCTAATGTTGCTCGAAGGTATTTTCGCTTTTGAGGATTTATTTGCATGTGTGAAGCATGAAATGAGCTTTGCCATTCATTCCCGACATCAAGTGCAATGGCTGAAACAGTTTGCCGAAATAGCGCCGGATGCACAGTTTGATGTGTATTTGAAAATGAACAGCGGCATGAACCGTCTGGGTTTCGAGCCGCAGCAATATGCAGAGATCTGGCAGGAGCTGCAACAGCTGAACACTGTCCGTTCCATTACCCATATGACCCATTTCTCCGATGCGGATGGCCAGCGTTTTGGCGTGGACGGGATTCAGTATCAAAACCTGATTTTTAGCCAGTCCATTCAGGGGCTTGAAGGTAAAATCTCGCTCAGTAATAGCGCAGCCATTCTGCGGCATCATCAAACCCTTCATTCCGATATTGTACGTAGCGGCATCATGCTGTATGGCAGTTCACCAGATTATCCAACCCACACGATTCAAGACTGGAATCTGCAACCGAGCATGAGCTTGCGCAGTGAAATTATCGCCATTCAGATGATCCAGACAGGTGAGAGCATTGGCTATGGTTCCAAATTTATCGCCACGCAGAATATGCGGATCGGGATTGTGGCCTGTGGTTATGCGGATGGTTATCAACGGTTATCGGCGACCGGTACGCCCGTGCTGGTCGATTCAATCAAAACACAGACATTGGGTCGAATCAGTATGGATATGCTGGCGGTAGATCTGACTGCGCTGCCGCAGGCGAATGTGGGGAGTGAAGTGGTACTTTGGGGACGATCTTCCCAAGGTGTGGCTTTGCCGATTGATGAGGTGGCGGCCAGTTCAGGCACGATTGGCTATGAGCTGATGTGTGCGGTGACCGCCCGGGTTCATTTCCAGATTGACGCTTAAATTTTTAATTTAAATTTTATTTAAATATCCCAAATAAGGAAGATTAGCATGACACAGGACAATACAGCCATTCAGCGACTCAACAGCAATCAAATCATGAGTGCGGTGACGATTCATCATCAAACTGTGTATCTATCAGGTCAGGTGCCAAATAGCACGGATCTGGATGTACGCGGCCAAACACTGGAAGTCTTTGCAAAAATTGAAGAATTGCTTGCACTGGCAAATACCGATAAAAGCCAGCTGCTTTCTGCACAATTATTTGTCAAGCATCTGGATGATTTTCAAACCGTGAATCAGCTTTGGGTGGAATGGTTACAAGGACATGGTACGCCGGCACGTGCTACGATTCAGGCAGATTTGGTCAATCCGGACTGGCTGATTGAAATTGCAGTCATTGCAGCTCAAGCTTAATTGAATTTTTGATATTGAAATCTCCCATGCAATGATTTAAGTCGTTTTAGTGCAGTAAATCTCACTGAACAGCGCAGTAAAAAGTATGAAAATATCATAATAAGCGTTCGAGGACTGAACGTTGTAAATTCAGCTTGATGCTGTTGTAAAGATTAAAAAGGATGTAAAAATGAAAACCACCCCGGGCACAGAAGACGTAAAATCGTCGCCGCATGAGTTGCAACGAAAACTCTCTAACCGACATTTGCAGTTAATCGCCATTGGTGGCTGTATCGGTACTGGCCTGTTTATGGGATCGGGAAAAACCATCTCCCTGGCAGGCCCTTCAATTTTGATCATTTATATGATCATTGGTGGCATGTTCTTCTTCCTGATGCGTGCGTTGGGTGAAATGCTGTTGTCCAATCTGCATTACAAATCTTTTATTGATATGGCCCATGACCTGATCGGGCCGGGTGCTGGCTATTATATTGGCTGGTCGTACTGGCTGGGTTGGGTGCTGGTAGGGATTGCCGATCTCGCGGCGATTATTAACTATTTGAGTTTCTGGCTGCCCGAAGGCATGGCCTTTACCCCGATGGGGCAGGCGATGATTAGTATTGGCTGTGTGCTGTTTATTCTCGCGATTAACCTAGTCACGGTAAAACTGTTTGGTGAGATTGAATTCTGGTTTGCGCTAATCAAGATTTTAGCCATTCTCGGTTTGATCTTTGTCGGTGGCTATATGGTGTTTAGCGGTTTTCAGGCACCGAGTGGCGCTGTCGCCAGCTTTAGTAATGTCTGGGCACATGGTGGCTTATTTCCCAAAGGCTTTACCGGTTTTCTAGCAGGTTTCCAGATTGCCATGTTTGCCTTTGTCGGGGTGGAACTGCTCGGCACAATGGCGGCAGAAACCAAAGATCCGGAAAAGAACTTACCCAAAGCGGTCAACGCTATTCCTACGCGGATCATTCTGTTCTATGTATTGTCATTGCTGATGATCATGTCGGTCACACCGTGGCATCTGATTCCTGCGGATCAAAGTCCTTTTGTGAGTTTGTTCCTGTATGCCGGTATTCCAACTTCAGCCATTATCATGAACCTGGTGGTGTTGTCGTCAGTGATGTCCTCTATGAACAGTGGCGTATTCTCGACCAGCCGTATGTTGTTTGGTCTGGCACGTGACGGACAAGCACCTCAAGCTTTGGCGCGGTTATCTAGCAGAGCTGTACCAGCCACAGGGTTATTTTTCTCCTGTGCTTTTATTATGTTGGGGGCAGCATTTCAGTATTTTGTGCCAAACACCATGGAAGCCTTTACTCTGGCGAGTTCGCTGTGTGTGATCCTGTTTATTAGTATCTGGAGCATCATTATGGTGTGCTATATCCGTTACCGTAAGCAGCAACCGCAAAAGCATGCCGCCTCGACCTTTAAAATGCCGGGTGGGGTATGGATGTCTTATGTGGTATTGGCATTCCTGTTATTCGCCTTGATTATTTTAAGCCTGGAACCTGACACTCTAAAAGCTCTGATGATCAGTCCTTTATGGTTGATTATTCTGGCGGTGACCTATCGACTGCTGTATAAGCCACGTATGCGTCAGCGTGGTAATCATTAAATATTCAGACATAAAAAATCCCCGACTGATCGGGGATTTTTTTTGATTGCGTGGGTGAATTAGAAAGTAGGTTTAACCACGACTAAAATCACCACTGCAAATAAGATCAAGGTTGGCATCTCATTAAAATAACGCCAAAACTTGTGTGACTTGTAGTGTGCATTACCAATCAGCTTCTTGCGGTAATAACCACACACCAGATGGTAAATCACCAATAAGCCGACCAGGCCGACTTTAAGGTAAAACCATAAGGCTTCATGGTAATGACGCGTTGCATCACCCCAATCCACCAGAAAGTGCGCTGTAATCAAGGTAGCCAACATGGCTGGCCACATGATGCCACGGTACAACTTGCGTTCCATGACTTCAAAGCGTTGATGACTGACGGCATCTTCGCTCATGGCATGGTAAACATACAGCCGTGGCAAGTAGAACAAAGCCGCGAACCAGCAAACCACTGCAATAATATGTAATGCTTTTACCCACAAGAAAGCATCAGAAGGAGCATCCATCAAGTCACCCTAAATTGGGCAGCTTAGCCTTCCCACTTTTTGAAAATGAGACAAGCATTTACGCCGCCGAAACCGAAACTGTTACTCATCACAGTATTCAATTTTGCGTCACGTTTTTCAAGCACGATATCAAACGGTTTCGCGCCTTCATCCAGCTCGGTCACGTTGATGTTTGGCGCAATAAAGTCATTTTGCATCATCAGAACCGAATAAATCGCTTCCTGAACACCAGCAGCACCCAGACTGTGACCCGTCATTGATTTGGTTGAGCTGAGTGGAGGAACCTGACCTTCACCGAAAGCACGTTCCATTGCTTTAAGTTCTGTGATGTCACCCGCTGGAGTAGAAGTACCATGTGTGTTTACATAGTCAATTTTATCGACACCGTGTTGTTTTGCTTCTTCTAAAGCCATCAGTACGCAACGTGTTGCACCTTCACCAGATGGTGCAACCATATCAGCACCATCACTGTTTGCAGCATAACCAACCACTTCAGCTAAGATATTTGCGCCACGCGCTTGCGCATGTTCCAAAGACTCAAGGATCACAAAACCACCACCACCGGCAATCACGAAACCGTCACGGTCTGCAGAATAAGGGCGTGATGCTGTTTCAGGGCTGTCATTGTATTTAGAGCAAAGTGCGCCCATCGCATCAAACAACAAGCTTTGTGACCAGTGATCTTCTTCACCGCCACCTGCCAGCATTAAATCTTGTTTGCCGAGTTGAATCAGGTTGTAGGCATAACCAATCGCATCGGCAGAGGTTGCACATGCACTGGTAATGGTATGTGCAACGCCTTGTAATTTGAATGCAACGCCAACGTTAGCCGTAATGGTGTTGGTCATATTACGTGGTACAAAGAAAGGACCGACTTTACGCGCACCTTTGGTTTGCAATAATTCGTTCATTTCAATAACGGAAGCAGTTGAACCGCCACCTGAACCACCCGCGATACCATAACGTGGATTGCCAGCTAGATCTTCAACTTTTAAACCTGCATGTTCAACTGCAGCAAGAGCTGAGTTGTACGCATACATCGCACATACGCCCATAAAGCGTTTTAGTTTGCGGTCGATCCCGTCGAAATCCTGCTCGGCTGCAGCACTGACATGACTTTTGAAATTGAGTTCAGCATAAGTCGGATTAAAACGTGTTCCTGAAATCCCGTTTTGTAAAGAATGGTTTACATCCTCTAATGTATTACCAATACATGAGTTAATACCCATGCCAGTGATGACAACACGTTTCATCTACAGATCCTTATAGTTTGCTCTATGCTCAGCGGCAGATATCTGGGTTTTAAAATCGCCCAATCCAGCGCTTAGCCTTATTTCATGATGGGGAACATGATAGCAGAAAGACTTTTGAAATCTTATGGCAAATGTTATGCCGTGTGACAGTCGGTTGAGTTTGTGAGTCGGCGTGTAGGGGTTTTACTAAATGAAACAGAATAAAGTTGAGATAAACGCTGACTACACCTAGTATTTATACCAAATACAAGCACATGAATGCTGAGGTAAAAAATGGTAAATGCTAATAATAAACAATCTAATGGTCTGATTTCGAATGCCTTTGGAGTGGCGAAAAAGTTCAGTTCAACCGGATTGGATTTATTGAATCATGTGGCGCCGGATTCGGTGACTAAAGCACTGAAGCCTTCCAGCTCCGATCAGGTGATTGATGGTTCGGCGAAGACGAAAAGCGCTTTTTCAGCTAAAAAATATGACAATCCTCAGCAAATGCTTCGCGAGCATCTTCCAAATGTATCGCGCCAACTTCTCGGACGCCGTTTTAATACCGTGAATAATGTCGCGCATTTTGTTTCTCCCGATTTAACCGAAAAAGTGTCTAACTACTTTTATGATCGTCTGAATCAATTTAGTAATCAAACCAGTTCGGTTGATGCCATTCTGAATGAAGCGGGAGCGAAAGATTTAGAGGAACTCACTCAGGACGTCGATCGATCCAAGCGAATTTCACAGGCTTTGGGTGAACAAAACAAATGGATTGCGACGGTTCAGGGGGCAGTGAGTGGCGCTTCAGGGATGCTTGGTACTGCCATTGATATTCCAGCCTCTTTGCTCATGGCATTGCGTACCATCTATCAAGTCGGTCGCTCTTATGGTTTTGACCTGAGTAAAGAAGATGATCAGGAAATCGTTCAGCATATCTTTAGACAGATTGACCTGAGCCTGATTGCGGAAAAACAGACCTTATTATTAGGTTTAAAAGCTTTAAGTAATACACTTAAAACTCATGATATCTCGCAGTTACAAGCCATGCTAGGTTCTGATAATGATGTCAGCGCCATCAAGCAATGGTTAAGTCGTCATGAGGGAGAGGCTAAATGGGAATGGATGAATCATCTGCCAAAAATTTCGATTCTGGAGCGATTAACCAAACTGACGCCTCTGGCGAGTGCTGGTATTGGTGCTGTATATAGCCATCGTTTTGTCGAGGATGTAAATCAGAAAGCTCAGGAAGCATTCTCGCATGCACGCCAATACCTGATTCAGCATCAGGATTCGCAATTGTCTCCTTATGCTGCCTATGAAAAAGCAGTCAGTTTGTTACAACAGGCAACTCCGAAACTCCTAAATGGTGCCTCTCACGATGTTGAGCCTGCGAAAGATAAGCCGATCATGGATAAAGATATTGCGATTGAAGGCAATAACACGATTACCCAAGTCAAGCTGGTCAAAAAAGAGCAGAATGATCTAAGCTCTGAAGAAGCAGAAGTGAAGAAAGATGAAAAGGTGAGTGAAGGGCTGGAGGCGCTTAACGATGAGTTGGTTGAACCTGCGGTAGATAAGCAGTCGCAACAACCCGCTTTAACCAAAACTTCATTTGATCCGGAAATCGAAGCTGAACTGCATCCAGAAGCTGCTGACGAGGCAGAAGCTGCTACAGAGACTTCACAGCAGGGCGTAGACGATCAAGAAAATTCGAAAACTGAATCTGAAGCTCAAGATGTGACTAAAAAAGTCAGTAAAAATTCAAAAAAATAAGCGAATTTTGAAGGTAAATAAAAGCAGGCAAATGTCGTGAGAAACGGTATTTGCTTGGCTTGAGTAGGTTGACCAATTTTGCATCTTGAATTACAATTGCATGCCCTCAAAAAGTAGTAGTTTTTTGGGGCTTTTTATTAACGGGAGAATTGCCAAATGGCAACAACAAATCAGTTGATCCGCAAGGGTCGTACGACTTTAGTTGAAAAATCTAAAGTTCCTGCGTTGAAGGCTTGTCCACAGCGCCGTGGTGTTTGTACACGTGTTTACACAACTACACCTAAAAAACCTAACTCAGCAATGCGTAAAGTTTGCCGTGTTCGCTTAACTTCAGGTTTCGAAGTTTCTAGCTACATCGGTGGTGAAGGCCATAACCTACAAGAGCACAGTGTTGTTCTTATCCGTGGTGGTCGTGTTAAAGACTTACCAGGTGTACGTTACCATACCGTTCGTGGTTCTTTAGACTGTGCTGGTGTTAAAGATCGTAACCAGTCTCGTTCTAAATACGGTACTAAACGTCCTAAGAAATAATTCGTTAAGAATTAAATTTTAAGAACGTAGAACCGCAATCCTTTATCGTCTCGCTTGTCTGATTTCTGCATTAATTTTGTGAAAATTCCAAGCGACGTATAGTAAGGCCAGCGAGTAGTACATGACACTTTGTACTCATGCTGGATAAACCTGAAGTGTCATCTTTATAGGTAGTTTAAAATGCCAAGACGTCGCGTAGTCGCTGCTCGTGAAATCCTTCCGGATCCTAAGTTCAGCAGCCAAACAATCGCTAAATTCATGAACCACGTAATGCAAGATGGTAAAAAATCTATTGCTGAAAGTATCGTTTACGGTGCTTTAGACCGCGTTCAAGAAAAATCTAAAGTAGACCCAGTTGAATTTTTCGAGACTACTCTTGAAAAAGTTCGTCCTATGGTCGAAGTAAAAGCACGCCGTGTTGGTGGTGCTACATACCAAGTTCCTATGGAAGTACGCCCATCCCGTCGTACTGCTCTAGCGATGCGTTGGTTAGTAGATGCTGCTGCTAAGCGTTCTGAAAAAACTATGGCTTTACGTCTTGCTGGCGAGTTGCTTGATGCATCTGAAGGCAAAGGCGCTGCGGTTAAGAAACGTGAAGATGTGCACCGTATGGCTGAAGCCAACAAAGCATTCTCTCACTACCGTTTCTAAGCAGATAAAACAGGCCCTATTCAGGAGGGTGATAAGACCGTCATGGTTTTGTCACCAAAGCGCTTTAAGTTGCTATGCAGCTTAAAGCGTCCTGTTTTAAACAACAAAATTTAGGAATGCTAGAAATCATGGCACGTCAAACCCCAATTTCTCGTTATCGTAACATTGGTATTTCTGCGCACATTGATGCGGGTAAAACCACAACTACAGAACGTATTTTGTTCTACACAGGTGTATCTCACAAAATTGGTGAAGTACACGATGGTGCAGCAACAATGGACTGGATGGAGCAAGAGCAAGAACGTGGTATTACCATTACTTCTGCTGCTACGACTACATTCTGGTCAGGTATGTCTAAACAGTTCCCTGAACACCGTATCAACGTAATTGATACACCGGGACACGTTGACTTCACAATTGAAGTTGAACGTTCTATGCGTGTTCTTGATGGTGCGTGTATGGTTTACTGTGCTGTAGGTGGTGTACAACCTCAGTCTGAAACTGTATGGCGTCAAGCGAACAAATACCAAGTGCCTCGTTTAGCATTCGTGAACAAGATGGACCGTACTGGTGCCAACTTCTTCCGTGTTGTTGAACAAATGAAGACACGTTTAGGTGCATCTCCAGTACCTGTAGTAATCCCTGTTGGCGCTGAAGAAAACTTCCAAGGCGTAATCGACTTGATCGAAATGAAAGCGATCATTTGGGACGAAGCTTCACAAGGTATGAAGTTTGAATACGGTGAAATCCCGGCTGAACTTCAAGAAACTGCTGAAGAATGGCGTATAAACATGGTTGAAGCTGCTGCTGAAGCTTCTGAAGAGTTAATGGATGAATACCTGAATAATGGCGATTTGACTAAAGAACAAATCGTTGCTGGTCTACGTGTCCAAACTTTGGCTTGTCAAATTCAACCAATGCTTTGTGGTACAGCATTCAAAAACAAAGGTGTTCAACGTATGTTGGACGCAGTAATTGAATTCTTACCGTCGCCTACAGAAGTTAAAGCGATTGAAGGTGTTCTTGACGATAAGGCTGAAACTAAAGCGATTCGTGAAGCATCTGACGAAGCTCCGTTCTCTGCACTTGCGTTCAAAATCATGAACGACAAATTCGTAGGTAACTTAACTTTCGTACGTGTTTACTCTGGTGTTCTTAAACAAGGTGATTCTGTTTATAACCCAGTTAAATCTAAACGTGAACGTATCGGCCGTATCGTGCAAATGCACGCGAACGATCGTCAAGACGTTGAAGAAATTCGTGCGGGTGATATCGCTGCGTGTGTAGGTCTTAAAGACGTAACTACAGGTGATACACTTTGTGATGAGAAAAATGTCATCACACTTGAGCGTATGGAATTCCCAGAGCCAGTAATTGCATTGGCTGTTGAACCAAAAACTAAAGCTGACCAAGAAAAAATGTCAATTGCTTTAGGTCGTTTGGCTAAGGAAGATCCATCATTCCGCGTTCGTACTGATGAAGAGTCAGGTCAAACAATCATCGCTGGTATGGGTGAACTTCACCTTGACATTATTGTTGACCGTATGAAGCGTGAATTCGGTGTTGAAGCAAACATTGGTAAACCAATGGTTTCTTACCGTGAAACGATCAAAAAGTCAGTTGAGCAAGAAGGTAAATTCGTTCGTCAAACTGGTGGTAAAGGTAAATTTGGTCACGTATACGTACGTTTAGAGCCAATGGATGCTGATGCTGGTAAAGACTACGAGTTCGTTGAAGAAGTTGTTGGTGGTGTAGTTCCTAAAGAATTCTTCGGTGCTGTGGATAAAGGTATCCAAGAGCGTATGAAGAATGGTGTCCTTGCTGGTTACCCAGTTGTAGGCATCAAAGCTACATTGTTTGACGGTTCTTACCACGATGTCGATTCGGACGAATTATCGTTCAAGATGGCTGGTTCTTATGCCTTCCGTGACGGTTTCATGAAAGCGGATCCTATCCTTCTTGAACCTATCATGAAAGTTGAAGTAGAAACTCCAGAAGACTACATGGGCGATATCATGGGTGACTTAAACCGTCGTCGTGGTATGGTTCAAGGTATGGATGACTTGCCTGGCGGTACTAAAGCAATTAAAGCTGAAGTTCCACTTGCAGAGATGTTTGGTTACGCGACTCAAATGCGTTCTATGTCTCAAGGCCGTGCAACATACTCTATGGAATTTGCTAAATATGCTGAAACTCCACGTAACGTGGCTGAAGGCATCATTTCTAAATTCCAGTCTGGCGGTAAAAAAGGTGACGACGAGTAATCTTTCGATTACTATAAGCCCAAACTAATTCATAGTTAAAAACCAAGTGCTCATGCAGTGATCCTGCATGAGTAGTTTAAAAAGGAAGATCTCATGGCTAAGGCTAAGTTTGAACGTAATAAGCCACACGTTAACGTGGGCACAATTGGTCACGTTGACCATGGTAAAACAACTTTAACAGCTGCAATTGCAACTGTATGTGCGAAGAAATTCGGTGGCGAAGCGAAAGACTACGCTGCAATCGACTCTGCACCAGAAGAAAAAGCACGTGGTATTACAATTAATACTTCACACGTAGA
>SPVA01000109.1 GCA_013530545.1 Acinetobacter lwoffii
AGAATAATGGACGAGGAACTCCAACGAGTCGTTTAAATTCCCCATCATTAAATCGAGTTAAATTTTCATATTTCATGGGGCTAGTATAAACAATTTTTTACTTTCGCAAGAGATCTAATGAATGGACATGTTCAGTCACCATTCCGGACTGGGTTAAATTTGAATGTTACTCGGTAGGCTTGATGATTTCTGGTATGGCCAATCCTGAAAAAGTTCTGGATTTCCTGGATATTTTTGGCGACTGGGATCCGAGTCTGGCCTTTGTGATGTTGGGCGCGATAGTGGTTGCCTTTATTCCATTTCAAAAAGCCAGTCGAAATCTGGCTACGAAAACTGTATTTGATGAACCGATCCAGTTACCGACCAATCAGAAAATTGATTCTAGACTGGTGACGGGCAGTCTTTTATTTGGTGTCGGCTGGGGAATTGCCGGTATTTGTCCGGCATCCAGTCTGACCTTGATCGGTTTAGGTCACTATCAGGCCGTTTATTTTATTCTTGCCATGCTGGCAGGGATTTACTTACATCGTCAATGGGCAGGAGCATCATCATGGGTCAGAGCGCTGTGGTTCAGGATTTTTTTCATGAAGATACCAATATATTTAGTTATATCGTGAGTGATCCGGCCACTGGAAAATGTGCGGTAATTGATAGCGTACTGGATTATGATGCTGCCTCAGCCAGCACCTCGACCACGCATGCGGATCGCATCATCGCCTATGTACGAGAACATGAACTTGAAGTTGAGTGGATTCTTGAAACTCATGTGCATGCTGATCATTTGACCGCAGCGCAATATCTGCATTCACAGTTGGGCGGCAAAATGGCCATGAGCCATCATATCTCTGTGGTTCAAGAGACCTTTGGCGCGATCTATCATCTGGACATCAAGCAGTTTAATCTTGCTCAGCCATTTGATTATCTGTTTGCTGATCATGAAGCATTCAGCATTGGTTCATTGCAGGCCTATAACATTCCGACACCGGGCCACACACCGGCCTGTCTCAGCTATGTGATTGGGGATGCGGTCTTTGTCGGCGATACATTGTTCATGCCGGATTACGGCACAGCGCGCTGTGATTTTCCTAAAGGCAGTGCCGCGACTTTATTTGATTCGGTTCAAAAGCTGTATCAGTTGCCAGACGCCACCCGGGTATTTTTATGTCATGACTATTTACCGGAACATCGCGACTACTTTGTCTGTGAAACTGATATTCAGACCCAGAAGCAGCATAATGTCCATATTCACACTGGCACGGCCAAAGCTGATTTTGTTGAAATGCGCCAGCAGCGGGATGCCAAATTGGGCATGCCCAAACTGATTTTACCGGCGATTCAGATCAATATGCGTGCCGGTCAATTTCCTGAAGCGGAAGAAAATGGAATTTCTTATTTAAAACTGCCCTTAAATTATTTCCATGCCTGAGATTTAAATAAACGCGGCATGAAAAAAGGATGTACGCGATTGCCTACATCCTTAAATTTTGACGGTTGAATGCTAATGATTCTGTCTTTTAGCTTGATCTAATCATTGAGCGCCGGTAAATCATACCTATTGAAAGCATCAGGATGAAACCGAACTTAGTGGCACTACCACAAGTTTGCGCTTCATCCTTGCATGAGCCTGATCTCAAATTTCATCCATCAGGTTTTATTGTTCCAGATTACTTCTCAACATCCAGGCAGTTTTTTCGTGTACTTCCAGTCTTTGCGTGAGAATGTCAGCAGTCGGCTGATCATTGGCTTCTTCAATGATCGAAAAAATACTTCTGGCGGTACGTGCCACAGTTTCATGTGCATCTACCAGTAAACGTATCATTTCTTCGGCTTTAGGCACACCTTCGACCTCTTTAATGGAGGTGAGTTTTACAAACTGTTTATAAGTGCCGGGTGCTGCAAAGCCCAAAGCCCGAATACGTTCAGCAATGATGTCCAGCGCATTCCACTGCTCGGTGTATTGGGTCATAAACATGTTGTGCAGGCTGTTGAACTGGGGGCCGGTGACATTCCAGTGAAAATTATGGGTCATCAAATACAGGGTATAACTGTCTGCTAAAAGTCTGGATAAACCTTCGACAATTTTGGCGCGATCATCATGCGAAATCCCGATATCAATTTTCATTGCTTTAGATTCTTTTTTAGAAGAGGCCATGCTCTTACTCCTTCAAACTTAACGCGATACGGTGTATTAAAATAAAGTCGGATGTAGTCGAAGCCCGAGCCAAGAGATGAAATGATCTCTATGACTTTGTATTTGATCTGAACAGGCTGATGGATTTAAGTGGTTATAAGTTATAGATATTAGATCAATATGAGGGCAGGAAGTTTAGTCATTATGTATAAGCAGGGCGCGGGATTGTAACTATTTAAATCTGTCAAATTTTGGCCATCTTCAGCGGTAGCACGTTAATTTCTTATGGTAAATTCTACTTCTAAAAAGTCCTAATCATTTCAAGATCGAAACATCGTGTTGCGTCATAACGTTTATTTATGAGCAAGATCACATATCACTACACTAAATCTTTATTTAGACATATCTCTTTAATATTTTATTTTAAATAAATAACTTAGATAAAAATTTAAATCATCAATAAACCCAAAATTTATAAAAAATAACACAATGCTGCCTTAATTAAACAAGGCACTACAAACAATAATAAATCTCTTTCTCAAATGCAGTTATGTTAGGACACAGGCGAAACCAATAACAATAATCCCAGAAAAGCAAAAATGCTTCGAGTCAGCATATTCAGAAGAAATGTGAGGCTGATACAGGATCGGCTGTAGCAGATTGACTTACGGGAGACGTTGGTTGGTTAAGCCATGCGACATATAAGCTCAAGCGACTTTGAGATAGACCAAAAATATCTGAACTAAACTCAAGCTCAGCAAGGAATACATCATGAAAATTAAGGCCAATAGCCCCGCGACTGGTAAAGACGGTTTAGACAAACAAAATACCAATAAAAAAAGTGAGCAGCTCGACGCATATCGCAGTGATGCGACCGAGCAGGCACTCACCACCAATCAAGGGGTTAAAATTTCCGATAACCAGAACAGTCTCAAGGCAGGCGTTCGCGGTGCGACCTTGATCGAAGATTTTATTCTTCGGGAAAAAATTACCCATTTTGACCATGAGCGAATTCCAGAACGTATTGTGCATGCCCGCGGTGTCGGCGCACATGGCTATTTTGAGGCTTATCCGGGGAATGAAAAACTGACCAAGGCAGGCTTCCTGACCAATACCAGTGTACAAACGCCAGTATTTGTGCGTTTTTCTACCGTACAGGGCCCGCGTGGTTCAGCAGATACGGTACGTGATATTCGTGGTTTTGCGACCAAGTTTTATACTGAAGAAGGTAACTTTGATTTAGTGGCGAATGATGCGCCGGTATTCTTTATTCAGGATGGGATCAAGTTTCCGGATTTTGTACATGCAGTCAAGCCTGAACCACAGACCGAGATTCCTACCGGTGCATCTGCACATGATACTTTTTGGGATTTTGTTTCCTTAGTGCCTGAATCTGCACATGCGGTGATGTGGGCCATGTCAGATCGGGGTATTCCGCGTAATTTAAGAGCCATTCAGGGCTTTGGTGTGCATACTTTCCGTTTTATCAATGCCGAGAATAAAGCTGTTTTTGTGAAATTCCACTGGACGCCAAAACAGGGTCTAGCCCAACTGGTCTGGGATGAAGCACAAAAACTGGCAGGTAAGGATCCGGATTTCCATCGTCGTGACTTATATGAAGCGATTGCATCCGGTAACTATCCGGAATGGGAACTGGGTGTACAGGTCGTTCCAGAAGAAGATGAGATGAAGTACGACTTCGACTTGCTGGATCCAACCAAAATTATTCCGGAAGAACTGGTGCCAGTGACACCGATTGGCAGAATGGTACTGAACCGTAATGTCGATTATTTCTTCGGTGAAACCGAGCAGGTGGCATTCTGTCCGGGACATATCGTACCGGGACTGGATTTTACCAATGATCCGTTATTGCAGGCACGTCTGTTCTCCTATACCGATACTCAGCTCAGCCGTTTAGGTGGCCCGAACTTCCACCAGATTCCAATCAACAAGCCAGTTTGTCCATTCCACAATAACCAGCGTGACGGTCTACATCAGCGTATTGTGCATACCGGTCAAGCCAGTTATGAGCCGAATTCGATTGACAATAACTGGCCGGCTGAAACTCCGTCCGCAGCACAAGGTGGTGGTTTTGAAAGCTATCAGGAGCGTATTGATGGACACAAGATCCGTCAGCGTAGCGAATCATTCAGTGATCACTTTAGTCAGGCCCGTCTTTTCTACCGCAGCCAGGCACCACATGAGCAAAAGCACATTGTCGATGCCTATGTCTTCGAGCTGAGCAAGGTGGAGCGCAAATATATTCGTGAACGTGAAGTACTTGAAGTGCTCTGCAATATCGATCTGGACTTGGCACAGCAGGTTGCTGACCAATTGGGTATTGAAATTCCGGCAGAGAAAAAGGCAGCAACATTGCCAGAGGTGCAGGTTTCACCACGTTTATCTTTTGAGGCATTTAAACCTGAAGATATTAAGGCACGCAAAATTGCGCTATTGGTGCACGACAAGGCCAATGAGGCCAGTATCAAAGCTGTTCAAGCTTGGGCAGAATCAGAAGGGGCTGTGGTCGATGTACTGACCCCAAAACCGGGTCCGGTACTGGGTCAGCAAGGCGAGGTGATTCCTTCCGATGGTATGCAAAAAGCAGAGCCATCCATCGCCTATGATGCTGTGGTGATTGCTGACGGTGACAATTACGATGTGGTGATGAAAGATGGTGTAGCGACTCATTATCTGCTGGAAGCCTACAAGCATTTAAAACCAATCGTGTTCCTGGGTGATAAAGGCAAGCTGATTGAAGATCTGCGTTTGGTTAGCGATGAAGGAACTCTGGCAAACGGACAGTTTGAAGCAGTACAAGATAGCTTCAAGACTTTAATCCTAAACCATCGTGTCTGGACGCGTGAAGCGATTGCGGAAGCGATTCCTGCCTAAACGATTCAATTTATGTTAGAGGATAGAGGCTAAGGCTTCTATCCTCATGGTTTTAAAATGGATGAAGAGATGGTAAGACTGGATGTCAAAAAGTTGTTGGCTCAAGCACAACAAGCCAAATGGAGCAGAGAACAGGACATTTATCTCATTGAACATAATCATTTGCCTTTAGCTGAACTAATGCAGCAACTCTGTTTCAATGAAGAAGAGATTAATGCACGGCGTAAGGTACTAGGGCTGACCACACGTTTAAAACAAATGCGCAAGCTTTCTCATTAACTGACTTTAAAAACACAACAACATTATCCGTATTTTATGAGGAACCGCATGCATGAACCTCGGTTCAATATTACAAAGATTTGAAAATTCTCCTCTGGAGCTACAAGAAAAAATTCAGCACACTTTAATGGAACTGGTGGCGATTTCCGAACAGGTGCCTTATCCCGCTTCCGGAGCGACCTTAAAACGCTGGCAGATACTCAGCCAGGTTTCAGCCAGCAATCTGAGTCTGGGTAAACTCTATGAATCGCATTTAGATGCTTTAGCTATTCTGCATGAACTGAATATTCCGGTAGAACAAAAAGGCTTATGGGCAGTATGGGCAGCAGAAGGTGGCCCCAAACCTTTAACATTGCAAGCAGGAAAGCTAAGCGGAATTAAGCCTTGGTGTTCTGCATCGGTCTGGGTGCAACACGGTCTGCTGACTCACCGTGATGAGCAGCAATATTCACAATTACTGATTCTAGATTTGTCGCAAGAAGGCATTCAGCATCATCAGGATGCCTGGCAGGCAGTGGGCATGCAGCATACCTTGACTGCCCGGCTGGAACTGGATCATGTTGAGGTGGAAAAAGTCGCAGCTCCAAATGCCTATCTGGATCGGCCCGGATTCTGGCATGGCGCCGCAGGTGTGGCCGCGTGCTGGTATGGCGCAACCGTGCGTTTGGCTGAATATTTAAAACAGGCAGTATTGTTAAAATCGCATGCCTATAAGGCCATGTATCTCGGTGAAATCAGTCGGGAGCTTTTAGCGACACAGTCTTTATTTCATCAAGTTGCTGAATTAATTGATCAGCAGCCACAATACTCACATGAATTAAAGATACGCAGTCTGCGTGCTCAGGTTGAAGCAACGGCTTTAAATGTACTGACTCATGTAGGTAAGGCACTTGGTGCTGGGCCGTATTGTGAGCATCCGCATTTCGCTCGGCTTGCAGCAGATCTTCCGGTATTTATTCGTCAAAGTCATGCTGCATTTGACTTGGAGCGGATTGGCGAGCTGACTGCACAGGAGGAACAATTATGGACGTTATAAGACATGAGATTGTAGGGGATCGTGTCATCCATGGTGAAGGCACAAGACTTGAAGAATGGCGTTCCTGTCAGATCCTGCAACAGATGCCGGAATTTGATATTCCTAAGGTTATTCCTCTAGATGCCAGAGTCTGCATCATTGCCCCTCATCCTGATGATGAAATTTTGGGCTGTGGAGGCCTGATTCAGCGTCTGGACAAACTTGGCTATCAGATCATACTTTTTGCCGTTACCAATGGGACAGCCAGTCATCCCGGCTCTAGTCTATATACTCCCGAAGAGTTGAACCAGATTCGTCCTGCTGAAACGCGAGCAGCTTTAGAAGCGTTACCTTTAAAACAGAATATCTTGCGGATCGCTTTAGATATTCAAGATGGCAAGGTGGCCGAACAGCGGGATGTGTTGCAACAGCATCTGCAATCTTATCTGCAACCGAATGATGTGTTAATTAGCACATTTGTTCATGATGGACATCCAGATCATGAAATTACGGGGCAGGTCACACAGCAGCTGGCCACTGAACTTCATTTGCCCTGTATTCAGGTCTTGATTTGGGCATGGCATTGGGCAACACCTGGAGATACTAGAATTCCCTGGACCGTCGCTCATCAACTCAAATTAACTGAGGAAGAATTACAATATAAGTCTCGAGCTGCGCGGTGTTTTAAGAGCCAGATCGAGCTTGATCCGACGATAGATCAATCACCGATTCTGCCAGAGCAGGCATTACAACGTATTTTACAGCCCTGGGAGGTGTATCTGTATGAACAGTAAAGCAGCCTATGATCAGGAATATTTCGATGCCTTATATGCACTGAATCAGGGAGATCCCTGGCAATATGAACAGCGTTGGTATGAACAGCGCAAACGGCAGATTTGTCTGGCGATCTTGCCGCACTTGCAGTTTGACTCCGCGATTGAGATTGGTTGCAGTAATGGCATCTTTAGTCAGGAACTGGCGCGGCGGACAAATAGCTTAATGTGTCTGGATGCCAATAATACTGCGATCCATTTGGCGCAGCAGCGTTTACAAGCTTATCCGCATGTACAGGTGTTACAGCGGATCGTGCCAGATGATTTGCCCGAACAGAAATTTCAGCTCATTGTCGTCAGTGAGATTTTATATTATTTGAACCCGATTGCTCTGCAACAGGTGCTGACATGGCTGCATACTGCACTGGAACCGGGCGGATGTATCTTGAGTTGTCATTGGCGCGCGCCAATCTCGGGATTTAGCCTAAATGGTGAAGATGTCCATCAGTATCTCAAAGCGCATTTAAACTATTCCCATCGTTTAAGTTTGCAGGATTCCGATTTTTTGATAGATCTCTGGATGAATTCAGCGCAATCCGTAGCAGAGCAGGAGGGCTTAAGATGAAAAAAATCGGTGTGGTGATTCCGGCCTGTAATGAAGAAGCCTATATTGAACGCTGTCTGTTGGCCTTAAAATCAGCACAAACTTATTTTTTTCAATATTTTAAAACAATAGAAAATTTTCCCGAGATTCATATTCTCGTGGTCTTGGACCATTGTACCGATAGCACTGCACTTAAAGTTCAGCAAATGAACATTCCAGCTATCAGTTGCGACTTCCGAAATGTCGGTAAGGCACGCCATGTAGGCATTCAGCAAATGATCGAGCAAGGCTGTGACTGGATTTGCTGTACCGATGCCGATTCATTCGTACAGTACGATTGGTTTCAGGTGATGTTACAGCATCAACCCACCGATGCGATTTGTGGTGTGGTCGAGCTGGATCAATGGGATCATTTAAGCCGGAAAACCCGTCAGGCTTATCTACGACATTATCAGGACAGCATGGGACATCGGCATATTCATGGCGCAAACCTGTGTTTTAAAGCTTCGGCTTATATACAGGTCAATGGGTTTCAGCAACTGGACTGTCATGAGGATGTCGATTTCATCCGTCGTTTAGAAAAAGCCGGCGCGCAGATTGTCTGGTCGAATCAGCTGAGAGTCACCACCAGTAGTCGGCTCAGCTCAAAAATTGCCGCAGGTTTTGCACATTTTCTACAAAAACTTGAGCTTAAGCAGGCCGCGAAAAAACCGATCAGCCTATGCAAATAAAAGCATAAAACTATAAATTTTATACAATCAGATACTTGTAAAAAATCTTAAAATTCGTGTCTAAAAACTATTCCATTTAAATTTATTCTGTTTATAATTCACGCAAATTCAGCCCCGCAAACTTATACATTCTAGCTATAAGTCTGTGGGGTTTTTCTATGGATGATCGGTAATGGATGCCTGAGCCTTCTTTTTTGGTAATACAATGTTCAATCAAACACTGCTTTCTCGAATTCAGTCTCCATCACCATATCTATGGCAGAAAATAGCGACTGCGTTGTGCTTCTTTAGCTTGGGCTTTAGTACTGCGGCTTGGGCACCCTTAATTCCATATGCACAGCAGCGCCTGTTATTAAATCATGCTGATTTTGGCCTGTTATTGCTGTGTGCCGGAATCGGTTCAATGCTGGCGATGCCGCTGGCCGGCCGACTGGCCAATGCCTTGGGTTGCCGTACTGTTTTGGCTGTAATTCTCAGTGCATTTTTGTTCATTCTGCCTGCTCTGGCTTATAGTCCGAATCATTTAATGATGGCCATCAGCCTGTTTTTCTTTGGTGCCAGTGCCGGGGCTTTGGGCGTGACTGTCAATATTCAGGCTGCACAGATTGAGAAAAAACTCGGTAAAAGTTTAATGTCAGGTTTTCATGGAGTGTGTAGTTTAGGTGGTCTAGCAGGCGTACTGGGCATGACCATGTTAATGGGATTCGGCTTGGCGCCTGTAACTGGTGCGGTGATTGTCAGTGTGATTTTGCTGCTTATTGCCTTATTTGCTGTTCCTTTGAGCTTGGGTGCTGAGCCAAAAACGGCGGTAGAAGAAACATCATCAGAACAGTCGGTGAAAAAAGCAGCGCCGACCTGGGCGATTTTAGGCATTGGTCTGATCTGTTTTGTGGCTTTTCTGTCAGAAGGTGCAGCTATGGACTGGAGTGGTATTTATCTTGCTACTGAGTTCAGCCTGCCTGCGGCGCAAACCGGTTTGGCTTATAGTTTCTTTGCGGGTTTGATGGTGTTGGGACGCTTTAGTGGACACCTGATTATTCAGCAGTTTGGTGAAAAAAATACGATTCTGTTAAGCGCACTCTTGGCTGCAACCGGTTTATTAACCGTAGTCTTTGCACCAGTCTGGCAAGTAGTGTTGGTGGGTTATGCGATTTTAGGTTTAGGTAGTGCCAACATTGTACCGTTAATGTTTTCCCGTGCAGGACGTCAAAAAACTTTGGCTTCACATGTGGCATTGTCTTATGTATCGGTATTTGCTTATACAGGTTCATTAATTGGACCGGCATTGGTCGGCTTCGGCAGTGAAATCATCGGATTGAGCTTAGTATTTAGTGTTATTGCGATTGGTCTATTGAGTATTGTGATTTTGAATCATCTCACTGCAGACCCAAGCGAAGTACAACAAAGCGAAGAGATTGTGGCTCCTCTTCAAAACGAAACACCAGCTTAATGCTGGTGTTTTTTTACTTAAAAATTTAGGCATGCACACTGAACTGGTTTGAAGCTCCTGCAGCCACCGGGCGATAGATCCGCAGGCTTTGTGAGTTTTTCAGGTCAGTGATAAACTGATCACGCCAGCGAATAATATCGAAATTTTTCAAGCCTTGGCTTAAATAACGATAGCGCTCTAAACGTTCTGATTTAGACATGCGCAGTGCTTTTTTTAAGGCTTTGGCCATACTGTCATGCTCATAAGGATCGACCAGTAAGGCTTCTTTCATTTGTTCAGCAGCACCGGCATATTTAGATAAAATTAAGATACCTGGATCTAAAGGGTCTTGTGCTGCAATATATTCCTTGGCGACCAGATTCATGCCATCCCGGATCGAATTTACCCAGCAAATATCTGCCTTACGATACAGTTGCATCAAAGCCTCATGGCCCAAGGTGTCATAGCTGCAATCGAAGGGTAACCAGTCCGCTGTGCCGTGCTGACTATTGAGTTCATCTACCGCAGACTGGAATTGTTCATACAGGTCTTTATACGTTTTTACATCCAGTCGGCATGGGCAGGCAATTTGTAATTGCTGGAATTGATTTTTAAACTCCGGCTGATCTTCCAGCAAGCTTTGTAAAGATCCGATTTTCTCCAATAAGCCTTTACTATAATCAATCCGGTCAACTGAAATAATAGTTTTATAAGGCTGCACTGTATCCAGATCAAAGGGAAACTTTTCCAGATGGGTGTCTGAGGCCTGATTCTGTAATTGCACAGGATGCACACCAATCGGATAACATTTCACATGAATCTTTCGAGATTGATAATTCAGGATTTCATTGTGACGATGCTGCACTTTTAAGGTCTGTTCAAGGAAATTTAGACAGTTTTCCTGATCGCGAGAGGTCTGCAAACCAAGTACATCATAGTTGGCCAAATGATGTGCCAGATCGCGATGGGCGGCTAAAGTCTGCCAGAGCCTTAGTTCAGGAAAGGGAATATGCAGGAAAAATCCAATACGGTTACGCATGCCCAGTTTACGGCAATAATGCGCCACGCTTAAAAAATGATAATCATGGATCCAGATAATGTCATGTGGAGATGCCACCTGTTTCAGGTGCTTGGCAAAACGCAAATTGACATCCTGATAGATTTTAAAATCCTGCGGCTGATAATCTACAAGTTGATGCTGGTCGTGCATTAGCGGCCACAATGCATTGTTGGCAAAACCACAATAAAAACCTTGATATTGGGATTCAGTCAATGGACTCGTGTGATATTCAACATTTTGATGCTTCAGGATTTGAAACTTCTGCTCTTTTGTCTGGTCAACTCGGGATCCATTCCAGCCAACCCAGATACCGCCTATATCCTGCAAAGCATCCTGCAATGCCACCGCTAATCCACCTGCCTGTGTATTGTCTGTCTTAGGTAGATTTACACGATTTGATAACACTATGAGTTTCGACATGTAATTTCTCCAATAATAATTGTTGTTGTGCTTTCAGTATTTCTAAAAATTCCGCTAGAAAAGCCTGTACTTGAGTCACGTTTTCGAGGCGATGTTGTGCCACGGTGTTGCCTGTGCCGACTTTGATAGAGCAGCCTTTGAATGTGTTGATGACTTGGAAACCGGCTTCATCGGTCAGGTCATCTCCGATAAAAATGGGGTAATGATCACTTAAGTGATATTGCTGCATGATTTGTTGGATGGCTGAACCTTTATTTGCCCCTTTGGGCACCAGTTCGAATACAAACTTTCCAGCCTTAAGTTCAAAATCCTGAAAATGAGTAAGACAATTCAAGGCAAATGCATGCACTTGATGCTCTAAATAGGGATGTTCACGAAAATGCAGGGCGACTGAATAGTCTTTAATTTCTATTCGAGTCTGAGGAATATTATTACTATGTTCTGTAATATAATTTTTTAATAATTCAAACTGTTCAGGATTTAAATCAATTAACTTGCTTAAACGCGATTGATAGCTTAATTCCAGACCGTGAGAACCGGCAATATTCCAGTCAAATGGATAAATAAGTTTTTGGGCTTGTGCAATTGAGCGACCGGTCACTAATATTAGCTGAATATATTGTTGTAACTCTTTTAAGGTATTTAAGGTTCCGCTCTTAATTATACTTTTTGCTGGATCTGGGTGGAATTCAGAAATGGTTCCATCAATATCAAGAAATAAAACAAGTTTGTGAGAATAAATAATAGGTTTGAGCTGAGTTAAAATCACTTGAGGTAATATATAAGAAGATGTAGCAAGTGAATCTTCTAGGTCTTGATCTTCTTTTAGAGTCGACATAAATACTACCTAAGCCTCTGAAATTAAATTGGTTTAAAAGTTAGAATTACCTGAATGGTCATTGATCTGATTAAATTTATAACATATTTCATTTAACAGACTGGCTTTAAGTGCAGAAACGAAACACTTTTAACAAGTACAGTTACTTTGTAAGATTTAGAAATATTTTGGTAGAAATCCAGTATTGTTAATAAATTTTAAAAATAAATTATAAGGATTTTATATTTTAAAGTTTTCTTGGATTGATTGTTTTTCAGGGTTTTAGATAATAAGATTTATTATTTAATCGTTATTTTTGAATGTGTATTTTGTAATTAATTTTTCAGAATATAGTATTTATTATTAATTTGTATTTTATTTTTTAAATATAATAATTTAAATAAATTTATAAATTGGGCATATATAATTAAGATTTTTAGCTTAAGTTTATGAAAGTTAATAATTTTTAAGATTGGCTAAGCTGTCTTAAAAGGAAAAAATACTAAAATTGTCTAGAGGGAAATTTCGTATTATTAAATTTTCCTGGGACCAATTGCAGAGCTATACAATTTAAACAGCCTCTTAATTTAGCATCTCAGATTATTTTTTAATTCTTATTGATAAATTTTATCAGAGGATAAAAAATCGAAGAAAGATGAACGCCAGTTCTATGACTAAACTCTGAAAATAACTTGAATATTCTTTTTTTTGAATCGAAGCGTAGGTATTAGATGAAGTTGAGCTAAACAGAGAGAAGAGATGTAAAGGTGTCATCGTAAGGACAGAGTAGATACAAAAGACCGAAAACAGATCATTAGTGATCTTATATAGACCGAAAAAATTAGAGAAGTTTCAATTAATTTTTTGCTCAAATGGATGAGTCAATTTAACAGCAGTAAATGATGAGAGAAAAGGGAAGAAATAATTTCTTGAAAAAATAATGAAAGAGCAATTAAAGTAGAGAGAAGCTCAGGGTCGTATCATATAAAGTTAAGAAACCAAACTCAGATACAACCCGTCTATTTGCATGAAAGAAAAATACTCAGATTTCTCGCCACACTTCATTTTCGTCTTTTAACGGAATGGTAAAGTTAAAATCATCATCATTACTGACCAGAAGACTGGTTGGAGTCTGCATGACCACTTTCAAAACAGTACCTGCTTCAAAACTAATAGGGGCGCAGTTTTCTTTTTCTAGAGTCACCGGTTTAAGTAATTCAATTACCGAACTTTCCATAGTTTTTTCCAAAATAAGATTACTTTTCGATAATTAAATCATAGCATGATTTTTGAAAATTTAACTGTTTCTTCAAAAACTGAGAACTTGATCAATGACTTATTCAAATAGGGAGAAGTGCTCTATTTAGATTAAAGATACCTAGAAGACATGCAGTATGGCTGATTTTCATCCTATTCTCGCAGTGCTCGGAAGCATAAGGCTCTTTTACATAAACCCGACAGATAACAGGCATAAAAATTTTATCAAAATAACGAAAGGTCAAAAACATGATGATTTTTCTGTTTTTTGGTATCGCTCTACTGAATGATAAAAATCGAGAATATAAGGAAAATCATAACGCAGAGCTGAATGATAAAAATAAGTTTCTAGAGACTTGATATCCTTCTATCCTTTTTTACACTAAATTGAAAATTAATGCTTTATAACAGTAAAAATCTAAAATAAGAATAAACTAGGCGTCATTTGGATGACCAAGAGACATAAGGAGAACTGGGTCGGTATGTTTAAGTCATTTTTCCCGCAACCCATCTGGTTTTTTAGCAGCCTGATTTTATGGTTTATCATTAATCTTGTGCTTTGGCATAGTGGCGGATCAGGATGGGGAACCTATCTGGGTTTTCCTGAAAATTATTTTGATGAAAAGCTTACAATCGGTATCGGGCGTTTCTGGTCAGCTCAATTCATCTGGTTCTATCTCTGGTATTTCATTGCAACTACGATATTTGCGCTGTTCTGGCAATGGAAAGCCAGACACCGATGGCAGCGCTGGTCGGTCTGGGGCTCGGCATTTATTCTGTTTAATATCTGGTTCGGGGTACAGGTCAATGTCGTATTAAACGAATGGTATAGCCCGTTTTATGATCAGATTCAACAAATGCTCACTAAGGGTGGTGGGGATGTTTCATTGCTGTATCAAGGCGCATTAACCTTTATTTATATTGCGATGGTTTATGTCACTTTAGCGGTATTTAACCTGTTTTTTGTCAGCCATTATGTCTTCCGCTGGCGTACCGCGATGAATGATTATTACACCGCACATTGGGAGCAGTTACGTCATATTGAAGGTGCATCACAACGTATCCAGGAAGATACCATGCGCTTTGCCAAAACCACGGAGCAGTTAAGTGTTTCCTTGATCGAAGCGCTGATGTTGCTGATGGCATTCCTGCCGATCTTATATCAGCTCTCTAGTCATGTGAAAGTTTTACCGATTGTAGGGGAAATACCGCATGCTTTAATGTGGGCCTCGATCGGCTGGGCGGTATTGGGTACGGTCATTTTAATGGTCGTGGGAATGAAATTGCCCGGACTGGAGTTCAATAACCAGAAAGTTGAGGCAGCCTATCGTAAAGAGCTGGTCTATGGCGAAGACTATGCTGATCGCGCACATCCGCTGACATTACAAGAACTGTTTAGCCGGGTACGCTGGAATTATTTCCGGTTATATTTTCACTATGCTTATTTCAACATGGTTCGGATCTGGTACTTGCAGTTAGACAATATTTACGGATTATTTATTCTGTTTCCAAGTATTGCAGCAGGGGCAATTACTCTTGGTTTGATGATGCAAATCCTGAATGTATTTGGCAAAGTGCGGGAATCTTTCCAGTATCTGATTCTGTCTTGGCCGACGATTATTGAACTGATGTCGATCTATAAACGCTTAAAAGCATTTGAATCACATATTGATTAATTTTTTCTCATATTATTATCCTGCTTTATCAGCCAAACAGTTTTAGGTTTGGCTTTTTTTAGGGCGAGTTAATTTACAAAATCCAATGGAAAATATCGATCTGACCGTTGGTCAGATGACTTGGGTAAATCGTGTCAGAACCTCCCAATATTGGGGTATTCAGATATTTTTTTCTTGTCTAAAATCCTAAGGGCCAGCCAAGATGGCGTTTAATTTCCGGTGGTTTGACGTATAAAAATAACAAATGTACGTTGAGGAAATTATTCTTATGCTGATCTTGTTCAGGCAATGTTATAGCGGATAAAAGGTAAATTTATTACCCATTATAATAAAGGTCTGTAGCGTTCCCTGAATAAGCCGCCGGAGAAGGACTCACCGCCTTCTTCGGTTTTTTATGTGTTTTTTCTATCTTTTTCTTGAGTCCTGAATGGAATTGTTTATTATTTGAACTGATTTAAAAATGATACTTGTGTCAATTTTTATCACATGAAGCTTGGCATAATCAGCAAAGTTGAGGCTGATATGTGCCTTTTTACCATTTAAATATTATAGTTATCAATATCTTGTGTTTGTTGTTTTGTGCTATTTAAGCTATGTTATACGGGATTTTGGGGTTGAGATATTTGCTGTGAAGCTAAAAGTAATAATTCTAATAATAGGGGCAGCAGCTTTAGCTGGATGTAATAGCGTGAATCGGTTGAAATCAGAGGTGTTACATCCTTTTGCCAGTCCGGAAGAACTAATTGCCAAACGGGCTTTGAATCAACGTGATGGTAGTGCAAAAGATTATGTTTATCTTTGGGGACAAGCTCAGAAAAATAACACGACTCAGGCCATGTATCCGCGTTCGATACTGACGCAATATTGTCATGAACAGGGTGGTAAATTTTCACTGCTGTATAAAAGTAATTTTAGTGCAGTGGCAGATGTTGCCCAGCGTAAACGCCTGAGTGCCAATCGGGGTGTTGTACAAGGTAGTGGTGCCTATCAGTGTCGTATGGATGACCTGACTGAAAGCTGGATTGTCTCGATTGAGCCAATTTCTGAACGACAAGTTGATAAAACTAGCCAGACACGTAGTGTTCGACTATTCACCCAGGTCATGAGTCTTTCTCAAGCAAAAAACTTTTATCGTCCAACTAAAGCCAGGGTTGCTGTGGAGAAAACCACACCTGCATCGATAAAAAGCACGACTTCTCCTAAGACTCCTGCCGCAAAGACGACAAATGAGCTGAAGGAATCAGCACGTAAAGAATTAGAGCGAAAGGAATTAGAAAGAAAAGAGCTTGAGAAAAAAGAAGCAGAGAAAAAGCAGCTAGCAGCGGCATCAGCTCGAGCTGCGGTAGCAGAAACACCGCAACAACATCAGATGAAAATCTATGTGGCAGCGCGACGTGATATTAATAGCGGTAAGAATCTGAATAATGCCTGTAACAACGCCCAGCGTGCCTATAACTATGGCAAATTGCAGGGCACAGAGGGAACACGTGTCTATACTGAATCAGGGATGCTGGTAGCGCGCTGTTTAACCAGTGTGCCGAGTTATAGCAGCCGTTTTTCCAATGCCAAAGGTCAGGCGGTAAAAATTTTGCAAAACCTGGCCAATAATTATAATCATGCCGGAGCAAAGAATATGCTCAGGCAGGTGAAGTAGGACTATTTTTTCCTTCTTAATCCATCCTCTTTCGAGCATCCTTAAAATACATTCTGAGGATGCTTTCACTCGCCTTTTTTTTAAAGTGGCGTCTTAAAAAATGCTGAACAGAGACGGGGATTTCTAATCTCAAACTCACATTTACACTCAATACACCTAATCAGATATCGGTCTTTTGCCCGTGGCTTGTGTATTGCCATAAATTACAGAGTAATAACACGGGCAAGGTGCGAGTCTATGATACAAAGTAGCTGATTGTTAAAAAAGAGATTCGCTTATGTCACGCCAAACTGAGGTTATCCGTCGCAGATTTACAGCTAAAATTCGGTGGGGATTAATGGCAATGGCCTTGATGGCTACCACCCAAATGGCTATTGCGGGGCCAACCGTCGAGCAGCTGAGTAACTGTCTGGTGAAATCCACCACGGCAGCAGATAAAACAACGGTGCTGCAATGGACCTTTGTTGCCTTATCTGCACATCCGGAATTGAAGAAATTCAGTAATGTGAATGAAGCACAAAGAACCCAGCTGGATAAAAATTTAGCCCAAGTATTGCAGCGTATATTGGTAGAGCAATGTTCTGCACAGACCAAAGCGGTAATTGCTGCGGAAGGCGTACAAGCGGTGGGTGACAGTTTTCAGGAACTTGGACGGATTACCGGTGAGGAAATTTTAGAAAATCCTGAAATGAAAAGTCAGCTTAAAGGTGTGCTGCGTTATGTGGATTTAAATAAACTGGTGGTCACTTTCTTGACACCGGATGTGTGGAATAAGTTGGGTGAGTTAAGAGGGAAATAACTGATTGAATGCATGCGTGCCAGGGTTCAATTATGGTATTTATTATGAATAACATAAATGAAAAGATAGGGGTTGTTATGTTCAAACGCACTGCTTTATTGGGTTTAAGTATGTTTATACTTCCTCCTGCGCTGTACGCAGGGGACAATGATTTGAGTCGGCAATACTCAAATTGTATGGATCGCTCAGGTGGCGTTACTGTAAATATGCTGGATTGTATTGCGGCCGAAACAGATCGCCAAGATACACGGTTAAATAATGCCTATAAACAGACGATGGCATCGCTGAATGCAAACCGTAAAAAACAGCTTCAAGAGGTTCAGCGTCTCTGGATTCGCTATCGTGATGCCAATTGCGATTTTTATGCCGACCCGAATGGAGGGACGATTGCAACTGTAAATAGCAATAGTTGTTACATGGAAGCGACTGCCGCACGTGCGACTGAATTAGAAAATTTAAGAGAAGAGTATTAATTTAAAAAAATCCTCTCCCTAGCCCTCATCCTTTCTTGCGCTTCATTTTAAAGCAGTGCTTTAAAACTTGCTCAGGAGAGGGAACCACGCGTATCAATTGATGACGTGGCAAGTCCTCCTTTGAAAAAGGGGGATTTGGGGGGATTAATGATTACAATAAATCAGGATAAAATTTCTCAAATTCTTTATTCACAGCTTCACCACGCAGCAAATAGCCTTTCGGTTGGATATAACTATAAATTTCTCGTGTAGGCTGTTCATGCCAACCAATGTTAAAGGCACAGAGTTTTGGAAAAAATTGTAGGTGACTGTAATTCAGATTGTTATGAATCCAATAAGCGAGTTATTCCCAATTGGCTTGGTCTTTTTCATAGAGTTCTAAAAATGCAGGAACGACAATACATGCCGTTGCGCCATAACCTTTTGCATCAGGATAGTCCCATTGATCCTAGACAGTATTGTGGACAACAAATCCCTCTAAATTCTTGAAATATTTCTGTTCAAAGGCTTCTGGGCTTAACCAGCCGTTTGCAGAATGTCTTCTGATTCGATTGTAATAAAT
>SPVA01000091.1 GCA_013530545.1 Acinetobacter lwoffii
ATGTTGAAGGGTGCAATCTAAATTTTCAGATAAAGTCATAAAAAAAATGAGCGTATTGGCATACACTCATTTTTACTACATTTTTCTAATGTCTGCTTAACTGACTGGCATTACTCAATTGAGGGCTTTTTTTAGGCTGGTCGATGAGATTTTTGATAAGCCCACCACAGCGCAAAACACAATAGACTGATCGCGATACAAAAGCTGATAACGGCGAAATCCAGTCCCCAGTGATCGGCCAGATAACCCACAGCAATGATAGGGACAATAGTGCCCAGATAGGCAATAAATAGATAGGTCGACATCACTGCGGCACGGTTGTCTAAGCTGGTCATTTGATGAATCAGGGCAAAAGCACCCATCAGGGCAAACCCATGGCCGATCCCAAAGCAAATATCACTGATAAAAAATAGCAGGCCGATTTTCGAATACATACATAGCGCCAAAATCATCAGGCTCAAGCACATCATCATCAGGCCGGTATTCAGACATTTAGACGCCGCGACCGCTTTGGCCATAAACTGCACGATCACTGAGACCACTAAGATACTAGTAATGGCCAGTCCGCTGACCAGAGGGCCATGCCAAGGTAAAATATTGCGGACAAAAGATGGCGACAGGGAAGCAAACAGGCTAAAGGCTGCAAAAGCACTAAAAGCTGTCACTGCAATAATCATAAACACACGATGAAACTGGGCTTCAGGTCGTTGCAGTTTAGGCGCCATGCTAAAGGGCTGCGCCTCAAACTTGGGTGCTTTAATCCAGAACAGGCCAATCAGACACAATACGGCACCCAGAATAATCGGCAAATATGGCATCACCAAAGGGGCAACGGAAAACTGCGCAATCACACCACCGACCAAGGGTCCCAAACCAAAACCCATTGCAGTGATGATTGAAATCAGTTGTGGTGCAGTGTGTTTATGGCTTTCTGGGATGGTATGCATTAAACCCATCATGGCAGAAGTGGTCATCAGGCCCGAGGCAATCCCAATAATAAAACGGCCAATCGAGAGGATCAGTGCATTCTGAGCAAAAACGGAAATGATGAGACCTAGCGTGATCAGGGCCAGGCCAATTTGCAGAGTTCGTAAAAACCCGATGCTGTTACTGGTTCTGCCCAAAAACAACAAGGTCGAGAGGCAGCCAAACATATAGGCGACAAAAATGTAGCTGATCTGGCTGGGCAGCAAATGCCAGAGCTGTTGATAAATCGGATAAAGCGGACTGGCCAAAGCGGTGCCAATCGTTCCCATCATTAAAGCCAAGCTGACCATCAAGAACGGTCGCCAGCTGGTTGTTATTGTCATGAAAATGCCGTTATAGTGTTGATCCTTGGCCAATCCATGTCAGGGCGTAGCGAGGAAAATAGAAAGTGTCTGCAGTTTAGAATGGATACAGAAAATCGGTCAAGGTTGAATTAGTAAGATGTTTATCATTTAAAATATTTTAATTATATAAAACAATTATTTAATATGAATAATGATGTGGTTTTAGATATATTGGAGTTAAGTATAACTTTATATATTGTGTTCCACGTGAAACATGATGAGCTTATTTAACTGGGTATAAACAGTAACATAAATGTTTGAGAAATTTAAAAGCAGAGCAATTAGAATCGAGCATATTCTTATCCAATTCATGTAGAACATTCATGTTAAAAAAAACACTGATCATTAGTTTAAGTACATTCATTTCGAGCTTTGCATTTGCCAATATTGATACGGTACAAACTAACTTGGCAAAAAACAGTCCCAATTTAAAAATTGAAAATATTCAAACCACGGAGATGAAAGGCATCTATAGCGGTTCCATGCAGGGCCAAGTGGTTTATCTAAATGAAGATGCCAAACATCTGATTGCCGGCCCGATGCTGCGGATTCAGGATCAACATAATCTGACCCGCGATTTAATGCTAAAACAAAATAGTATCGACTGGAAAAAATTACCGCTTCAGGATGCAGTGAAAAGTGTAAGAGGTACGGGTAAACGTCAGATTGCCATCTTTTCTGACCCAAATTGCCCGTATTGTAAAAAGCTTGAGCTAGAGCTGAAAAAATTGAATGACTTGACCATTTATACCTTTATTCTTCCTTTAAAACCCCAGTCGGTTGCTCCTTCAAAACAGGTGTATTGCGAGTCTAATCCAGCTCAGGCATGGGAAAATTTGATTGCTCAAGGGATTCAACCTAAATCGAAAAAAAGTTGCGCCAATCCGATTGAACGGAATAAAAAACTGGCTCAGTCTATGGGCGTGAATGGTACTCCTGCGATTATTTTTTCCAATGGTTTTAAGGTGATGGGCGCCTATCCAGCAGAGCAGATTGAACAGATTTTTAAAGAATTCGATTTATAAAAATTAAATAGTGATATCAGTCGTTTAATATAAAAAAAGCACCTCATTGGGTGCTTTTTTATTAAGGTGATTCAGTCAAAATCAGATTGATTTAGACCGTGCGGCGTTTGGTCACCATATTATAAATAAACAGAATAATCACAGCACCAATCACGGAAGCAATCAGACCTGCTGCGGAATCTGCCGAGTACAGACCGAGCATACGACCACCAAAAGTCGCCAACAAGGAGCCGGCAATACCCAGCAAGGTGGTCATGATAAAGCCTGCCTTGTCATTACCCGGATGAATGGCACGTGCAATTAGACCTGCTACAAAACCAATGACGATCGCCACAATAATTGTCCACATATGCATACTCCTTCTTATCATGTCTTTGTTTTCAAATCTGTTTAATCATCTTGAAACAAAGTCAGGATCATAAAAAGTTGAATCCTGAAACGAGATGTTATTTTTTGTTCCCGGTTTTTTCTGTATTTTAGGTATAAAAAAAGTGGCTTATGCCACTTTTTTCAACCTGATTTTAAAGACCGATTTCACCAATAAATGGCAGGTGACGGTACTTCTGGTCATAGTCCAAGCCATAACCCACGATAAATTTATCTTCAACCTCAAAGCCCATAAATTCGACCTTCAAATCGATTTCACGACGCGATGGTTTACTTACCAAAGTACACAGTTGAATCGAGTTAGGTTCACGGGTTTGCAGGATTTCGAGTACCTTGCTTAAGGTGTTGCCTGAGTCAATAATATCTTCAACCACCAGCACATCTTTACCACGGATTTCACCGTCTAAATCTTTCAGGATTTTTACATCACGTGACGATACCGTGCCACCGCCATAACTGGACACAGTCATGAAATCCAATTCATGCGGTTTTGAAATCACACGACATAAATCAGCCATAAAAATCACTGAACCACGTAATAAACCGATGAGCACAAGTTCTTTGTCACTATTGGCATAGTGTGCATTGATTTGAGCACCAAGCTCTTTGACTTTAGCTTGAATTTCTTCAGCGGAAATCATTACGCTCATTTGAACGGTCATGGGTAGATACCTAAAAAGTAAAAATAGCAAAATAAAAAAGGTGTTGACCTGCAACACCTGAATACGTCGCAATTTTAATACATCCCTAGCAGAGATGCACCTGTTTTGCTGGCTGTAAATGTAATCATTTTTTAGCCGCTGCTGAATCGCGTTTCAATAAAAAAACACAGCCCAGTGCCATTGCAGACAGGATCAAGTATTGGCGACGGCGGGATTTTTTTGTTTTATTCACTGGATGCTGCTTTGACATAAACGGCTGCTCCATAGACATAGGTGGCTGCAATATTACGGTCATCACCAAGCATGGTCAGTGCAAAAAATGCATCTTCAATATTTTTAGCTTTGCTCTGGCGTAACTGCTGTAAGGCAGTGGCATTGAGATCCAGAACCACAAAGTCGGCTTCTTTGCCAATATTAAAGTTCCCCAGGCGATCATCTAGACTCAAGGCTTTGGCACCGCCTAAAGTGGCATGATATAAGGCTTCAAAGGCAGAAAGTTTTTCACCCTGCAACTGTTGCACCTTATAGGCTTCATTCAGGGTTTGCAGCTGATTAAATGATGTTCCTGCTCCAATGTCTGTGCCTAAGCCGACTTTGACCCCTTTGTCCCAGGTCTTTTTCAGGGGAAATAAGCCACTACCCAGGAATAGATTTGATGTCGGACAGAAGGCAATGGCGGAGTCGGTCTGATGCATACAATCCCATTCCTTATCTTCCAGATGCACACAATGTGCAAAGACGGACTTGCTCCCGGTTAAACCATAATGATGATACACATCCAGATAACCTTCACGTTCAGGAAAGAGTTCTTTGACCCAAGCAATTTCATTTTTATTTTCACTTAAATGGGTATGCACATAGACATCCGGATATTCGGCTTTGAGCTGCCCGGCTTTTTGTAGTTGTTCAGGTGTTGACGTCGGTGCAAAGCGTGGGGTAATCGCATACAGGTTCCGTCCCTGTCCATGCCACTTTTCAATCAGCGTTTTAGAATCTATATAAGCCGTTTCTGCTGTATCTGTGAGTGCTTCCGGAGCATGACGATCCATCAGGACTTTACCCGCAATCAGACGCATATTGCGTGTGGTTGCGGCATTAAATAAAGCATCTACGGATTCAGGATGAACGGTACAAAAGACCAGTGCAGTGGTGGTGCCGTTTTTAAGCAATTCCTGCACGAAAAATTCGGCAATTTTTTCGCTATAGGATGCATCTTGAAACTGGATTTCAGTGGGGAATGTATAGGTATTTAACCATTCCAGCAGTTGTTCACCATACGCCCCGATCATTTCTGTTTGCGGGAAATGAATATGGGTGTCGATAAAACCGGGAACAATCAGTTGATCTGGATAGTGCTGTAATTCAGCGTTGGTAGGAAGTCGTGACTGCCCTTCTTGCCATGGACCAAACCACTGGATTTTACCCTCTTGAATGATGACTAAGCCATCTTCTACATATCGCACTTGGTCGTGTATATCACGTGCTTGGGCAACTGTATTCTGAATGTCGAGGAAGCGACCACGGATCGCTGTCGTTGCAATTACAGAAGACATTTTAAACCTACGCTTTTAATTTTTTCGATTGATTGTAGCTGAAAAAATTGCCATGTTTGTATGAACATTCATATTTAAATAGTGATCCCGATTCTTCTATGACCTCATCCAATTATCATGATCAATTTCGACAGATCGTGCGTGCACAGCCGACCTTAATGCGCATCTTGCATCAGTTAGCACAATTACACTCTGATGCTTATGTTGCAGCGGGTGTGTTACGTCATGTGATCTGGGCGCATTTACATGACTGGGAATATGAAATGAATCATACTGAGGTCGATGTAATTTTCTATGACGAAAATAAGCAGGCTCGCGCTATAGAACAGCAACTTACAGATCAGTTAAAAGACTATTTTCCAGATATCTGTTGGGATGTGACCAATCAAGTCTTTGTACATGAGTGGTATCGTACCGATCAAAATGAAAGTATTGAGCCTTTAACTTCAATTAGTCATGCGCTGTCATTATGGCCAGAAACTGTCACGGCCTTGGCACTGCGCCTGAAAGATGATGAGTTGGAGTTGATTGCCCCTTTCGGTTTAGCAGATTTATTTGAGTTAAAGCTGCGTTGGAATCCGAATTTAGTCAGTTATGCCGTGTTCGAACAACGCATGCTGAGCAAACAGTTTTTGCAAAAATGGCCCAAATTATCCCTGATAGAACAATAAAAAAAAGCCTGCTGATGCAGGCTTTTTTGATGATTACTTTTTACAGGGTGGTTTCGTTATATTTCTTGCTATGACGAATCGACAAGATCGCGGTCACAGTCAGGACAATCACAATAAAGCTCAAAGAAATCCAGATCGGCATATGGAACACATCTAGCATCAGCATCTTAAAGCCGATAAAGACCAGAATGATCCCGAGGCCATAAGGCAGATAATGCATTTTTGAGGCTGCGCCCGAGAGCAGGAAGAACATTGCGCGCAGGCCTAAAATCGCCATCAGGTTTGCAGTGAGGACAATGAAGGGATCGGTGGTGACGGCAAAAATAGCCGGAATAGAATCGACGGCAAAGATGACATCAGAGGCTTCAACCAGGATCAGGACCAGGAACAACGGCGTTGCCCAGAGCAAACCATTCTGACGGACAAAGAATTTGTCGCCCTGAAGTTGCGGGGTAATACGCATATGTTTACGCAGCCATTTCAGAATCGCCATATCTTCAATATTGCTGTCTTCTTCATGCTGACCACGAAGGAATTTGAAGCCGGTATACACCAGGAACGCACCGAAGATATACAGAATCCAAGAGAATTCCTGTACAAACCAGGCGCCAATAAAAATAAAGATGGTTCTGAGTACAATCGCACCCAGTACGCCATATAACAGCAGTTTACGTTGCAGTGCGGGTGGAATGGCAAAGGCCGCGAAGATCATCAGCCAAACAAAGACGTTATCAATCGCCAGGGATTTTTCCAGCAGATAACCGGCAAAGTATTCCATGACCTTAGCATTGGCAATTGCCGTGCCTGCGGTCTGCTCCAGATACAGCCATAAGCCGCCACCAAATAAAGTCGCGACACTGACCCAGGCAATACTCCAGTAGGCAGCAGTACGGACTTTAACTTCCTGACCATGCTGATGCTTAAAGCCGACAAAATCGATTATCAGCATGACTGCGACAATCGCGAAAAAGACGAGATACAGCCAGAGTGTACCAATGGTTTCCATGTGAATTCTCCACATCGGACAACTAGCCATAAAAAAACCTTGACCAGTTGCCAGATGAAAAACATCTATAACAACATGATCAAGGTCTTGCCTACATCTTACTGTTCCACTTTTTTATATAAAGTGTGACTTCAAGATGCTCAGATACCGACTTTTTGCAAAGTGTAATGACGATATTCTGACACGTTTAAAAATTGAAATTTCATTCTTAAACGCTTGGAGGAGGCTACTCCCCTTGTTCAAACTAAATTTTATTTGAGCGGTAGCTCAATGTGCAGCAAGCATGACAGATTTTTGCTAAGACTACAATTTCATTTACAAAAATCATGCTTCAAGGCGCTTTCTTACCTAAGAAATCCGGACGCTGAACCAGGTATAAGCTGATCAGAAAACCCAAGCTGGCCAGGATTGCTCCTACCCAGCCAATACTATGTAATCCGATATGTGCCGTTACCAGACCGCCGAGTAAGGCACCGCCACCAATCCCGACATTGTACAGACCTGAAAAAATTGCCATGGCGACATCGGTTGCATCAGAAGCCAGATTTAAGGTCTTGGCTTGTAGAGCCAGACTAAACCCAATAATGCTGATGCCCCAGATTAACGCCAAGCTATTAAGCTGAAATACACCCTGAGACAGTGGCAGCAATAACAGTAGCGAGATCCCTAGCCCGAATGTAAATAGCGGAATGGTGAGTCGGGGAAAATGCGGTGCAAAGCGGCCAAATACGTAAGAGCCGATCAGACCCGCAGCGCCATAAATCAGCAATAAGCTGGTGGTCTGTGCAGAGCTGAATTGCGCAATATTCAGCGCAAAGGGTTCAATATAACTATAGGCGGTAAATTGCGCACTAATCACAAGCACGGTAAGCGCAAAGACCAGCATCAGGCTGGGACGTTTTAGCAAGCTTTTTAAACTGCTGAGTGAACCTGAATTAACACTTGGCAATAAAGGCAAGGTTTTGGCCAGCAATACGCACACCACGCTCGCCACAATCCCAATCAAGGCAAAACTATTGCGCCAGCCATAGGCCTCCCCGACCATCCGGCCAAAGGGAATTCCCAGAACCATCGCCATGGCGGTACCGGTAGCCAATAAGCCCAGTGCCTGAAACTCTTTGCCCTTTGGCGCAACCCGCACAGCAAGCGACGCCGTAATTGACCAGAACAGCGCATGCGCCACGGCAATACCAATCCGGCTCAGCACCAGAATGCTAAAGCTCCAGGCAAAATAGGACAGCACATGACTGAAAATAAACACCGCAAATAAAATCATCAGCAGAAAGCGCCGTTCAATATTTTTGGTCAGTAACATCATTGGCAAAGACAGCAGCGCCACGACCCAGGCATAAATTGTCAGCATCCACCCGACTTGGGTCGGTGACATGGCAAAACTGGTACCAATATCACTTAATAGCGCCACCGGGATAAATTCGGTGGTATTGAAAATAAAGGCAGCAGAGGCTAAAGCAATCACACAGACCCATTGACGCGTCACCGAAGAGGTGGAAGAAGAGCTGGACATAAACATCTGATAAAAGGAACCGGCTGGCAGTTTAAACCTATTGAGCAAAATGCGGTATTGGTCAGAAGGACAGATTCACAATCCTTTAAAAGAAATCTAACAATAGAGCAGGGAAAAATATGTCAGTCTGGTTTAAAAACAAGGAGAGGATCGGCATGTTGATCGAGCATCAGCAACAGGACAATGGAGGTTTATGGTTTGTAGAGCCAAATGAAAAACGTCTGGCAGAAATGAGTTATTCAAGAGTAAATGAAGATCAATTAGTGATTGAACACACCTGGGTCGATGACAGTCTACGCGGCCAGCACGTCGGGTATTATCTGGTCGAGGCCGCTGTGAATTTTGCCCGTGAACACGGCATCAGGATTATTCCAAAATGCCCTTTTGCCAAATCCGTGTTCGAGCGAGAGCCTCACTTTAATGATGTTTTATAATTTAAAAATGACAACAAAGGTTCAGATTCGTATGGAAATCAAATATCAAGATTCAAAACGCGGTGGTGTGTTTTTTATGGAAGATCAAGGACGCCGCCTGGCGGAGATCACTTATCAATGGCGGGGCGATGCCGTTATAATTGCCGATCATACCTGGGTTGATGATTCCTTGCGTGGCCACGGTATTGCCCGAAAAATGCTGGATGCACTGGTCGATTTTGCCCGTGAGAAAAGTTTAACCATCATCCCGCAATGTTCCTATGTGGATGTCATGTTTAAACGTGACCGAAGTCTGGCAGATGTCGCAGCAACGACTATTTAACCATCCAAGGGAATTTCCCGAAAGATAAATGCAGTTTTTCTTTCAAGGCAGGAATCAATATAACCTGTAACAGGGTATATAAACCGAAACCTGCCATCACCCCGGTCATCGCCCAGAAAATTTCTTCAAACTGTTGCAGCATTACTAAAATTGCCATGATCAGCAGATAACTGGCATGAAAATAAATTCGATGCCCAACAAATTTCAAGATCGTCCAGCTAATAAAAATTGAACTGATCAGCAGATTGGTTTGAGCGCTGAATTGCCAATTATTTAAAGTGATGATCAGGATAAAACACACACATAACAAGGCGAGGGTTAAAATCAGATCTTTTAACATCAAGTGATCCTCATGTTCATGGTAGGTGTATGAAAATATTCGTTTAATAATTTAGGCACTATTGTTAAAAGTTTAATCCAGAAATGCAAACTGAAAACCGTGTAAGCAAAAACGGATATTTGCTTAAAAAATAGTCGACTTAATTTAAAATTATTGATTAAATTGTGTTTTTAATTCTTCCCTCTAGAGAGATGGCATGATGCTACAGCTTTGCTATGCCAGTGAACGCATAGAATCTGAACAAGAGTTGTTACAAGATTTGAGCGATATTTTAGCCACTGCCCGGAAGTTCAATCTTCAGCATCAGATTCATGGGGTGTTGTATTATTCCCATGGCAAATTTTTCCAGTGCCTTGAAGGTCAGGCTGAAGTAGTAGAAAGTTTATTTCAGAGCATTTGTCAGGATCCCCGTCATCACAATATCTTGCGTTTTGCAGATGCAATGGTAGAGCAGTCTCATTTCTCGGAATGGTCAATGAAATATGTGCATAAACACAGTGAAATTTCTTCTTTATTTTCACGTTTAGGTTTGAAGCAATTTGATCCACATGCCTTGCAGCAGTCAGGAATTGCCGAATTCCTCAAAGTGCTTTATCGCCTGGAAGAAAATCAGGCCAGTCTGGCATCGCCAAAAGGTTATAAGCAGCGTGGTTATGTCCCCTATTTCTGATCTGAGGGATTAAAGCTGAAAATAAAAAAGTCCGCATGGCGGACTTTTTTTGTTTGATGTGGATTAGCTCATGTCAATCATGACTTTTAAGGCCTTCTCATCGGAGGCATGTTTAAAGACATCATAGGCTTTTTCAAAATCGGCAAATTTAAAATGATGAGTCGCCAGTTTTTCTAGGGGCAATTTGCCGGAACAGCAGGTTTTCAGCAACATCCCTGTAGTATTGGCATTCACCAGGCCGGTGGTGATGGTCAGGTTTTTAATCCAGAGTTTGTTCAGTTCAAAACTCACCGGTTTACCATGTACGCCGACGTTGGCAATATGCCCGCCCTCTTTGACGACATGCTGGCAAATATTCCAGGTAGGCTCCACCCCCACTGCTTCAATGGCACAGTCGACCCCGCGTCCATCGGTAATCTCTAAAATCTTTTGAATGGCATCTTCTTTGGCAGAGTTGATGGTATGCGTCGCGCCGACAGTCTTGGCAAATTCCAGCCGGTTATCATCCATATCCACCATAATAATATTGGCAGGTGAATAGAATTGGGCAGTGAGCAGACAGCTCATGCCGATTGGCCCTGCCCCGACAATCGCAACATTGTCGCCTGGTTTGACATCGCCATATTGCACCCCAATTTCATGTGAAGTTGGCAGAATATCTGAGAGGAACACGGCCACATCTTGATTCAGGCCTTCGGGTAAATGATAGAGTGATGTATCGGCAAAGGGCGTGCGTACATATTCGGCATGGGTACCATTAATCATATAACCCATGATCCAGCCGCCTTCATTGCGACAATGGGCATAGAGCTGTTTCTGGCAGTTTTCACAGGTTCCGCAGCGGCTGACACAGGAAATAATCACCCGGTCGCCCTTTTTAAAGTTTTGCACGGCGGAACCGACTTCTTCCACAATACCAATACCTTCGTGACCTAAAATACGCCCGTTAAAGCTGCCCTCTTTACGCGTAGCCTCTTGCTCAATTTCCGGGTTTTTACCTTTCCAGATCCCGAGATCGGTACCGCAAATGGTGACTTTTTCGAGTTTAATGATGGCATCGCCGGGATGCAAAATGGTGGGAACCGGGCGGTCTTCAAAGCGGATATCATTTGCGCCGTAATAGACCATCGCTTTCATCGTTGTTATGACACATCTTCTAATGGAGTGGGAAATGAGAATGACCTGACTCAGCGAGAATAATGAACGCCTCGATTGCTTTTATACAGTGACAGCGATGGGCTGATTCATGATCTGGCTTTCAGGCCTATAGATACCTGTGTTCTTCTCGATTGTGCCTTGAGTGATATGGCGCTGCAATGAGTCTTGTGTACAGATTGCAACAAAAGATCATCCGGGATGGTTCAGAGATAAATCTGCTATTTGGGTCAATGTTTAAATCATAGGATTGCAGGATCAGAACAGCCCTTCACTTTTGCTGAAGCAAGGTTTTAATATGCTAAAAAAAGCCCGCTAGGCGGGCTTCTTCACTTCACTTAAATCTGTTTTATGCTTGTAAAACAGTGATCAGCTTTTGATGCAAACCACCAAAACCGCCATTCGACATAATTACTACGGCATCGCCCTCACCTGCTTCTGCCACCACGGTCTGAATGATGTCATCCAGTGTGCGTGCAACTTTGGCCTTGTTTGGCGCAGCCTCAATGACCGGTTGCAGATCCCAGTCCAGTCCTTCCGGTTGATACCAGATCACTTCATCGGCCAGACGTGCTGAATGAGCTAAGCCATCTTTATGACTGCCCATGCGCATAGTATTGGAACGTGGTTCAATAATCGCCCAGAGTTTGCGTTCACCCAGACGCTTGCGCGCACCTTCTAAGGTCGTATCAATCGCTGTCGGATGATGGGCGAAGTCATCATAAACTTCGATACCACGGACTGTGCCTAATAGTTCCATACGGCGTTTCACCCCACCAAAATTCGATAGTGCTTCACAGGCAGTTTCAATCGATACGCCGACATGTTCAGCGGCAGCAATCGTGGCCAAGGCATTGGCCACCGAATGCTGTCCAGTCATATTCCATTGTACTTCGCCTTTGACCACGCCCTGTTGCAGCACTTTGAAATGTGAACCATCTGCTGACAATTGTTCTGCATACAGCTCAGCTTTTTCATTGGCATCCAGACTGGTGCGCACTACAGGTGTCCAGCAGCCCTGCTCCAGCACTTCATCAATATTGCTTTCAGTAATCGGCGCGATAATCCGGCCTTCACTTGGAATGGTACGAACTAGATGATGGAACTGCTTTTGAATTGCGGCTAGATCATCGAAGATATCGGCATGGTCAAATTCCAGGTTATTTAAAATTGCGGTTTTTGGATGGTAATGCACGAACTTGGAACGCTTATCGAAGAAAGCAGAATCGTATTCATCGGCTTCGACACAGAAGTATTTCCCACCACCGAGACGCGCACTTTCCGAAAAGCCCAATGGCACACCGCCAATCAGAAAACCTGGCTCCAGACCGGCTTGATCCAGTACCCAAGCCAGCATCGTGGTGGTCGTGGTTTTACCATGTGTTCCGGCGACACCCAGCACGTGTTTACCTTGCAGAACATGATCAGCCAGGAACTGCGGACCTGAAATATAAGGCAGACCTGCATTCAGCATATATTCGACTGCATCAATACCACGCTTCATGGCATTGCCGACGATCACCAGATCCGGATGAGGCTGTAAATGACTGCGGTCATAACCCTGCATTAAAGTGATGCCCGCATTTTCAAGTTGGGTCGACATGGGTGGATACACATTCAGGTCTGAACCTGTTACCTGGTGGCCCAGATCGCGTGCAAGTAGCGCTAACGAGCCCATAAAGGTGCCACAAATACCCAAAATATGCAGATGCATCTACTTTACTCCGTTCCTGTCTGACCCATCACTTTATATTGGTGCTGTTGTCATGATTTATTCAATTTGCAAGCAACGATAGCAAGGCTTTAGCTGAAAAGATAGTGAAAATTCTGGCCTTGTTGTGGGATTTTTTAAATCCTGTTTCACGGATAAATTCAAAGAAAATTTCAAAGCGATGCAATATCTTTTCGCCAAATAAACCGTAAAATAATTTCGACTTTTTTGCAGAGTGCATGCAAATGCTGCCGGCTTTATTTCTTCTGGTAATTGCCAACTGTTTTATGACCCTGGCCTGGTATGGGCATTTAAAATTTTTGCCGCATGATGCACCGCTCTGGCAAGCGATTTTGTTCAGCTGGGCCATTGCCCTGTTTGAATATAGTCTGATGATTCCGGCGACCAGATTACTGGCGCAGCAAGGACTAGCGGTGGGTCAAATGAAAATTACCCAGGAAGTCGTGACCTTACTGGTCTTCGTTCCTTTTATGATCTTCATGTTTAAGCAGCCTTTTAAACTGGATTATCTCTGGGCCGCTTTATGTCTGTGTGGATGTGTCTATTTTGTCTTCCGTACCCCTTAACTTGATCTAATGGCTCAGCTGAATCAGGGGGAAATGGCTTCTAAATTCAGAAAGTAATTTCTGCCGATCCGGTTCAAATTCTAGTTTATTCAGGCAGCGTTGGATTAATTCAATCGCCATTATTTCTGCAGCCTGTTTTAGTTCAGGTTCGGGTACATTATGTTGAATCATCGCTAAACATTTCAATATTCTCTGATTGAGTTCAATACAACCCACACAATCTCGGGCCATTGGTGCAAAACTACTGTAAATCAAATCCCCGAGATCAAAGATATCCACACTGATATGCGGACAATCCCGCTCCGGTAAATCTTCAGCGGCCTTGCTGTCAATCAGGATTCGGGTTAAGGCATCAACGGCATTAATCGCTGATCCAACATCGTTCACTGCGGGAGACATCGCTTTCTGCCCCACTTCGCTCATCACCACCACACCAAAACGCGGGTCCTGTAAAAAGCTGCGATTGGTTTCAATGATTACATGATTCAAAATGGAGTTTCGGATCTCCTGCTGCTGTTCCGGGCTGAAAGCGCGGTCGCTATATACCTCTGCCAGTGCCGTCATCGGATCCAGAAATTTTCCGGGTAGCTGGGGAAGATGGATATGCAGCTGTTGGCTGACGGCCAGTTGCTCCAGTCCTTCACTATTAAAATTGGTGAAATAGCCGGTCTGGGTACTAAAAACATGAAAGGCAGCTGCTTGCTCTGGACGTTGTCCGGTGGCACCAAAATTCGGCTGATGTCGAAACTCCGCCAAGGCCGTAGAAGCAGCGACTTCAATTTTGTGAATGGTGGTGGTGAGGTTGCCCAGTTGCGACAGGGTGTGTACCCAGCGAATCAGGATATAAATCAGGTACATCAATACCAAAATGGTACTGATAAACAGTACAAATCTACCTGCAGGACCATAATAGCCAAGCCCGAGCGCAATCTTGGCAATTACAGCATAAATAAAAGCCGAGATAAAACTGCTGATAGCAAGGCGGGTATTGTCATCACTCATCATCAGCTGATAGGCACGTGGTGTCCCGCTGGATGAGGCAGACGCAAAGGCTGCGACCATAATCGACAGGGAAAAAGTGGTGACTGCCAGCATGCTGGAAGCAATAATATCTAGCAGGCTGCTCAGAGTTTCAGTACTGATATTGGGAACAGTGCTGGTCGGGATAAAATAGCGACTGGCGATTGCAAATAGCGAGAAAAAGGTCGCAAAGACGGCGCCAAGAGCTGGCATCAACCATAAGTTTTCTGAGGGATTCTGTAGCCAGATTTTTAGTTTGTACCACATAAAAATGCCCTGCCAATGTATAGGTTTTAGTATTAAGTTATTCATTGCAAAAAAGTTTTATATTGATAGTTATACTTTTTTTTGATGTGATGTATGTCCTATTTTTGTATTTTTAGCCGCAAAATTATTGTTTTATTTTTGACCATTTTCCCAACAGATAATTTTAATTCTTGAGCTGAACTTTAGACCAAATCAATTTCAGTCTATAATAGGCAACTCCTATTCAAGCTTGGCTCTCTCGTCGAGATTTATTTTTTCTCACTTTAATCTCTGGAAAATTTGCAATGAATGCGGCTGCTGCACAAGATACTCCTCTCGTAGGTATTATCATGGGTTCTCAATCAGATTGGGCAACTCTCGAACACACTGCCAATATGCTCAAGCAGCTTGGTGTCCCATTTGAAGCCGAAGTTGTTTCTGCACATCGTACTCCAGACCGCCTGTTTGAATATGCTGAGCAAGCGCGTGATCGTGGTATTCATGTAATTATTGCCGGTGCAGGTGGTGCAGCGCATTTACCGGGTATGTGTGCAGCGAAAACTGATCTTCCAGTTTTGGGTGTACCGGTGAAATCTTCGATTTTAAACGGTGTTGATTCATTGCTGTCTATTGTGCAAATGCCAGCCGGTATTGCGGTGGGTACCTTGGCCATCGGTCCTGCCGGTGCCACCAATGCTGCCATTATGGCCGCGCAAATTCTGGGTTTGACCCGTCCAGAAATCGCAAAAAATGTTGCAGATTTCCGTGCAGCGCAAACAGATAAAGTAGCAAGCAACAATATTCCAGGCCAGGCTTAAGTCGAGACACAGATTATGGATAAAACCATCGGTATTTTTGGTGGCGGTCAGCTGGGTCGTATGATGGCGCAAGCGGCACTTCCATTAAATATTCAATGTACATTTTTTGAAGCCAGCACAGACTGTCCTTCTGCTGCTTTGGGTCCGGTGATTTCGAGCCGGGCTGAAAATGGTCTGCAAGACTTTATTAATAGTGCAGATGTATTTAGCCTTGAGTTTGAAAATACGCCACTTACAGATGTTGATGTACTGACGCAAAGCAAGCAACTGCATCCGCCGCGTCAGGCTTTGGCGATTGCCCAGCATCGTCTGTCTGAAAAAGCCTTGTTTGATGAACTGGCTATTCCGGTTGCACCGTACAAAGCGGTCACTTCACTGGAAAGCTTACAGGCGGCTGTAGCTGAACTGGGCTTGCCGATCGTACTGAAAACCTCGCGTGGCGGTTATGATGGTAAAGGCCAATTCGTTTTACGTTCGACCGATCAGATGGATCAGGCCTGGGCAGAATTGGGTCCTGCAGGTGAGCTGATTGCAGAAAGCTTTGTCACATTCTCACGTGAAGTATCAATTATTGCAGTACGCGGTCAAGATGGTGATGTCAAAACCTGGCCATTGGCTGAAAATCATCATCATAACGGCATTCTGTCGCACTCGATTGTGCCTGCACCGAACAGCGCAGATTTGCAACCTGTGGCGCAAGATTACATCACTCGTCTGCTGAATCACTTGAACTATGTCGGTGTCCTAACCCTTGAGCTGTTTGTGACAGACAAAGGCTTATATGCCAACGAGATGGCACCACGCGTGCACAACTCGGGGCACTGGTCGATTGAAGGCGCCGTATGTTCGCAATTTGAGAATCATGTACGTGCGGTGGCTGGTTTGCCTTTAGGTTCAACTGAAGTGATCCGTCCAACTGTCTTGGTGAACATCATTGGTCAGCATCCAAAATCTGCAGATGTTCTGGCTCTGGAAGGTGCGCATTTGCATCTCTACAACAAGTCAGAGCGCGAAGGCCGTAAGATTGGTCACATCACCTTGATGCCAAATGACAGCGCGCAATTGTCTGTGCTTTGCCGCCAACTGGCGAAAATTTTACCGAATCCATTGGCATTGAGCGAAGATATGACCATCTAGGCTTTAACTTGCTGATAAAAAAAGCGATCACTTCGGTGATCGCTTTTTTATTTGTCTGCTTTCAGGCATGATTGCGCCTCTTTAAAAATGCCTGCCATTGGTCGGATCAGTTTTTAAATCAATTGCTTACAAACTGATCAATTGAGTATAAATATAACAATTCAATAAAACCTTTTTTACAGCTGAATTTTGCCATATTCACTTGTAGATAAGCCTGAAATCAAAGTTTGAATTTAAAACTGGAAAGTGGTTTTGAATTTAAATTCATAAAAACAAATACAAATTCAAATTTAAATCGGGCTTTGAATTTAAACTTGCGCTTTTAAATTCAAAAATATGAATTCAAATTTAAAACTGGATAAATGAATTCAAAGTTTCTGAATTTAAAAATATTAGCCCATTATTCAAATGAATTTAAAATGAAAACTAGTGTAATTAGAGCATGTTGATGATCATGACTCGCTTTTCCTGAAACAAGTTATCCCCAGTAATTTTTAAATTCAAAACTGATTGCAAGTGTTTTGAATTTGAATTTAAAAATCCCGCTGATTTGAATTTAAATCAGGCTTGTGGATAACTCATGTTTAAATTTAAAGATTACAAAATGAATTTAAAAGTGTAGGAATTATGAATTTAAATTTACGCATTGGCGCTTTAATTTTCATCATGAGCTGCTAAGGTAGAAACATAATTCAAAATCTAAATACTCAAGGGTCTTATGCAACGGCTTGCACTTTTTATTGGTTCTGTGGTCTTGGCTGCTTCACAGGCACAGGCTGAACTTATTATTAATGGTCAACGTGTCACGCCGACTGATTTGACCTCTAGTTCAAATATCCCGAATTATGCCTCCCAAAATAATTTTCAAAACTGTCTCGCCAATTTGCGCAGTCAAGCTGTTGCTAGAGGTGTAAGCGGCAGTACCTATGATCGTTATACCCAAAACTTAAGCCCTGATTATTCAGTGATTGAACGCCTGAATTACCAGCCTGAATTTTCTACCCCAATTTGGGATTATCTGTCTGGTTTGGTGGATGAAGAACGGGTTCAGCTCGGCCGGCAAAAATTACAGCAACATCGTGAGGTGCTCAATCGTGTTGCTGCCACCTATGGTATACCTGCAGAAACGGTAGTTGCGGTATGGGGTGTCGAAAGTAATTTTGGTGATATTTCGGGGAAATATCCTTTATTACAGGCTTTAGGAACTTTGAGCTGTGAAGGTCGTCGCCAGAGTTATTTCCGTGGTGAGTTTTTTACCACTATGAAACTGTTACAGCGTGGCGATGTGCGTGAAGAACAATTAAAGGGTTCCTGGGCAGGCGCATTTGGTCATACCCAGTTTATGCCATCGACTTATGATGAGCTTGCAGTTGATTTTGATGGTGATGGCCGACGTGATCTAGTTTCGAGCATTCCAGATGCACTCGCATCAACTGCCAACTTTTTAAGCAAGCGTGGCTGGCAGAGCGGACAGCCTTGGGGTTTTGAAGTCAAGATTCCGCAAGGCATGTCGGTTTCCGGTGAAGGTCGAAGAAATAAAAAATCCTTGAGTAGTTGGAACAATCAAGGGGTGGTACGTGCCGATGGTTCGGCATTAGTTCAAGGAAATTTATCACAATCCTCTCAAGCAGGATTACTTGCACCTGCAGGCCCGAGTGGCCCAGTATTTTTGGTATTTAAAAATTTTGATGCCATTTATAGCTATAACGCGGCAGAAAGTTATGCCTTGGCGATTGCACATTTATCCGATCGCCTGCAAGGTAAAGGTTCATTTATGGCCACATGGCCTACTGATGATCCGGGAACTTCGCGTGCAGAGCGTCGTGAGATCCAGCAATTTTTATTGAATCGAGGTTATGACATTGGTGCGGTAGATGGTCTGATTGGAGATAAAACCCGTCAGGCGATTCGTCAGGAACAGCAGCGTTTGGGCTTAAGTCCCGGGCCTTTAGAAATGAAAATGCCAAACGCATGATGCAATAAATTCTTGAGCATAAAATTTAAAATCAAAAAAGGTCTGCATTTATGCAGACCTTTTTTGATGACTGTTTTTGAGTAGCTATATAGTCATGCAAGCTAATAGTAATTAGCTGAATTTAAACAGCAGTAATGGTACCGAGGATGCGATATCCAGCAGCACCAGTGACTGCTGGCAGGTTACCATTCAGCTGATTCATAAAACGCATGGCCAGCCAGGCAAAGGCCGTGGCTTCAACCCAAGTCGGGCTTAAACCAAGATCGGCCGTAGTTTGTACGCTCCATTCATGCTTGCGTAGGCGCCAGCGCAGTTGCTCGAGTAAATGTGAGTTATAGGCACCGCCCCCGCAAACAAAAACCTGTCCGGTATCCATGCCAGAGCGGTAAATTGCTTTTTTAATGGCTCGGGTGGTGAGCTTTAATAAAGTCGCCTGTACATTTTCCGGAGTATCTTCCAGTTCATCGTATTGCAGGTCATTGCGCCAGTCAGCAATCTGTTCATCCAGCCATTCCAGGTTGAAATCTTCACGACCAGTACTTTTCGGAGGTTCTTTGGAGAAGAATTCGTGTGACTGCAAGCGATCAAGCAAACTGCGAATCGGGGTGCCATAGGCTGCCCAGTTACCATTTTCATCAAAAGGCTGGCCGGTATAACGGGAACACCAAGCATCCATCAAGATATTAGCCGGTCCGGTATCAAAACCATACACCTCTTCAGGCTTGCCGGCAGGCAGCAGGCTGACATTGGCAATACCACCCAGATTTAAAATGACCCGGTGAATGCTGTCATGCTGGAAAATATCCTGATGAAATGCCGGAACTAAAGGCGCTCCCTGACCACCTGCCGCCAGATCACGACGACGAAAATCTGAAATCACCGGAATCTGGGTAATTTCAGTAATGATGTTCGGATCACCAATTTGCAGGGTGAAACCATGTTCAGGACGATGCCGGATAGTCTGGCCATGCGAGCCAATCGCCTTAATTCTGGATTTGTCTAGGTTGTTTTTTTCAATCAGCGCATTAATACCATGACCAATCATTTGTGCCAGTGCAACATCAGCCTTGCCCATGCGGTCAATTTCATTGTCATCCGGCAAAGTCAGTGCCATCAGCTCATCCCGAAGGTCAGGATCAAATGCCAAAGTGAGTGTGGCATGAAGCTGGAGTGGATCAAAAGAAGCAGCAACAATATCGACACCATCCATGCTCGTGCCGGTCATTACCCCAATATAGATCGCTGTCATGGTTATTCTTAAGCCTGCAATATGCTGAAAAAGTGTTAGTATATCGCACAAATTGAGTAACTGATGTATTGGATTTTGTGATGTCAAATTTCCTGCCGGCTGAAGAACAACTTGCCCTCATTCAACGAGGCACCCACGAAATTATTTCTGAAGAAGACCTTCTCAAGAAATTAAAATTGAATCGTCCATTAAAAATTAAAGCGGGTTTTGACCCGACTGCACCTGATTTGCACTTGGGCCACACAGTTCTTATTAATAAGTTAAAAGTATTCCAAGACTTGGGTCATGAAGTGTTGTTCCTAATTGGTGACTATACTGCGATGATCGGTGACCCAACCGGAAAAAGTGCTACACGTCCGCCATTGTCACGTGAACAGGTTTTAGAGAACGCTAAAACATATCAAGAACAAGTATTTAAAATTCTTGATCCAAACAAAACCAAAGTGGTGTTTAACTCGGAGTGGTTTGCACAAAAAACTGCGGCTGATTTAATTCAATTGGCATCACAGCAAACGGTTGCACGTATGCTTGAGCGTGATGACTTCACCAAGCGTTATAACAATCAACAACCGATCGCGATTCATGAATTTTTGTACCCATTGGTACAAGGCTATGACTCTGTTGCGTTGGAAGCAGATGTTGAATTGGGTGGTACAGACCAAACCTTTAACTTGTTGATGGGTCGTACCTTACAAGGTCGCTATAACCAAGAAGCTCAAGTCTGTATCACAGTGCCAATCCTTGAAGGTTTAGATGGCGTCAACAAGATGTCTAAATCTTTAGGTAACTATATTGGTGTATTTGATGCACCGGGCGCGATGTACCAGAAAGTGCTCTCAATGCCGGATGCATTGATTGAGCGTTATTTTGATCTGCTGAGCTTCAAAACCATTGAAGAAATTCAGCAACTATTAAAAGAAGTGGCAGAAGGCCGTAACCCGCAAGAAGTCAAAAAGATTCTTGCACTGGAGCTGGTTGAGCGTTTCCATGGTGCAGAGGCGGCTGCCAATGCGCATAAAGGCGCGGGCAATATCATTACTGAAGGTGAATTACCCGAAGGTACGCCAGAAGTAACTATTTCACGTGGCGAGTTTGGTGGGGAAATCTTTATTACCTCGATTTTACGTGAAGCCGGCTTAACCAAAAATGCAGCCCAGGCTAAGGATGCATTAGGCCGTGGTGCAGTGAAAGTGGATTGGCAGACTGTAGATACGACCTATTCTGTGAAAGAGAACGTAACTTTGATTGTTCAGGCCAGTAAAAAAGCAATCGCTAAAGTCACTTTTATTGACTAAAAAACGGATAAGTTATTGAAATAAAAGCAGGCTTCGGTCTGCTTTTTTTGTTGATGTTCTATATTTAAAAATCAAATAAGTAAAGTCAAAAAAACCCTATGAAAACAAGAGTTAATTTTTCCCAAATCACTTGCTTTTCATCTTTATTATGTATAGGATTTATTCATCTAGAGAATTCGTTTAGAGCATCTAGAGGGTAGTAAAAATAATAGTACTCCACAACTGAGAAGTCTCTTTTCCAAGAGGCTCTTTTTAAAAGCTTTAAAGCGAATAACTATAATAATGACATAATGGATCGGGTAAAGATTCAATTCTAAGGAGGAGATTTTGGGAGAGATCTCTTCCTTTTTTATTTATTCTGATTGCGTAATCAAAATATAAATCTGCATGCCTACTCTTCTTGTTGAACAACTAAACTTAAAATTAATCAGCAAATCGAACTTAGGTGAATGACCTCTAAGGGTGAGTTCATTTCAATTGACTCCAAAAGAAAAGTGCAAAACATAAAAAATTAAAGCAGAGGTGATTGAATGTATCGCTTTCCAACAGAAGATATTTTTGATGAACAGATCGATTGCATATTACGGTTCTTATTTGAATACCAGCCGGTCGAACAAAAACAGCAACTCTATGGATCTGTCTATACTTTATTTATGCAGCTTGATCTGGCCGCGCATTACTTTTTATTTTCCCTGATTGAAGAGCAGTTACCGCGACGCGCGAAATTATTCTTTATTGCCGAGGATTATCAGGGCAAGAAAGACATGATTGTAGAAGTTATGCAGTACTGGCTTAGACAGCAACAACAGGAAAAAGTCGCTTAATGCAAAATAACAGACTTTATCTTCTATATATAAGTGATCTAAGCATGGTTTTGGGATTCGAAAACTAAAAATGAATACTTTTTTTATATAGCAGCCTAAGAATAGGCTTTTATAAAAGCTTTTTACGTCAAAAATAACTCATCAATTGAGGAGTCTAGGATTTAGATCGGTTTGTTGGGCAAGGTAGGGGAATTTTGGTTTTCTTTTGACGAGCTAATTTAAATAAAAGACAAGATTTCAATATCAAAAGGCTAAAAATACTGTTTTAAATATTATTGTGATAGTTTTTAGGTCTAAATGAATTTTCAGTTATAAAAATAAAATGAAGTGTTTAGTGGGTTTATTGCATAAAAACGCTTAAAAATTAGATAAAAAAGCGATTTTTTAGTAATTTTTGTAGAAAAAAAAGACATACGTGAAAAATATAGTGAATTGGGGGTTGCAATGATTCTGAAATCCTCTAGAATGCACCCATACCGACGAGATAGACGGAAACGAACGAAGCAGAATGGCGGAGTTGTTAAGTTTATCGAAGTCCAGCTTCTAGCACTGACGAGGTGTTAGAAAGATCATTAAGAGATTATGAAGAACAACTTGTGTGGATTTTTACTGGTTGATCGATCGAAATTATTTTCATTGATTGATGGTAGAAATTACTCGAAGTTTATTTGAGAAATATTTGTC
>SPVA01000097.1 GCA_013530545.1 Acinetobacter lwoffii
AACCACCTGATCCCTTCCCGAACTCAGAAGTGAAACCTCTTAGCGCTGATGGTAGTGTGGGGTTACCCATGTGAGAGTAAGTCATCGCCAGCTCATTATTCGAAATCCCCCTCCGCCAAATGGTAGAGGGGGATTTTTTTATGCGTGGGGTTTTAGATAAACAATATTGAAGCTACTAGAGCTTCTCAAACTGATCTGAGTGCTTAAACGTATTTATATCTCAAAGCTGATCAGATTCTTCTGAAGCAGATGATTCCTGTCAATTTGTTTGACCTATTGAGATCTGTAAGGCCTACTCTAAAATAAAAGAATTTATAAGCTGCTCTTATAAATTCTAGGCAATAAAAAAACCAGCGAATTGCTGGTTTTTTATTGCAGACCATTTTAGCCAAACACGCGCATTATAACTGTAATTAATACTTCCCAAATAAGCTTTCATAACAGCAATTTAAACAAGCACTATCTAATAATTACCATTTATCAGAAGCTTAAATAAAATAGCCTAAGTATGATTAAATTGATTCTCTTTATTCAGTTATTAGAGAGAGTCTTTTAGCATTTTTTTATGCTGTTTTACTTGTTTGGCATAACGTTTACCTTGTTTACGCATTTTACGATTATTTTCATAACCCGATGGACCTACATTATAATAGGCAAGCGCTTTCTGCCAGTCACCGGATGATTGATTATATTTAGAAAGAATATAAATCCCACATTGGATATTACTGCTTTCATTGTATAAATCACCTGGGCAAGTTTGTTGCCAGTATCTCGGAATCACTTGCATCAAGCCTATTGCACCTGCTGGCGAAGTTGCTTGGCTACGATAAGTAGATTCCTGACGAATCACAGCCGCCACTAGGAGCGGATCTACACCCTGATTTTGTGCATGTTGAACAATTAAAGGTGAAACACGATTAGCTGTACTGGATGGGGTGGAATAAGCAGTTTGAATGCCTTTAGACAGCTTAGCTGCGCGTTTTTCTATCGAGCCTCCGCCCAAGGATGAGCAACCCGCAAAAAGAAAAGTGCTCAATAAAATAGAAGAAAATTTAAAAGAATGAGAATGAAATAGTGAACGTTTAGATTTAATTGGATTGAATAAATAAGAAAAAAACAAACTGTGGATTCCATGCCTGAATAAACGTATTTCGATGTTAGGCAGCCTATATGCAAGAGTCAAGCTTGCTGCTGATGAAAGCACTTTATTACTATACAAATTTTATCTATCTAGGGCGTGTCATCAATTAAGCCAAATTATAGTTGAAGCAAGATAGATTGCTGACAGGAAGTTTTGAGTCAATTTGTCATAGCGTGTGGCAATACCTCGATATTGCTTGAGTTTGGCAAAGAAGTTCTCGATTAAATGTCTTGCCTTATAAAGATGATGGTCATAATCACGCTGATCAGTCACGTTACTTTTGGATGGCATCACAACTTGGCCATTGTTTTTATGAATCGGATTGATCACCCGATCCTGAGAATTGTAAGCTTTATCCATAAGCCAAGTCTGGCTTATGGATAAGTCCAGTAGCACATCAGCACCATTTAAGTCATGAGCCTGTCCAGCAGTGAGATAGAATCCTGTAGGGTTGCCTAAAGCATCAGTACGGGCATGGATTTTGGTGCTTAAGCCACCTTTACTACGTCCGATCGCCTGATCTTTTTTTTCCAGCACTGTGTTGATGAGCACGTACAATGGTTGAGTCTAGCATGGCATATTCATTGTCACTATCATGTGATAGCACCTCAAAAACTCTCTGCCACACGCCAGTTTTAGCCCAACGGCTAAAGCGGGTGTGCACGACTCTAAAATCACCAAAGCGTTCTGGCAAGTCTCTCCATGGGATACCTGAACGATACCGGTACAATACTGCTTCAACAAATAATCGGTTGTCCTTGGCAGTTACTCCAACCGTGCCTTTGCGTCCAGGTAGCAGATCTTTAATCTGCTCCCATTGATCATCTCGTAATGCATAGCGTTTCGTCATGAAAATGATAATAAGGATTCATCAGATTTTATCAATCTAATTGATGACAGACCCTAGTAAAAAACCTCTAAGTTGAAAGGGTTTTTAGCATCCAGATTTCACAGGCATCACTATGTCTGGTATTGCCTTCAGGATGATCAAGATGCTGAAAACCTAATTTTTCATAGAGTTTCACCGCTTGCCAAAGCACTTTAGTTGTTTCTAGATAGACTGACTTAATCTGATGAGCCTGTGCAAATTCAAAGGATAATTCTAAAATTTTCTTGGCAAAACCTTGCTGACGGATCTCAGGTAAAAAATACATTTTCTGAATTTCTAAAATATTTGCATCACCTTTTAAGGGCGCAATTCCACCACCACCGTAAATTTTATTTTGTTGATTCACAACAATCCAGTAAGCTGATTTCGGTTGTTGATAAACTTGATATAGCTCATCTAGGATAGAATCGCCTACCGCGAAACCAGATTCTGCTGCCAGCCCAAATTCTTGGGAAACACGACGAATAATGCTTGCAATTTGAGCATTATCTTCAGGCTGAATGGGACGAATAGAGTACATATTGCACTGATTTTATTTTGAAAAAACGATGAATTTTTATAACCTTAAATCTTTAAAAAATCCATCGTTTATTCAATTTAGATAAGTTTAATTCGCTATTTAATGAGCAATCATTATTTTAATTCGCTCGATGATTTTCCTAATTCCCGACGGGCAATAATCAGTTGCTGAATTTGCTGGGTGCCTTCAAAGATATCCAAAATCTTAGAATCACGCGCCCATTTTTCCAAAAGTTCAGTTTCGTTATAACCAATGGCTGCTGCCAGTTCGACACATTTTAAGGTAATTTCATTACCGATCCGACCGGCCTTGGCTTTGGCAATAGATGCTTCACGTGAATTTGGTTTGCGATTATCGGCCATCCAGGCAGCTTTCAGCATCAGCAAGCGTGCTGCTTCCCATTCAGCTTCCATACGATAGATTTGTGCTGCGATATTAGAGCTTTGTAAATACGGTGTGGCATAAGTGGAGTCCAGTTGATCCTTAAAAATCTCCTTGATGCGTTCCAGCGAGGCTTTCGCACAACCAATCGCCATGGCTGCAACCAGCGGGCGAGTATTATCAAAGGTTTCCATCACGCCAGCAAAGCCTTTAGCAACATCGATTTCTGCATGACCGAGCAAGTTTGCTGCAGGTACTCGACAGTTGATAAAGCTAATCGTGGCAGTATCGGATGATTTAATCCCTAATTTATGTTCCAGTCGTTCAACCTTCATTCCTGGAGTACCTTTGGTCACCACAAATGATTTAATGGCTGATCGTCCCAGTTTTTTATCCAAAGTTGCCCAAACGACTACTGCATCAGCACGCTCTCCGGATGTTACAAAAATTTTCTCGCCATTCAGAATATAGTCATCACCGTCTTTGGTCGCAGTGGTACGAATCGCAGCGGAATCTGAACCACAACCTGGCTCGGTAATCGCCATGGCTGCCCAAGTTCCATGAAAACGGTGCAATTGCTCATCATTGGCAACAGCTGCAATGGCTGAATTTCCTAATCCTTGGCGTGGCATCGAGAGTAATAAGCCAGTATCGCCATAACACATTTCAATAATACTCAGGGCGGTAGACATATTGATGCCATTTTTATTGCTGCTGTCTGCATCGCCACGTTTATTGACTGCTGCACCTGCATTCATGCCTTCACTGCCTTGGTTCATGCCATCCACGACAGAAGCGAGCATGTCTAGTTCTATCGGATAAGCATGTTCAGCCTTGTCATATTTACGTGAAATCGGACGCAAAACATTGAGGGCAACTTCATGTGCTTGATCAATCAAAAGCTTAAATTTTTTTGGAGTTTGTAGATTCATCATTGTTCTTCTTTATGTT
>SPVA01000042.1 GCA_013530545.1 Acinetobacter lwoffii
TAACTTGCTTTACTGCTTCAATTTTGAATTCTTCAGGGTATCGTTTACTGCTCATAAGCACCTCGTTAATTAGCCATTTTATCTAACTAAAAGGTGTCTACAAAATCGGTGGCTATTCACTGTTTGATTGTTACTTGAGACAGAACGTAAAGTGGTAAAAGCTTCTTTAGAGTTGGAGAGTTTGCTATAAACATTCGGCTCAAACACTCTTAAGCATTCAATGGCTATCAAATCTATTGGATCTGCTTCGAAAATATCATTATTTTTAAAAAGATTGAAGTTAAAGCATAGAGTCGAGTTGAATCTATAGACATTTCTTAAATTATTGAAATAGTTTTTTAAACCGTTATGATAAATTTCCACCCATCTTTTTTGATCAAATTTTTTGTCTGCATCAGTATGACTATTTATCACATCTTCTAGTAGATTAACTAGAACTTCATGGACTTGTTTTAATTGAATTTGTGGAATTGTAAAAGGTATTTGAATAATTTTTTCTAGATAGTTCTCGCCAGATTGCGTAGTATCAGTGAGCTTTTTTTCAACTATATCTTTCTGAAATAAAAGTAAAAATATTACATTAGGAAAATCAGTATTTGCTTTAATTAATTGAAAGATCATTCGCAACTCTACAGTTGTTAAGCGATCAATATCATCCATAACGATCAAAAGAGGAGTTGTCCTACTCTTCAAAGCGGTAATTAATTCCTCACGAATTTCTGCTAAGGTTTTTTCATTCAGTTTAGCCTTTTGACTAGAATTTTCTGACATTTTACCTAGTATGTCACTTCCTTTCTCAGTAACTGACATAAGGATAGGAATGAGTGATGTTAAGGTCGTAATGAGTAACACTAATTGTGTATTATCAGTAAAATAGCTACTTACTAGTCCTGTACCTAAAATTGCAGTAGTTAATAAAGGAACGAAAAGATTAGCACTTTTAAAAATCGTGTGAGCTGTAGAAAGGTGATTACCATACTTAGCAAATATATTTGCCAAATTTTGATCTTCTTTAGATGAGTCTTTCCTTCCAATAGATTTTGATATTTCATCAAAAAAAGCTTGAACAATCTTATCCTGAGCTGACCATTCCCAAGGTGAAAACTCTATAATTGTGGGTGAGTTATCTTGCTTTTTTTGAATAAGACAATGCCATATTTTTAATTGATGATTTTCCTGAGCCCCAATCTCCATGCAACGCAATAACTAGACTTTCATCACCTTTCCATTGAGAAATAGCATCACTTAAGTTTTTTGCAAAATCAGCTCGACCTAATAAGTCTTGTTCTAAATTTCTAATTGGTCTATCAGCAGAAAATGCGTATTTATCTATATTTGTCATGTTGGGGTATTTATAAAGTTTTAATCAAATAATTCTATCAAATATCATTATGATTTTAAAAAAAATCCCCTCACTAAGAGGGGATCTTTTTGAATCAAACTACAGCATTAAAGCGCTGCAATTTGCTCCATATTCGCTTTAATCGTCGCTAACTGATCCGCAAACTCAGCAAGTTTTGCTTTTTCGCCTTCAACCACAGCAGCAGGCGCTTTCGCCACAAAACCTTCATTAGCAAGTTTAGTTGCAATTTGGTCATGCTGTTTTTGGACCTTGTCTAAGTCTTTTTGTAGACGACCCAATTCCGCTTTAGGGTCAATTAAACCCTTCATTGGAACGAACACAGATACGTGACCGACTACAGAAGAAGAAGACAATGGTGGTTGTTCGCCATCCGCCAAGAAGGTGATGCTTTCAACTTTTGCCAATGCTTTAAACAACGGCTCAATACGAGAAATTTGGGCAGTTTCAGCTTCAGTGGTGTTCTGTAAAAGTACAGGCAATAAACGCGCATTGCCTAGACCCATCTCACCACGGATGTTACGTACCGCACCAATCAAACCTTGCAGCCATTGCATATCTGCTTCAGCTTGGTCATTCATCAATGCTTCGTCAGCAGTTGGGTACTGTGCAAGCATGATGGTTTCGCCAGAGATACCCAATTTAGGCGCAAGCGTTTGCCAAATTTCTTCTGTCAAATACGGCATTAACGGATGAGCAAGACGTAAAGACGCTTCCATGACCGCGAGCAATACACGACGAACTTCAGCTTTACGCTCTTCAGAAACGTTTTCATCGTTCAATACAGGTTTGGTCAGTTCTACATACCAGTCACAGTATTCATTCCAGATGAACTCGTAAATCGCTTGCGCAGCCAAGTCTAAACGGTAGGTTGCAAATGCAGTTTGTACCGCAGCAGTCGCTTTTTGCAGACGGCTTACGATCCATTGTTCAGGCAATTCCCAAAGATCAGGACGCGCTGTTTGACCAACCGTTTGACCTTCAATATTCATCATCACGAAACGCGTTGCGTTCCAGATTTTATTGGCAAAGTTACGGTAACCTTCAACACGCTTCATGTCGAACTTGATGTCACGACCAGTATTGGCAAGTGCACAGAATGTGAAACGAACTGCGTCAGTACCGTAAGACTGAATCCCTTCAGGGAATTCTTTACGGGTCGATTTTTCAATCTTCGCTGCCTGTTTCGGGTTCATCAAACCTGTAGTACGTTTTTGTACCAAAGTTTCTAAATCCACACCGTCAATCAAGTCTAATGGGTCAAGCACGTTACCTTTAGATTTAGACATCTTCTGACCTTCGCCATCACGTACCAAACCGTGAACGTACACAGTTTTAAATGGCACTTGTGGCGTACCATCTTCATTCTTCATGAAGTGCATGGTCAGCATGATCATGCGGGCAACCCAGAAGAAGATGATGTCAAAACCTGTCACCAGTACATCTGTTGGATGGAATGTATTTAAGAAGTAGTTGGCTTTGTCTTTTGCTTCGTCGCCAGTCCAACCTAAAGTTGAGAATGTCCAAAGACCTGAAGAGAACCATGTGTCCAGTACATCTTCATCCTGGTTCAACTCAACATCGGCAGGAATATTGTTTTTCGCACGAACTTCTTCCTCGTTACGACCTACATAAACGTTGCCTTGGGCATCGTACCAGGCCGGAATGCGGTGACCCCACCACAATTGACGTGAGATACACCAGTCTTGGATATTGTTCATCCAAGCCATGTACATGTTGCTGTACTGCTCAGGAACGAACTTGATACGGCCGTCTTGAACTGCTTCAATCGCAGGTTTCGCAAGTGGCGCAATTTTTACATACCATTGGTCAGTCAGTAATGGCTCAACGATCACGCCTGAACGGTCACCGCGAGGTGGTTTTAATGTATAAGGTTGAATCTGGTCTAACCAGCCTTCAGCTTCAGCCTGTTCAACGATCTTCTTACGTGCCTCAAAACGTTCTAAACCAATGTAATCTGCAGGCGCAGGAATGGTTTTAGAAATTTGCTCGCCCGCTTTCGCGATGTATTCAAACTCAGCCAACACTTCAGCATTTTTGTTGAAAATGTTGATGATTGGCAATTCGCAACGTTTACCCACTTCATAGTCATTGAAGTCGTGTGCAGGGGTGATTTTTACACAGCCTGTACCGAATTCTTTGTCTACATATTCGTCTTTTACGATTGGAACTGCACGACCTGTGATTGGTAAGATTATATTTTTACCTACTAGATCAGCATAACGTTCATCATCCAGTGCAACCGCAACCGCAGTATCACCCAATAATGTTTCAGGACGCGTCGTTGCAACCACGATGTGATCTTTACCATCGTGGGTGCGGAGTGACTTATCTTCAAAGAAATATTTGAAGTGCCACAATGAACCTGCTTCTTCTTTATCAGACTCAACTTCCAGGTCAGAAAGGGCAGTTTGCAGTTTTGGATCCCAGTTCACCAGACGTTTGCCGCGGTAGATCAGGCCTTCTTCGTGAAGTTTTACGTGAAGCGTTCACGTGACCAGTCAACCGAAGAACCTAAGCGACGGATTTGACGGGTAATGTTACCGCCAGACTGTTCTTTCCATTCCCAGACTTTTTCGATGAACTTTTCACGACCCAGGTCATGACGGCTAATCCCTTGTGCACCCAGCTGACGCTCAACCACCATTTGCGTTGCAATACCTGCGTGGTCAGTACCCGGTTGCCAAAGCGTATTTTTACCAGACATACGGTTGAAACGCGTCAAGGCATCCATGATGGCATTGTTGAAACCATGACCCATGTGCAGGCTACCAGTGACGTTTGGTGGCGGAATCATGATACAGAAAGATTCGCCTTTTTCAGACGGCTTAAAGTAACCACGCTCTTCCCAAGTTTGGTACCATTTTTTCTCGATCTCGTTCGGATCGTAGGTTGTCGCGATATTTTGCGCTGAGTCAGTCATAGTCTAAACAGATCAAAAGTGAATGAAAAATTGGATCTATTGTAGCAAAAAAAATAGTGCATGCGGCAGCTTAACCAAATGCAAACTTTAGCCAATTGGCATGTATAGCAACTCATCGTATGATAGATTGATAAAAAAACGCGACTCATCGCAGCATATCAAAAAGGATAATAAGATGAGCTATAACATTTCCCTGAAGCTTCAACCCGAAACCCATCAGCGCTTTAAAGACCTTCATTCCAGATTAAATGCCGGCGAGCGAGACAGTCTTGCCAGACCCTTAGGTGAAAATCTGGCCGATATGGCCTGTGAAATTATTGACCAGATTTTTGGTCAGGTGGTGCAGTTGGCCAATTCACCGGACAGCGAGTCCGAAAAAGTGATTCAGCAGATTATGCATAACACCCGTAAATATATGCCGTGGTCGGTTTCGTTGTTTGGCAATGAGCGTCTGATGCCTAGGGTGAACTATTTGCATCGCATGACCTATGAGCATCAAGGTGATGCTTTTGTTCGATATCCGGTGGAAAAATTGCTGGTGATGGAGTTGCTCGGCTGTATTGACCAGATGAAAAATGGTAATCATCAATATGTATCACCCGCTTTAAAAGCCTTTACTCAGGTGGTCGATCAAGGGGTGACACATCTGATCCGTGAACCGAAAAAAATGTTGAAATTTAATGTGGTGGTCGATAAAACCTTGAATGGGGTGATTCATTTAACCACCCAGTTAGGCTATAAACGTTTTGACAAGCTCGGTAGCATCTATGATGCCGATACGATGAGTTATTATTTTGAGCATTTGCTGGCATTTCTGGAAGATGAAATGCAGCACCATATTCATTAAAACAAGGGAAAGAGGATTTCATGGCGAAAGTTGAAGACTTAAATGGAAAAGTGGTCTGGATTACCGGCGCATCTTCAGGGATTGGCAAGGCGATTGCCCAGCAATGTGCTGTGAAGAACTGGAAAATGTTCGCCAAAGTCTCACTAATCCAGATCAGCATATTTCAGTCATTGCCGATATCACGGATGAAAGCCAGGTTCGTCATGCCTATGAACAGGTTTTGCAACAAAAAGGCCGGATTGACTGGCTGATTAATAATGCAGGACTCAGTCAACGTGCCCTGATTCAGCACACCACCATGCAGACTGAACGCGCTATTATGGAAGTCGATTATTTCTCGCAGGTATTTCTTACCAAAATGGTATTGCCGACCTTTCTGGCACAAAAATCAGGTCGTATCGTGTTTATTTCCAGTGTGGCAGGTTTGCTTGGCACCCAGTATCGCGCCTCCTATTCAGCAGCCAAAGCAGCGATTCATATGTGGGCCAATAGTTTACGTGCTGAAGTTGCTGATCAGGGCGTTCAGGTCTCAGTGATATTCCCGGGCTTTGTTCAAACCAATGTGTCGTTTAATGCTTTAAATGGGGAAGGCAAGCCACAAGCCAAGCAGGATGAAGCGATTGAAAATGGTCTGTCGGCAGAAGATTTTGCCCGTCAAAGCGTACAAGCCTTGCAGTGCGGCGAAGAATATATCGTGATTGGCGGAAAGAAAGAAAAACTTGGTGTGCTAGTTTCACGTATTTCCCCCAAGGTGCTGTACAAAATGATTCGCAAGACCAAGGTGAAATAAGAGATTTAAAGTTTTATCAAATTCAGGCAATTTTCTCTTGAGCGAATTGAACCTGATTACGGCCCATCTGTTTGGCCTGATATATGGCATGATCGGCCGCTAAAGTGGCTTCTTTAATCTGATTAGGATGATTGAAGAAGCTGACTCCGATACTGATAGTCAGGTAAATATGCTGCTGTTCATGATGTAATGGAGTTTCTTTAAGCTGTAACCGGATCCGTTCAGCAATTTTAAAGGCGGCATCTTTTTGAATGTCATGCAAGACGAGCAGAAACTCTTCACCGCCAATCCGTGACACCTGGTCTTTACTGCGAATATTGGCTTTAAATATCTGACTGATATGTTGTAAAATCAGATCACCGACCTGATGTCCATAACGATCATTAACTGCTTTGAAATGATCTAAATCTGCCATCAAAACTGCATGCTGTAAGGCAGGATTAGGATCTATTTTTTGAATATAGGCTTCAAATCCACGGCGGTTTAATAATCCGGTTAGTGGGTCGTGATGGCGCTCCCGTTGCAACTTTCGCACCAGATCCAAAATTGCACAGCCAATGAATAAACCTAAAAAGATCAAATCAATCAGCAGCAGGAGCAGCTGTGTAAATGCCCACGCTGGTTCGTAATGGGCGACAAATCCCTGATCCTTAAGTAAAACAGAGAATAGCAAGGCACGACCCATAATGATGAACACGGTCGCGAGGGTAAAAATTTTCAGGTAACTGTCGATACGTAAGCCTGTGCTCGTCCGAATAAAGGCAATTGGGCGGTGCAAATAAATTGCCGCAGTAATGCTACCAATAATCAGCAAACGGGCAGTCTGGTCAGCAGTCACTTGGGTAAAGTAGTAAATACCAAACGCACCCAAGGCAATCAGGTAAATATAGTTTGGCCATGCATAGTCGATTTTTAAACGCTCATAAATGGCTTTGCTGTGAAAGGTACAGGACAAGAAGTAAAGAGCAGCAATGAAACTAGATATTTCAACTAAAACTGATGCAGATAAAACGGTATTGAGTAATATCGTCACGCCAATCAGAATCAGTGCATAAGCATAAGATCTTAAATAATTAGGTAAGCCTTTATAATAGGAAATACTCAGCGTGATGATCCCCAGGCTCGACATGATGCTGGGCACGAGTAGACTGTAAAAATTCAAATCCGGGATCAGCGTGTTAGATTATAATGTGAGCAGGTGGGTGAATAATATCATTTATTGCGATGAAAAATATAAATAAAATGGATAATCAAACTAATCGAAATGACCTGTTGAACCGCTCGATATTTTATAAAAACTCAAAAAAATAATATCAAAATGCCCCTTACTCCTGATGATCATTGAGCTGAAAAGGCATTTGTTTTAGTCCAAATCAATGGACGTATTTATAAAATGCTACCAATTTGGACTTGTAGTTTTATCCTGAAAATTTAAGGTGTAAACAGGATGAAAATATAAAGGATCTATCTGAATGAAAACCCCGGTGCCCGATTATCTCCAGCATGTATTAACGGTCTGTCATGATAATGATCAGGGCGCTTTGGCTGACTATATCCCTGAACTGGCAGCGGTAGATCCAAACAAGTTCGC
>SPVA01000025.1 GCA_013530545.1 Acinetobacter lwoffii
GCACTTCAAGTTTTACTCTGCCGTGAATCGTTCATGAAGTACATGGTTAAATATCCCAATATTACAAGCCATATCAGGATAATAATTCCTGCTCCCCAACGGTTTATAGGCCTTTCAACTAAGGTTTCTGCAAGAATTCTACAATCATCTATAATGTTTTGTGGGGTAAGCTTGATAACTAATAAAATACCTAAAGGTACAACAATAATATCGTCTAAATACCCAAGTACGGGAATAAAATCTGGAATTAAATCAATTGGTGAGAAGGCATAAGCAGCAATAATTAAAGCTAAAAACTTTACAGAATTGGGCGTTCGCTTGTCTTTTGCAATAAGCCAAACAACCAAGATGTCTTTTTTAATTGATTTAGCCCATTGCTTGATTCTTTGATACATAGCAAATATTAAAAGAACTATAGAGATTTAATCATAAGAGAGTTTTCTTAAAACAATATAGATTTTTATTATCCTATTACGATTTTCTAGAATTAACATAATACACGTTATCCGAAATTCTATTTTTTATTATATATAAATCATATCTTTATAGTTTTTTAAAAGCCCAATTCAAGTAAATTGGGCTTTTTTATTCACTTGTTAGGTTCCATGCTGATTATTTAAGCAATGTTCCACGAATTTCTCTAATTTAAATCAATATCATCCTGTTATTTATAAGTCATTATTTCATGTGTTGGAACTGAAATTGGTTTCTAAAAAAATAGAGGACTTGATTAATTATAAGAAAGCAAAAATGGCACAGAAAGACATTTTTTAGATGGAGATTCAACTTATTCCAATTTGTGCAAAATTTGTACGTGCCTTTCAATAACATTCTATGCATCGCAAATGACAAATAAGTAAGTCGGCTGAAGCATTGATCTTCAGCTTTGAATCCGGTTTAAAACTGATCTTTCAGGGTTCTTAAACGCTGGAATTCTTCCACGCTTTCTGCGCGCAGAAAAGGATTGGTTTGCAATTCATCTTCAATACTACTTGGTAGCGTGCACTGGCCTAGCATACGTAAACGCTCAATATGTTCGAAACGTTCCAGAATTTCAGGATTATCTGGTTCGACGTGTTTGGCAAACTGTGCATTCGACAAGGTGTATTCATGAGTGCAATACACCTGCGTGCGCGGCGGCAAGGCAGCCAGACGTGACAGTGAATGATACATCTGTGAATAAGTACCCTCAAAAACCCGGCCACAGCCCATGGCAAATAAAGTATCGCCGCAGAACAGCACATCAATTGCATCAATAAAATAAACAATATGGCCTAATGTATGTCCCGGCACAGCAATTACCTGGATATCTATCCCATGAAAATTAAACTGTTCTTCATGCTCAAGCGGATGGGTGATAAACGGAATTTTGCTCAGTTCTGCCCGTGGGCCATACACAGGCAGATTTTTTCCTTGGATTAACCCCGGCACACCACCAATATGGTCTTTATGCCAGTGCGTCAGCCAGATTTGACTTACAGTTAAACCGTGTTCGGCACAATAGTTTTGCACCAATTCTGCTTCAGTTGGGTCAATCACGGCCACCTGATGTGACACGGTATGTTCAAGCAACCAGATATAATTTTGCAGTGAATTCTGGACATCAATACAGTGAATTTTAAAAGGCATCATAGCGCATCAGACCAAATGAAGATTAAAGATAAAGTAGCATAATTTCGGATGCTCTGGGGCTTGTCGATATCATCTGATTATCCTCGATTATTTTCATTTATCCCAAATTTGAAAAATTTATGATGCTGGATCATCAATGCTCACCGCATTGCCAATGGTATAAAAATGCCCGCCGGCTACATGATGAATACTTTTCCATTCTTCATCCACCTCATGATAATGCCAGTGGCCGTCGCGGAAGACCCGATTATCGGCATATGCTGCAATCACCTTGCCTATAAACAGGTCATGCATTTGCTGGTTATGCGGCTCAGGAATCAGCTCGCAAAGTATCCAGGCCGCACAACCTTGTACTACAGGAATATCAGAACCAGAAAAATGAAATAGTTCTATTCCGGATTGTGCCAGTTTGTCCGGCACATCATGCAAGCTTTGCGTACCCAGACGATAGACCATATTCAGTTGTTTCAGTGTCGGAATTTGCAGCGCGAAATAACCTGAATTTTCAATAATATTTCGGGTTTTGGTACTTTTATCCAGAACCACAGTCACTTTGGCGGGGCTGAATTCCAGTGCGCATGCCCAGGCTGCTGCCATAACATCTGTATCCTGCTGATCTTGAGCAGATACCAGTACAGTAGGGCCATGGGTAATCAGACGATAAGCTTTTTCTAAGGGAACGCTTTGAATATGGGAGTTTGTCATGCAGCACCATTTGCTCTATTTATTTACTAGGCCAGATTAATGAGATCATTAACATATTCAAGTTCATTCTTGCAAAAAAGCTTTTAAACTAGAGATCGTTATATTCAGGAATTCAAAAAATGAAAATGTACCAGGTCGATGCGTTTACCACGGAACTGTTTAAAGGCAATCCTGCAGCCGTGATTGTGCTGGATGAATGGCTCGAAGATGGTCTGATGCAAAATATCGCCTTGGAAAATAATCTGTCCGAAACGGCTTTTGTTAAAGTCATCGATAGCGATAATTATGCCATCCGCTGGTTTACGCCAACCAAGGAAGTGGATTTTTGTGGTCATGCGACATTGGCCAGCAGCTTTGTACTATTCAATCAATTTGATACGGGGAAAACGATTCATTTTCATGTAAAAGACTTAGGCATTTTTGTAGTCAATCAGGATGCAGATGGCAAGATCAGAATGAACTTTCCAGTTCGTCGTGCAGAGCCAGTTGCTGAATATCCTGAAGCTTTAAGACAGGCCTTGAGCAAACCGTTTAAACAGGTTTATCTGAACGCGCAGGGCTATATTGTTGAATATGAATCGGTACAGGATGTGCTGGATGAAATGCCTGATTTTGAACTGTTAAAACAGTTGAATGGCAAGCGTACAGCCATTACTGCTCAGAATACCTATTTAGACGTCGCAATCACTTCACAAGATACCCAATACGATTGTATTTCACGTTATTTTGCACCGAGTAATGGAATCAATGAAGATCCGGTAACAGGTTCAATTCACACCGGAATTGCACCGCTGTGGGCCGAAAAACTGGGTAAAAATGAACTGGTCGCCTATCAGGCATCAGCGCGTGGTGGGGTGCTATATTGTGCCTTGCAAGATCAGGATCGAATTGAAATTTCCGGTTATGGAAAATTATATATGCAAGCTGAAATTTATCTTTAATTTTTTAATTACATAGAACTACATGTCGTCAGGTGAGGCGGCATGTTATTTTGATGGTCCGGCTTGGAATAGATTATTCAGAAAAAGAATCATTCTCTAAGAAGGGCGCGAATAAAAATTTATATTTATAATTTGGATGAAGAATGTTGCTACGTTATAAAAATTTAAGTCTGGCGATTGTATTGTCTGGCTGTAGTGCACTGAGTTTTGCACAACCTGTTTTGGTGAAAACGGAACAAAATGTTGAAGAATACCGACTGGATAATGGACTGCGCATTATCCTGGCACCGAATGATAAAGAAAATAAAGTTTTTATGAATACGGTCTATCTGACCGGCTCCCTGAATGATCCTCAGGGCAAGGGCGGACTGGCCCATCTGCTGGAACATTTGGCCTTTAAAGGCACAGAAAATGTCAAAGGGGATGAATTCCAGCGTCGACTGGATCAATATACCTTGATGACTAATGCCAGTACCGACTATTACTCGACCAAATATACCAATGTGATCCGTCCTGAAAAAACTGCGCTGAGTGAAGTCATTTTTCTCGAAGCCGAACGCATGGACAAGCTGGTGCTTCAGGAAAAATATGTACCGACTGAAATTGATATTGTAAAACGCGAGCGTGAAATTCGTCTGGATCAGCCATTTTCAGTATTGATCGATCAGGTGTTTAAATCTGCTTATGGCAATCAGTATTTAGGCCGTTTGCCGATTGGTGACCTAAATGAGCTGCAATCAATCAATATGCAGGAACTAAACCATTTTTACCGTCAATGGTATGCACCGAATAATGCCTTTGTGGTCATTTCGGGCAAATTTGATAAGGCCGAAGTCTTAAAACAGCTGGATACGCATTTCAGTCCGATTCAATCCCGAAATGTACCAGCGCAAGTGAAAGTCCCAGCGCTTAAACCAGAGCAAATCAAACAGCGTGAATTTACAGTAAAGAAAGGCAGTGATCTGGCCAAGTTTAATCTTTATTTGAATCAATCCGAAGAAAGCATTAAAACGGCTTTGGCTGTTTCGCCAACGCTCTATACTTTGCAGCCAAGTGGATATCTCTATCAGAATATGGTGGAAACTGGGAAGTCAACAGCGGTGCAATCCAGTACCTGGCTGGATAAAGACTTTAATCTGGTGTTTATGGGAGCAATCTATGCTCCGAATCATCAGGTACAGGATATTGAAAAGGGGCTGATCCAAGGCGTAGAAAAGAGCCAGCCATTTACCGAAGCAGAATTAAACCGGGCTAAAAATCTGACCCGAAATCAGGCCGACAATATTAAAAATAGTGCGACTGCTTTAGGTTCACGTTTAAGTGATTATGCAGTGGCGTATTCGGGTGACTGGAGCCAGTATTTTAAAGATCTGAGCGCGATTCAAAACCTGAATGTGAATCAGGTCAATCAGGTCTATAAGAATTTTTTAAAACCTGAATACCGTATTTCTGGCAATATTTTACCTACCCCGGAAGATCAGAAAAAAGCGCAGGAACTAGCACAAACAGAAGCACCGGCAAAAACTCTGGATCAACAGACTGAAGCAGAAGAGCCACTGAAAGATGTCAGTGTTTATCAGGCTGAAGTGAAGCAATATGTCCAGGAATCCAAACAGTATTTGTACAGTAAAGACAAACAGATTCAGCGTGGCAAGTTGAAAAATGGCATTAAATACGCGTTGTTTCCGACGACTACCCGCGATGACAAGGTTTATGCCACAATTTCACTGGATTTTGGTACTGCACAAAGCCTGATGAATAAAGGCGAGATTCTGGATCTGACCGCTTATTTAATGTTGCGCTCATCGAAAACTCAAAGCTTGCAGCAGATTGCCGATAAAATTATTGAAGTAGGTGGTTCGGCAACTGCCGGTGCATCCGGCAATGGCCTGACCTTGCAGATCAGCGCCAAAAAAGAAAAGTTTGAGGAGTTTTTCCAGTATGTGGTTGATGTGCTGAAAACGCCGGCATTTGAGCAAAGTCAGTTTGATTTAATCAAGGGGCAGACTTTATCCAGTCTGGATCGTCCTTATACTGAACCAGATACCGTGTCGAGCTTGACGATGGCTCGAACGATCGAGATTTATCAGCCTGGCGATCTGCGTTTTCATTTCGAGCCGGAATTGGCCAAAAAACAGTATCAGAAAGCGACTCGCGAACAGGTTATGGCACTGTATCAGCAGTTTTTAAAAACCCAGCATGCGCAAATAGCGGTTACGGGCGAATTTAATCCGAAATCGATGCAAAATGTACTGAAAAACAGTTTTTCAGACTGGAAAGCTGCACAGCCTTATGAGCGTCTAAAATCGGAATATCGAAGCTACCCAGCCCAGAAAATTCATGCTTTGTCTGAGCAGCGTGAATTCGGGAGTTATCAGGCATTTATGAGCATGCCGGTCGGTGCTGATCATGCCGATGCACCTGCATTACAGGTATTTCGATATATTCTGGGTGATTCACAGCTGTCGTCACGACTGGCACAAGAGTTACGCGAGAAAAATGCACTAGTCTATGGTTTTAGTGCAGATGTGCAACTCGATGAATGGGCAGATGTGGGTGCAATGATGATTAGTGCCAATTATACGGCTGGAAAATCCGCACAGGTTTCTCAGGCAGTGCATAAGGTACTGAATGAACTGCTGACACGTGGCGTGACTGAACAGGAAGTGGAAGCGGCAAAAGCCAGTATCTTGAAACAGCGTTTAACTGCACTCGAGGATGATCGTCGTATTCACACTATGTTGATCCCACAGCTGGAAAAAGACCGTAATCTGGTTTACCGGGAAAAACGTGATCAGGCGATTGCTCAACTGAGCAAAGCCGATATTGATACCATGATTAAAAAATACATCAAGCCGGATCAGCTGGTTGAAGTGATGGCTGATCAGTACGGTAAGCAAGTTAAAACATCGTAGTGTTGATAAAAAATCCCCTCAAGTGAGGGGATTTTTGATTTTAGTTTTATGCTCTAGGTTGCTCTATGGCTAAAAATAATCCCTCCGATTATGCCCACAAGGATAGATAGGGGCAGACTCCAAACAGATACAATAAGAAGAAAAATCAATATTCCACAGCCAATCAAAGCTGAAACGAAAGCAATATCTCGATCAAAAGAATGATGGATCACCATTTGATAATAATAAGACGTTATCCAGCTTGAAATAATAGTGAGTAAAATACATAGTCCTTTGCCTGAAGGCGTATTTAGACTGGAATCTGTTATCCAACTTAGCATGTCCTCATCTACTCAAAGTCGATAAAAACGTTTAGCATTTTCATAAAAAATCGACTTTAAGGCATTTTCATTGTAGTCCTGCACAATATCGCTAAAGGCATCAATAATGTTGGTGAGTGAGCTACTGACACTGTCCATTGGAAAGTTGGATGCAAACATCACGCGCCCAGAACCAAAACAGTCTAAAGTATGCTGGATCACGGGTGCGGCACGTTCCACTAATTCCTGTTTACTTGCCAGCCGTTTCTGCGTGTGAAAATCATGTCCCAAGACTGGCATAAACAGACCAGACATTTTGGTCGATACATTTTTGCATTCGGCCAGTTTTGCCAACTGATCTTTCCAGTCTGCAAATATCTGGGTGCGATCTTGTTCGGTCTTGCCTGTAGCTTTGCCCACTTTGCCAAATAAACCTGCGGGCGTACCCAGATGATCCAGCACAATAGGGGTGTTTGGAAAGGCTTTGGCCAGCGCAGTAACATCCGCAATCTGGGTAGAGTACACCCAGGCATCAAAGCTTAGATCTTGCCTGGCCAGTTCTTCAAAGCCCTTCAGGAAATCTGTGTTGCGATAGAGATGCGGTTCATCGGTCCAGGCATGAATCCCTTTATCTGGATGTACTGCAGCCATTTTACGGATGCCCCGAAACTTGGGAGAAGCTTCGCGATGCAATTGAATCAACTGTTTAAAATTTTTCTGCCGCGGATCCGCCGTGGCGACAATTCCACCCAATTGGATAGTGTGCTGATCAAAAGGAAGCCCAGCGATAAAACGGGTTTCATTTACCACACCCGTACCTTTATGGTCATGCCAGCTGGCTTCAACATGCACAATCTGCTCTATTTCATAATGTCCTGCATCTTTCTTGTAATTTGCAGGCAGATAAGGTGCAGTCAGGTGCTGTGTCAGGCCAATGGTCTCAATGACGTCTCTGGGTTTCAACAGTCGAACCATTCTGTCTAGTAATTTGGGATGATTGCCGAACAGCTTTACCGCTAGCGCTGCCGCATGTGGGGTATTGTACGGATCCCATTGGTGGATATGAGGGTCAATGATCGGGAAGGGAAGTTGCTGCATGCTATGCCTTGTTTTCGTTTATTTATTATTCAATTTATATAGTGCTTAAATCACTTTAAAGTCAATATGATAAATGACAGCAAATAAAAAAAGCCCCGCGGGGCTTTTCGTATTTTAATCAATGATCATGCTTGTGATCATGGTTATGCTTGTTGGCATGAAACTCTTCATTGTGACGGAAACGTAAATAGTTTTCGAACTGTTCACAGTATTCATCATAGTTATCTTCCAGCATCATTTGAAATTGCTGCAAGATATAAGACATGACCTGATCTTTGGCATCGCGCATTTCATTCCCATCTTTAAAGTTATTCGCTGCCACCCAGGTATTGAAACGGGCAGTACCAAATAACATCGCCGCACTGACTTGACCGCGCTTATCGCTCGGTTTTTCCTGTGAGCCTTTTTCTACGCGACAAAACTCGTTGGCTTGTTGAATAAATTCATCAGCACGTTCAAAGAATGCCGCATTTAACGCTTCTTCTTCGGTTACATCGGTTGCTTCAATCTTTTGAACCATGAATTTGTTCCTAACACTAAAATCTCAATCGTTAATTATAGGCAAAGCCTTGCAGAAACTAAACCTTTGCCTTAATCTAAAAAATAGCCTAAGCATATAAAAGTGAATGCCATGCAGGATGCGATTGCAGTACAAAGCCTAAAAAGTGATATTGCCTTATTGCGCCAGAATATTTGGCCACCAGCAAATCTAGCCAATGTTGAAGGCTTGCCGATTTATTATGGCAGCCAGTCACAGGTAGATGAATACTATAGCCAGTGGCTCGGGCTGATTGAAAGGGCACAGGATCTGTTTCAGCCTTTTATGGAAGATGAAATCTTGGATGCGATCCATCTGCCGAGTCATTTAAACTTGCCGCTGTTTTATTTTCATGTTGACCGGATTCGCATTAATAAAACCCGCGCCAAGGAATCCAAAACTTTTCGTGGGGTCGCCAGCCTGATCGAAAAATGCGGCCAGTTCGAACCCGAGCAGATTGCAGCCATGCGGCAGTGGCTTGATAGTGACGATACTGCAGCTTTGGTGGCACACCGTGAATTTGTGGATTTACGCACTTATGTGTTTCAGCATGGCCAGAGCGAATATACGCGCACCCGTTTTTATGTGAATGGGATTGTGCTGAGTGTTGAGCCACATTTTGAACTGGTCGATGCACGCGATAAGCCACGCAAGCAACGCAGCGACAGTTATAACGATCCTCTGGCAGACAATAATACCTGGAAAGTATTCGGCAAATATCGCTAGCACAGTTTGACCAAGCCCGGTCTTACCAGAAGGGCTTGGTATTTTCTGCAAACTGCTGTAAACGCTCTGCTGCTTCACTCGACAAACGCTGCTGTTCCGCACTTATCCAGCCCAGCACAAACCAGGCCTTGGCCTGTTGTTTGACATAAGGTCTGAATAATTCGTCTGCTACAAACAGATCGTTATAATGCCCGAGGCTTTCCTGCAAGGGTTTTAAGGCTTTTAGATAGGCTTTAACCTCTTTTTCAGGAAACAGGCTTTGTAAGAATTCTACGTTATAGCGTAGGCGTTTGACCCGTTTGCGTGTCCGATGCCGGGATTCAATATCCAGTTCTTGATAGTTCTCGGCATCCTGACAGATTTGCTGATGCAGCTTGCTCAGGCCTTTACATAAAATCTTATGAGAAGATTTGGCTTTGTTATCCGTTTTTTCTTGGCTAAAGCTGAACAGTTGCAGCATTAGTTCTACGGTAGCAGGACTTCTGAACAGCGCACTGATATCTGGCTGTTTTTGACGATGTGGGGGTAATTTTAGTAAGGGGGAACCTGCTTTTTCTAGTTGTGGAATCAGGCTTTCTGCCAAGGCATCACGATCTCGGGTAGAACCCAGTTGCTGAAAAATATCCCGCAGCTGTTCTGGCCATTCTGGCTGTACATGTTCGGTCACGGACTGGAAAATTTTAAAGGCACTGCGCAAACGCCGAATCGCGACACGTGCCTGATGCACATGATCACTATTATAATTCTCGGCAGCAATTGCAGTAGCATTGGGGAAAAGATGAGTCAGGCAATTGGCAACAATCTTTTGCAAAATCGTACTGATCTGATCTTTCTGTTCAAGCACTAAGGGAAGCTGATGCTGAACCGGCAGATTCTCTTCGCCATGTAATAAGGCATAACCGCGTTCCGATTTGCTCCGTGTATCCAGCCACAAAGCATAACACTGAACCCAGGGCTGAATGAAATCAATCAATTCACTCAGCTGGCCGGATTTAAGCTCAAATTCGACTTCATAAATATCGATGGCTTGATCATTGTGTCGAATTTCTCCGACATCAAAGGCAATTTCAATCTGACTGTCCAGATGACTTTCTGTCAGGACATAGCGTACGACATCAGTTTCAAATTGTAAAATGAGTGGTGTCTCTAAATCACCGAGCGCCTGTTTTAGGATTTTTTTCGCCGGTTTATGTTTGCGATATAACTGAAAATCACAATGTTCCGGAGGACTTTTTAATTCATGCTCAAGTTCAAAACGTTCAAATTGTTGTTCAGTCGCTGCTTTCAGGGTTTGAATCCATTGCTGGTCTTCCAGACGTTGCCGCAGGGCAATCTGATGTTGTTGTAATTGTTGCGCTTCAGTATCAAAGTAGCGTGCACACAGACGATGCCGAGTCGGCTGAAGTTTCTGAATGTCCTGTTCAAATTGTACACGAGACTGTGGCGGAATCTGGAATTTGAGTTCTATTTCTGCCATCGGGTCATTCCTCCGCGATGTGGGTTTTATAGATTAATATAGCCCAAAGATCGGCAGGGGTGTGATGTGCTTCTGCAACAAAAAAGCACGCCAGAGAAGGCGTGCTTTGAGTTTTTCTTGTGATATTTATTTCAATATGTTTATTTCAGGAATTTACGACTGACCAAGAACTGTTCGGTCGCTTCAAGCAGTTTCTGCGCATAGACTTCCTGCTTGGCGGTCAGCCAGCCCAGCACAAACCAGTCACTTGCTTCCAGCTCGGTCTGCTGAATATAAACTGCAGAAGAGGCCAAAGTTTGATATTCACTGGCTGCCAGTTGAGCATCGTTCAGCGCTTTGCTGTATTTCTGCAAATTTTTGACATCATAGATCGTGGTTAAAATCGGAAAGCTGAATTTGAGCTCCTGAATCCGGCCCGACAATTGATCCAGACTTTCAAAATCAGTGATATCGGTCTGGTTCATTTGTTCCTGCAAAGCTTTATATTGCTGTTGCAAGGTAGTTTGAGCAGCAGTTTTCAAGTCCAGCGAGGCATGCTCATTTTCATTTAAACTGAACATCAGTAATTCCAGATAATGATGCACATTCTGGGTAGATTTGACCAGATTACCGAGTTTCTCCTGCGCATACAGAATATCTTTGCTCAGGTTTTCTGCCGTGGTGGGATTTTGCAGGAAGCCGGCCAAGCTGTTTTGCATATGCTGTAAATGTTGCAAATGTTCAAATTGCTGCTTAAAGGCCGCCAGTTGATGTGCCCATTTGTCCGAAAGCTGTGGATGCCAGTCTTTGAAGAGCAGCAAGGTCAGATATAAGTGATCCAGTGCCAGTCGTGCCTGATCAATATGTTCCTGCTCTGCAACCTGAGCTGCAATCGCCGCGATATTCGGCAATAAATGCTGCATCTGCTGTGCAATCAGACTGTACATGGTTTTACTGGCGCTGTCTTTTTTGCTGATCTGAAATTCTTTGCTAAGGGTCGCAGGACTGACGCGCTGTGAAGTGGCCAATAGATTGCCTATTTCAGCCTTGCTGCGTACATCGAGCCAGAGCTGGTATTTCTTGACCCATTCAAAACTAAACGCCAGTAGATGTTGAATTGAACCATTTTTTAGTTCGAACTCGACTTCATGTACTTCTTGCTCGGCCTCCTGTGTGCGGATCTGTCCAATATCCAGGCTGACTTCGATCTGGGTATCTTCATAGTCAATCACCCTTAACGTACGGGAAATATCGGTTTCAAACTGGAGTTGGAGCTGGTCGAACTGATTGCCGAGCGCATTGCTGAGAATTGCCCCGGCTTCTGGAAATTCCTTATAAATATCTAAATCCAGTTCAGGAGATGCGGTTAATTCCCCTAGATCATGATTATGTTCAAAGCGTTCGATATGACTTTTTCCGGCCGCTTTTAGGGTTTGAACCCAACGTGTACCTTCCAGACGCTGACGCAGTGCTACCCCATGCCGGGCCAGTTGACGGTCGACCGTATCATAATATTTGGCTTGAAGCTGGATCTGTTGAGACTTTTTCGGATCAAGTGCCTTGAGCAGCGCAGTGCGTCTTGCCGCAGGAATCTGGAACTTGAGTTCAACTTCAACCATGATGATCATCCTATCTGTTCAGTGCAATTAAGTACTGAATCTTCACTTGAATAAGGTTTTAAAATGAGGCGGACAGCAGCCGCAATTATATTTTTAGATTTGTGCGCAGCAGATTGTAACCAAAATCAAAATGCATGTAAGACTTGACTGAGCATAAAAAGCTTAAACAGAAGTTTGAAACTTAGATTTCATCGGTTCATTTTAGGCTAAAACGATCGGATTCAGGCCTTCACGGGGATGTGCAAGATGCATTGAAGCGCGCATCAAAAGGCTGTTATTTGGCTAAAATATACGCTAAGGTAAAACAAAAAACGTCAGGATGATGATAGATGAATGTACAAGTACAACCAGAAAGTAAGAATGAGGTGATGGTTCAGCCCCAGATGCCGATTAAGAACTATCATGAATTTTATCGCTTCTATTTGACTGAGCATCGGCATATTATTAGCCGCCGTCTGCACGTGGCCGGCAGTAGCATCGGTTTATACTGTTTTGCCAAAGCCATTCGTCAAGGCAAGCCGCGATATTTTGCATATGGTTTACTCTCGGGCTATGCCTGTGCCTGGGTCGGTCATTTTATCTTTGAGCGCAATAAACCAGCCAGCTTCAAACAGCCTGTATATAGCTTTATCTCGGACTGGCGCATGTTTGCCGATGTCCTGCGTGGTAATATCAGTCTGATCGACCTTAAATACGATAAAATTTCCCGTTAAGCCAGAATGACTTTTATCGGAATGTGCCCACTTAAAGCATGAAATTTCGATAAAAGCCTTGCAAGTCTAGAATTATTATTCTAATAATTATGGTATTGCAGATTAGGTTTTTTGATCAACCATTATATTTTAATTAATACATCAGTTTTCCAAGCCTGGAGCGACCTTCTCCGGGCTTTTTTTATGCCTGTTTGCTACCAATAAATGTTCAAGATTTTGCTCATGCTATTGTGTAAATATTCATAGAAGAATTCATGTGGATTTGTGCTGAAAGTAAAAGATCCTTTCTGGCTTTGAAACGTTTTCCCACAAACGAATGACTCAAAACCAGAAAGGATCGGGTATTACAAACACAGGTATTTATTTTTCTGTTTATTTTCTGTGTCTAAGGCTATTTAAGACGCTTCGCGCCGATTGGGCTATCCCTGAAAATGGGTATTTTTAATATTAATTAATTTGAGTACGCTTGAGCCAGGCGAAAAAAAGACAAAAAAATCGCTCTTAGAATTTTGCAACTTCTCCACCAAGTTATCTGCAAAATCCTAAAAGCGTTTGTCGGAGGGCGTAAGCATTAACACGTTATAATTATTGTTATAAGGCGATTAAAACGCAGATTTGAAAGTCCGTATATCCCTGAAAATGGTGATATTTGAGATTTAATTGACAAATTGCGCTAAAAAACTGCAAATCTGTTGCTGCCCAGTCTTAGAAACAGCAAGATGGCGGCAATTAAACCGAGTTATGCCTATAATAGAGCCATCCTAGCAAGTGGCGAGCAAGATGCGCGGTTTATATTTAATTACCAATGATGATCCATTAGAGCTTTTATTGGCGAAGTTGGAAGGTGCAATGGCCAATGGTGGTGTTGCGGTCTTGCAATATCGCCGTAAAAAAGTGGCGAAAGAAGATCAAATTTACGAAATCGAGTACATGAAAGCCATGTGTGCTGAATATGGCGTACCTTTCGTGATTAACGATGATCTGGAAATGGCGGTTAAATACGGCGTGGGTGTGCATTTAGGCCAGGATGATGGTTCGATTGTCGACGCTGTTGCGCGTTTGCCTAAAGGCGTGTTGATTGGCCGTAGCTGTAATAACTCACTTGAGCTGGCTAAACAGGCCATTGCCGATGGTGCGAATTATGTGGCATTTGGAGCAATTTATGCGACTGATAGTAAACCTGAAGCGGGTAATATTGGTCTTGAAACCTTAAAACTGGCCAAAGAAAAATTGAACGTGCCTCTCTGTGCCATTGGTGGTTTAACGGTTGAAAATTCAAAGGATGTCATTGAGTCAGGTGCGGATTATTGCGCGGTGATTAGTGATATATTGGGACTTCCTATGAATGCCATTCCTGAACGTTTAGATGAATGGTCTGCGCTTTTTCAAGCTATAGCATAAAATTTTTTGATTGATTTAATTTTGAGTCGAGTGCCTTCATGAGCTTATCTCCAAAGCAAGAACAATTGTTCAAACAAGCCAATAAACATATCCCGGGTGGCGTCAATTCACCTGTACGCGCATTTAATAGTGTCGGTGGGACGCCGGTCTTTATCGAAAAAGCCCAAGGTGCGTATCTGTATGATGTCGATGGCAAACGTTATGTGGACTATGTAGGTTCATGGGGGCCGATGATTTTGGGTCATGCGCATCCAGCGATTATTAAAGCGGTTCAGGATGCCGCAGTAGACGGTTTGAGCTTTGGTGCGCCCACAGTTCATGAAACCACACTGGCAGACATTATCTGCGAGATCATGCCATCGATTGAGCTGGTTCGTATGACCAACTCGGGTACAGAAGCGACCATGACCGCGATTCGTTTAGCGCGTGGTTATACTGGCCGTGACAAGATTGTAAAATTTGAAGGCTGTTATCACGGTCATTCGGATTCATTATTGGTAAAAGCCGGTTCAGGTTTATTGACCAGTGGTGAAGGGGAAGCGACGTCTGCAGGCGTGCCAGCGGATTTTGCAAAACATACGCTGACACTTCCATATAACGACATCGCGACTTTAAAAGAATGCTTTGCCAAATTTGGTTCGGAAATTGCCGGCGTGATTGTTGAGCCAGTCGCAGGCAACATGAACTTGGTGAAACCAATTGACGGTTTCCTGCAAGCGATTCGTGATGTCTGTGATGAACATGGTTCAGTGTTTATCATTGATGAAGTAATGACCGGTTTCCGTGTCGGTTTGGGTGGTGCGCAAGCACATTATGGCGTTACTCCGGATTTAACCACTTTAGGTAAAATCATTGGTGCAGGTCTGCCAGTGGGCGCTTTTGGTGGTAAGCGTGAAGTGATGGAATGTATTGCACCATTGGGTAAGGTATACCAAGCAGGTACATTGTCGGGTAATCCACTGGCAATGCGTGCCGGTATCGAGATGTTCAAGCATTTACGTACCGAAGGTTTTTATGAAAAATTAACCGCACAACTCGAAAAATTGCTCGCCGGTTTACAAACTGCTGCTGATGAAGCAGGCATTCCATTCAAGACCCAACAAGTGGGCGGTATGTTTGGTCTTTACTTTACCGATCAGGAAGATATTACTAGCTTCGACTCTATGCTGAAATGCGATGTCGATGCGTTCCGTAAATTCTTCCATGGCATGTTAAATCGTGGCGTAAACCTTGCACCATCTGCTTTTGAAGCAGGATTTATTTCTGCTGCGCATAGTGATGAAGATATTGCTTACACGATTCAAGCGGCTAAAGAAACTTTTGCTGAGATGAAAGCACCCTCTCCTTAAAGGAGAGGGCTTTCATCTATCGAATAGAAATGAAAATTTAAAGACTTCCTCCAGTATTCTTGCGCTATATATGGCTCAGGCTTAGGGGGAATTACATTTAAAATTAGAGATCATTTTCATGCAAACCAAACATTATTTGACTTTAAGCGATGCGGAATTTTTATTAGATCAAGCCCATCAATATGCCATTCAGAACAGTTTTAATGTCAGTATTGCAGTCGTAGATGAAACGGGTAATTTGCTTGCGATGAAACGTATGGATGGTGCAGCACCGATGACTGCAAATCTGGCCATCGAAAAAGCCAGATGTTCTGCAATGGGTCGCCATCCATCCAAGCTGTTTGAGGATATTATCAAAGGCGGACAGATGGGTTTTCTGACCATGGAAAGTTTCTCAGGAATGCTGGAAGGTGGTGAACCGATTATGTATCAAGGGCAGTTGGTAGGTGCAATGGGCGTGTCAGGTGTAAAGTCGTTTGAAGATGCGGAGATTGCACAGGTAGCGATTGAGAAGTTTTTGGCGCAGCAAAGCTAATCTAAAATAGAAATTGATCAGCTCAATTTAATAAAATCATCCAAAGATGTTCCAAAATGAAGCGTGGAATGTGAAATGTCAGCTAAAAAGCCCAATCGCTAATGATTGGGCTTTTTACACCAATATAAGAGTTTGTTTTAAAATGAAATTTACAGAGGATTTCATATAACATGTATTATATTAATTTTAGGAAAACTTAATTTTCAAATGCGACAGAAGCAGTCATCGCTCGTAGACACTCGCTCAATTCTTATCTATAACTATAAAAAAATGATTTTGAAGGAATTTTTATGAACGTAGCTTTAGTAAATTTACAAATGGTATGTGTTCATGTTGTGAACAGCTACTCTAAATCTGAGACAGGTTTCGGCTCTTACAAAATTCCAGATATTAGGTGCTCAAAACCCTTAATTTATAATGTTAAAAAAAACGATCAATTGGTTTTTTTACAGAGAATGTTAGATTTAAAAATTGATAATAAAGAGATCAATTTATCGCTTCCTAATGAGATCGGACTATCATTGAATATATTTACTAAAGCTAGAGATGAAGCTGAAAATCTACTAGAAAAACTTAAAAAAGATATGGAAAAGAATAAAGATTTTTATAGTGAAAATGTCTCGTTATTTTATGACTATATTGAACAAATACAAATAGCATCTGTTTTTTCTTATAAAGCAGTTGAAGCATTTTGCAACGCCACAATCCCTAATGACTTCGTTTATAAAAAAACAAACTCAAAAGGTATTCAAGAAGTCTATGAAATTTCTCAAATTGAAAAATGGATACCAACTTCAGAAAAACTCACTGAAATTATTCCAAATATTTTGAACTGTGAATCACCTAAGCAAATCAAGTATTGGTCAATGTTTAAAGAATTAGAAACCCTTAGAAATGAAATTATTCATTCAAAAAAGAAAAATAGCATTGAAAATACAAAAAAAATGTTATCAAATAACGTATTAGATATTCTTAATTCAAGCATTTATATTCTTAACCACTTTATTCAAAACGATATATCGAATGAGGTTTTTCCATTAGGTTTTTTAGATAAGAAGTGGCGAATTTATGAAATTGATGACCCGAAGAAAATTTTTGAGTGGACTCATTGGGCAGAGTGATTTTTAGTGCCTCAGATACTCCTCTTTTGCTTATTTTAGTTTTAGCATTTAGTCCTTATTTGGCTAAATCACCCTATTTTTAGGATAGTCGCGTTAATCAACTCTAGGCATATTTAATATAATGGCGATTATACGAAATTAGAACAATAATCATCTGTGAAATCAAAGTGTTTTTCAAATAATGCTAAACTAAAATAGCATGAATCATCATGCTATTTTGTATTTATAAGAGCCTCCCATGCTGTACTCTATGCCCAAAAAAATCCAACTTGCTCCATCCCAAGCTAAATGGCAGCTGTCCTCAACACAATCTGTTTTGGTTTTAGTTGGATTGCAAAACTTGCGTATGCAACAGGGCATACAAGAGAGTGGACTCATGGTGAATTTGATTCAACTAACCAATAAAGCCAAAGCGCTGGATATTCCGATTGTTGATTTGTACGGTGATGATTTGATGCAAGGCATGCAGCAATTGGGAGAATATGCCTCAACGCATCCGCAGCTGATTTTTGCCGGGCAGGTTACACCGATGCTGAAACAGATTTTGCCGCATCTGATGAGTGTGACGGATCAAATCGGTGTGGTCGATGATGCGATTTTATTGGCAAATCAAGATCAGCATATTCAGTGGATTGAAAATATTTCGGCACAGGGGATACATCACTTAAATACCTATAGCCTGACTCGCTTATGGGATTTAAGTGCGCCGTCAGAATATGTATTGTCAACCAAAGGCATTATGTTGGCTGTCGCGGAACAGCTGGATATAGATGCCTTAGAAATTGATCCCTATGTCGATTTAAAAAATTATGGTCTGGATTCGGTAGCGATGGTGAGTCTGGTCGGTATATGGCGTGCGCATGGTGCCAATATCCGTTATGAAGATGTGCTAAAACATCCGTCTTTGCATGAATTGGCAGGCTTCATTTTACAATCCTCAGGTTGATGCGCTGCGATTGAGCAATTTTATGCGCTAAATCGGAAATTTCATCGTCATTTACATAAATGCGCATTGTAATTATTGGCTAAGCTTTCTATCATTGCCGCCTTGTTTTTCACGATCAGCCTGGGATTGAACTTTGAGTAATTTTCTAACCGAACATCTGATACATCGTGATGACGATTTCATGGTCATCCACACTCACAGTTCCCGGTAAAACAGAAGACTTACAAGATTGCCTGATCAACCGTCTGGTCAAATTAGAACCCAAAACTTTACTGATTCATCGACTGGATCGCGATACATCCGGTATTTTGGCCTTTGGTCTGAGCAAATGGGGACAAAAAACCATTTCCCGCCAGTTTCAGGAACGCCAGACTGATAAAACCTATCAGGCTGTGGTTGCAGGTACACTCGAAGGTGAAGGCACTATTGAAGTGCCAGTGGTGTATGATCCAAGCCGTCCGCCTTTACATATCGCAGATCCCACACATCATAAGCCGGCCATCACGCATTGGCAGGCGATTGAACATTTTAATATTCAGGGACAGCCTGTGACCCGGGTGAAACTGATCCCAATTACCGGCCGTTCACATCAGCTACGGGTGCATATGCAATATCTCGGACATCCGATTATTGGCGATACCTTATATGCGACACCCGAACAGCAACAGCTCAGCTCGCGTTTATGTTTACACGCGGAACGTTTGAGTTTTTATCATCCTCAAACAGAGCAGTTGGTCGAATTTTATTGTCCGGCGCCGTTCTAGGAAATACTTCTTTAATCGGCGTGAATTATGCTCACTTTTTAGTGGGCTTTATGTCAAAATACATTGCTTGAAGGTGTGAAATTTTGCTCCAATGACGTTTCGTGATTGAGCCTAATATTCATAATCTTGTACTTAAGATAAAGGTGGAAAAATTGCAGCAATTTGCTATTGGTCAACGTTGGTTATCAGATACTGAAACAGAACTCGGTTTAGGCGTTCTTATTGATGTTGATGAGCGGTCGGTCAGCATTTTATTCCCGAAAAGCGATGAAACCCGCGTCTATGCACGCAGCAATGCACCCTTATCTCGTATCGTATTTAATGTGAAAGATGAATTACAGGATCAGGAAGGGACCAAGTGGATTGTAGAATCCGTTGAAGACCGGTTCGTACCTTGGAAGATGGAACTGAAGAACGTAAATCGCTGAATGAAACCCGTATTGGTGCAACCATCCAATTGTCTAAGCCTTTAGACCGTTTATTGGCCAGTCAGGTTGATTATAAAGAATGGTATGACCTGCGTATTGAAGCGTTGCTGATGCAGGCCAATATGCAAAGCAGTCCACTGCGTGGTCTGGTGGGTTCACGTGTCGGCCTGATTCCGCATCAGCTGTATATTGCACATGAAGTCGGTCAGCGTTTTGCACCGCGTGTATTACTGGCCGATGAAGTGGGTCTGGGTAAAACCATCGAAGCGGGTCTGATCATCCATCAACAACTCAAAACCGGCCGTTCTGAACGCATCCTGATTTTAGTACCGGATTCACTGCAATATCAGTGGATGATCGAGATGCGTCGTCGTTTTAATCTTGAGTTTTCGCTGTTTGACTTGACCCGTACTGCATCGATCAAAGAACATGATCCTGAACAAAACCCGTTCTTGACCGAACAAAAAATTATTGCCTCTGTCGATTTGATGGTCGACCATGAAGATTTGCGTGAACAGGCACTAGAAGCCGGTTTCGACTTGCTGGTGGTCGATGAAGCACATCATTTGATGTGGAGTGAAGAAGATGGCGGTAATGACCGTTATGATCTGGTCGAAGAACTGGCTGAACATACGCCGGGCGTGTTGTTATTGACGGCGACACCTGAACAGCTCGGTGTGGAAAGTCACTTTGCACGCCTACGTTTGCTTGATCCGCAACGTTTTAACTCGCTGGATCGTTTCCTCGATGAAGAAGCGCAATATCAGCATACGGCTAAAATTGCAGAAGTGCTGATGTCAGATCTGCCGCTAGAAGCTGAGCATTTCACTGCGATTGAAGCCTTGTTAGGACATCCAATTGAGGATCTTCCTGAACAGCGTTTCCGTGCGATTCACGAACTTTTAGACCGTCATGGTACAGGCCGTATTCTGTTCCGCAATACGCGTGAAGCAATTCAGGGCTTCCCGGGACGTGACTGTCAGCCCGCACCATTACCGGCACCAGAACACTGGTCTAAAGACGGTAAATTACGTGAGCAAATGTGGCCTGAAGAAGCCCAGCTAGATGGCTCGTGGATGGAAGCCGATCCACGCGTGATGTGGCTGATGGAGCGTTTGCGTACCGATTTAAAACACAAGAAAGTCTTACTGATTGCACGTAGCGGTCCAGTGGTTGAAGCGCTGGAAAATGTACTGCGTTTACATGCCGGTATTCGTACGGCGATGTTCCATGAAGGCATGAGCTTGTTAGAACGTGACCAGGCCGCAGCTTATTTTGCTGAAGATTCGTATGGCGCGCAGATTCTTCTTTGTTCGGAAATCGGTTCAGAAGGACGTAACTTCCAGTTTGCCTCTGATCTGATTCTGTTTGACCTACCTGCGAACCCGGACGTGTTGGAACAGCGTATTGGTCGTCTGGATCGTATCGGTCAGGAAAACCGCATTCAGATTCATGTGCCTTATCTGGTGGGAACTGCACAAGAACGTATGTTCCGCTGGTATAACGAAGCGCTGAATATCTTCAGCAATATTTCTCCAGCTGCACAAACCTTGCAAGAAAATTTTATTGTTCGCTTGAAAGACTGTCTATTGGCAGACAAAGGTCAAGAGTTTGAAGACCTGCTGGAAGAAGTTAGCGTGCAACGTGAAGCGCTGGAAGCTGAATTGCAGGAAGGTCGAGACCGTTTGCTTGAGTACAACTCTTGCCGTCCGGTGGTGGCACAGGAAATTGTCAACGCGCTTGAAGACTATGATGACAATACCACTTTGCCGATTTTCATGAAGCGCTTTATGGCGTCTACGAATATCGACTTTGACGAGCAAAGTAACGGTACAGTGATCATCAAGCCAACCGATCAAATGCAGGTTCAAGGTTTGACGTTGGATGAAGAAGGGATTACAGCGACTTTCTATCGTGATCAGGCACAAATCCGCGAAGATGCGCAATACCTGACACTGGAACATCCATTCACTGAAAGTGTGATGGAAATGATCAATACGCAAGGCTTTGGTAGCACTAACGTTGCGGTACTAAAATCTGCAGCACTGCCACAGGGTTCGGTATTACTTGAAGTATGGTTCAAGGTCGATGTGGTGGCTCCGAAAGCATTGAACTTGCCGTCTAGCTTGCCGCAACAGTTAATCCGTGTCTTGCTCAGTGAAAAAGGCCAGGATCTTTCCCAGAAGATTGCACCAGAAATCCTGAAGCCTTATCTACATCATTTGGATGGCAATAGTTGCCGTCAGGTGGTGAAAGCACGTCGTGATGTGATTGAAGCACGTTATCAGCAAGCGCTTGAACTGGCACGCAGTGCATTGCCGGGCTTCAAGCAGCAAGCCAAAGAAGTGTATGGCAATAAATGGCAATATGAAATTGATCGCCTGACCTATTTGAAGCAGTTCAACCCAAGTATCCGTGAAGATGAAATTGCGCGTTTACAGAAGTTGCAGAAAGAAGGTCTAAGCCTGCTGGATGGTCTATCGGTAACACCGGAAGCAATTCAGGTGATGGTCGTCGTCAAGCCTTAAGCTTTAAATCATTAAAAAATGCAGCTTTCGGGCTGCTTTTTTTATGGGAAAAATCCGGGTTTATTATTTTCTTGTCGGAGAATGCTGGTCTGTCATTTTTCTCCTGTTTAAAATCAGCCTACTGAATAATAAGAATGACAAAGCATGTCAAAAGCACTGATTACCCTTGGCACAAAGACCAGTCATGGCGGCATGGTGACTGAATGTGAACTCTCTTTTTTGATCAATGGTATTGCCGTGCATTTAAATGGGATGAAGCATTATTGTCCCAAATGTCAGACCATGGTCACCGCAATTTCCAGCAATTTGTCTATTACTGTCAAAGGACGGGCAGTGGTCATCGCGGGGGATAAGGCCAGTTGCGGCGCGACTTTTCTACCGATGCAACATTTGACTGTATCGCAGAAATAGACTTTAAATTCTGAAGAAGTACAGAGAAATGACTTTGAGGTCATGTTTTGAGCATTTTTGCACTGCCGAATCAAGGAATAGATCAGTAAGCTCATTCGATGATTTCAGGATGAATACGCGCTGCGTTTAAAAAATAATGAAACAAGCCCTACATTTTACTCATGCTAATGGTATCCCTGCGGCAACTTATCAAAAGTTTTTGCATTGTTTTCAGCAAGACTATGAAGTCAAAGCGATTCCCTTTATCGGCATGAATCCGCAATATCCAATTACGCGAGACTGGCGTTATCTGGTCGATGAAGTCATTGCAGATATTGAGCAGCAGTTTCCTCAGCAACAGGTGATTGGTTTAGGGCATTCCTTTGGTGGTCTGGTGACCCTTATGGCGGCGTATCGACGTCCCGAACTGTTTTCCAAGCTGATCATTATGGATCCACCATTTGTGATTGGAAAAAACAGCGCCATGTTTGAACTGATCAAAAAGCTGAATCTAAAAAGTGTCGATCGTTATACACCCGCAGGAATTACGCTAAAACGCAAAGATTATTGGCCATCGAAACAGGTCGCAATTGAAGCACTCCGGTTTAACCGCTTATTTAAAAATTTCGATGAGCAGTGTTTTGCTGATTATATCGAGAGCGGCATTCAGCCAGAACCTGAACGTGGTGGGGTGACGTTAACTATTCCAAAACAGATAGAAGCGGAAATCTTCCGGACTGTGCCAGCCTGGTGGTGGAGAACACCACGCCGACCGCCTGAAGTGCCGATGCATCTGATGACTGCAGAGCAAAGCCAGTTTTATCAGCAGGGTTTGCCACAAGGGATGCACAAGATTTATCGGATTAATTATTCTGTGGTCGAGGGCGGGCATATGTTCCCGCTTGAGTATCCGGAAGCCACTGCAAAGGCAGTCAAAGCTCAACTCGCACTTTTGTAATCATCATAAAAAGAGACTTTGATTACGTCTCTTTTATATAGCTTCATGCAGGTCGGAAAATTAGCGTAGTTGAGAATCTTCCAGATGACGCGCACCTTCAAGAATCATCCGAATCATGATCATGGTCTGTTCGGCAATTTCTTTACGGTCTTCGGCAGGCATATCAATCACATTGGCCCCCATGTTGAACACCAGTTGGGTAATCGCTTTGGCGGCAATATCCGGATGAAATAACTTCTTGTTGTTTAGGCGTTCCAGACGAATCAAATCTTCTTGAAGTTCCTGCTGAAAATAATTTAACTGGCGTTCTACTGCCTGTTTATAAGATTTAGAACCGGTATAGCCTTCACGTAATAAAAGGCTCAGATTACCTTCATCGGCATCCAGCTGGGCAATAAAAACTTCTACAGAACTGCGGATGATGCTGTTCTGGCGAGAAGCTTGCAGACGTGCTTCATGCAAAATCTGACGCAATACAATTCCGGCACGATCAATCAGCTCAATGGCCAGTTCATCAATATCTTTAAAATGACGATAGAAGCTGTTCGGTGCAATACCGGCTTCACGCGCGACTTCACGTAGACTTAAAGAGGAAATACTTTTTTGTGGCCCAATCAGATTCAACGCAGCCTGAAACAGTTCTTCCTTGGTAATGGTGGCCTTGCGACCGACACTCCGTACGATAATCGGCTCATCAATGCTTTTCGATTGTAATAAAGATGCGTCACTGCTTATTTTCATTGAAGGCTCGTTCATCGATAGGTTCATGCATGAATCATTTTATTATAACCGAGCCAGTCAAGCTTGTGAAATGATTAGAAACAATACGGTTGTATATACAAATATATATACATGTGTATAATAATTAAAAACCCAAGGTGATGTCACAAACGATGCATGTACTGCAAAAACTTAAAATGCCATTGAATGCACTGTCTGATAGTGTAGTTGATCAGCATGCAATTAATTTCTGGATTCAGAAACTCAATCCTGTATGGTCGTTGAATCAGCCATTAGGCAAGATCGTGCATATAGAAAATGCAGCACAGGATATGCTGAGTCTGAAAATTCAAGTGAATCGCTTATTTAAGTTTGGTGAAGCAGGGCAGCATCATCCGGTCTATGTGGTGGTAAACGGCATCCGTTATGAACGTAGCTATAGTTTGACCCGTGTAGATGCGCAACATGTTTTATTGACCGTGAAAAAAGTCAATGCCGGTAAAGTCAGTACCTGGTTGGCAGAACAGGCACAAGTAGGTGATGTGATCGAATTTGGTCAGCCTTATGGTGATATGACCTTGCCTGTGCAGACGAGTCCATTGATCTTGCTTGCAGCAGGGAGTGGTATTACCCCAATGCTCAGTATGCTGGAAAGCTTGAGCAAAAAAGGTGAACTATCTGCACCGGTTACTCTCTGGTACTGGGTTAAAAAAGATCAGGATGCCGCATTTAAAGCACGGTTTGAAGAACTTGCTCAGAAACATGCAAATTTCTCATTTCATGTGTATGCCACTCAAGAACAGCCAGCTGCTGCGCGTCTGGATGAAACCTATCTGACCGATCTGCAAAATCTGGAAAATAGCATCGTATATTGCTGTGGTCCTTCAGGTTTTGTATCCAAAGCAGAACAGCTTTTTGCTCAGGCAAAACAGTTTAAAGGTGAAGCCTTCAGCATGAGCTTGGCGGATCAATCGGATACCGGCTTTATTAATGTCACCCTGACCCAGTCGAAAAAAATTGTCAGCATTCCAAAAGGCCAGTCCATTTTGGTGAGCCTGGAACAGCAAAATATTAAACCGACACATGGTTGCCGTATGGGCATTTGTAATAAATGTGCCTGCAATAAAGTAGAAGGTTCGACCAAGAATTTGGTCAATGGTGCGCAAAATACCGAACCCGGCAACCTGCTCAAAATTTGTATTAACTCAGCGCAGACTGACCTTGTCATCGACTTATAAGCGAGTTTTATCCTATGAATATGCCAGTAAAATTACAGTATTTTAAAAATCCTAAAAACCGTGAATTAACCCAGTTTGAACTTGATGAACTTGCACGTGAACTTGATGCGATTAAGCAAGAAGTGTTAGATGATCTAGGTGAGAAAGACGCCAAATATATCCGCCGTGTCTATTCAACTATTCGTTATTCGTCGATTGCCGGTCGCGCCTTATTGTTTGCAGGCTGGTTCCCGCCAGCATGGTTATTGGGTACAGGCTTATTAGGCTTTGCCAAAATTATGGAAAATATGGAACTGGGTCATAATGTCATGCATGGTCAGTATGACTGGATGAATGATCCTAAACTCAATGGTCAGACCTATGAATGGGATATCGTAGGGACTTCAGACAACTGGCGTCAAACCCATAACTTCAAGCATCATACTTATACCAATATTAAAGGTATGGATGATGATATCGGTTATGGCCTATTACGCCTGTTCCCGGAACAGCGCTGGAAACCGGGATATTTATTGCAACCGATTTATGCAGTGCCATTCTGTTTATTGTTCCAGTGGGGGGTTGCAATTCAGAATCTTGAATTGGGTAAATACTTCAAAGGTCGCAAAAGCAAAGAGCAGACCAAAGAAGAATGGCGTCCAATGCAGAATAAAATCGGTAAGCAGCTGTTTAAAGATTATGTATTCTTTCCACTCATCGCAGGTCCTGCGGCTTTACCGGTTTTGACCGGCAATATGGTGGCCAATGGTCTGCGTAATATCTGGACATTCAGTATCATTTTCTGTGGTCACTTTACCAAAGATGTGGAAGTATTCCCGAAATCGGTACTGCAAAATGAAAGTCGTGGTCACTGGTATATGCGCCAGATTCGTGGTTCATCCAATCTGACTGGTTCTGAGGCTTTCCATATTTTAACCGGCCATTTAAGTCATCAGATTGAACATCATCTGTATCCTGATGTGCCTGCACGTCGCTATCGTCAAATGGCACCAAAAGTCCAAGCTGTTTGTGAAAAATATGGTTTGAACTATAACAATGCCAGCTTGGTAAAACAGTACGGCAGTGTGATCAAACGTATTGTGAAATATGCATTTCCGTTTAAGAAATAATTTTTCTTAAAGCTAAAAAACCACTTCATTTGAAGTGGTTTTTTTTATTTAGGAGGCTAATACTTACAGGAAGTAAAAGCCCTGATTGCGAAGCTATTTAAGATAATTTCAAGGCATAAAGTAAAAAGTTAATCTGCCATTTATAGCATTGTCTAAAGGTGTTTAGTAGGGTCAGCCAGATAAAATAGAAAGGACTAATATGGCATCGAATGAGCTGAAATATTAATTTTTGGAAGCTGTTGATCTTGACCCTCAAAATAGCTTTGCTGCGCCAGACTGAGCATTTCTATATCTTCCTTGCTATTCCCATAAGCATAAATTTCAGCATAATTATCCAGATTATATTTTTCTAGAATTCTAATTTTCTTTTGTGTGTTACTACAGTCAGGAGTTTGATAAAACCCTGTCAATTTCCCAGCTTTGATTTCAACTTCGCTACAGATTAAATCGATATTTAAATAACTGCACACCGGTTTAAGATACAAATCCAATGAGGCTGATACCAGCACGACTTCATGTCCTAATTGTTGATGCTGTTTAAGTTGTTCTAATAATTTCGGATTCAACTTGAATATTAGTTGTTGTGCATAATCCTGAGCTAATTGCAGAATTTCCTCTGCATCACTGTTTTTAAACATGCTGGCATACAATTTGGGTCGCATGCGGTGTGCCGGATAGAAATTTAAATAATAGGCCTGTATCCATGGCAAAATTTGCATGCCGCGTTTCACAATATGCCGTTTTCTTAAGGCATGGAAAATGAACCCGGTAAAGCTATCATGTAGATACAGGGTTCCATCAAAATCAAATAAGGCTAGAGTTTTAGATTTTTGATTTTGCGCATGCATGTTTGATATCGACCATCGACGCGGGTAGCAAACCAGTTAGTATTATAATCACGACTTAATTTTGGTCCGGAAATGACCACTTCAGGCATAATGGCATAGATAGGATCTTTACCCGTTTTTTCCTGATAAAGCTTGCTGACACCACGATAAGTCATCGTATCTTCAAAGTCTTTATCTTTTTCTTTCTTTAAATCAGCTCGGATTTGACGTTCAGTGATAATAAAATTATTTTTGGCAAAAACACTGATTAACTCACGCTCAGATTGACTCTTCTGCGAACGGATCGCGCCATCTTTAGTATAGAGCAATAAGTCGCCATCCAGATCAAGTTCGGCTTCAGTTAAATCATTTAACATGCTCTGAAAAGCGGCATTTCGACTGGAATACATGCCCGAGTTATAGTCCGCAAAACGATAAATTGGCTTGTCATAATCCGCCGGATACATCATCAGGCGATGAATCCCATAATACAGACCGCCATATTGACTGTAGAGATCGGTACGTAACTCTGCGATATTGCCGCCTTGGCGTTTATGTTCTTTCGCATAGCTGATATGTACCTGCATTGAACCCAAGGTGGTAATTGGATTCATTTTCTCGCCAATATTCTGGCCGACCAGTTTGGCAGCACCAGTCAGGGCGCTAACATGATAATGCTTTGACATATAATCAAATATTTCACGATATAATTCGTCGAGTTCACGTTCGGTTTTGACCCGGCGCATCTGGCTTAAGTAGTTGTCTTCAGGACTCGGATGGTTCTTGAGAACTTCCTGGAAATATCCTGCAACTGTGCCACCAATTGCTTGACCAAGCTTATCTTTGAATTTTTCATCAAGGCGACCTTGGACTTCCTTAACCGCCTTTTCACCCAAACCCGGAACAGTAGGATCTGCAACAAAGTTAGATTCCTGATCAACCACTGCCACAATGGTGCAGACATTTTCCTTGGTCTGAGGAATGCCAAGCTGTTCAGTAATATCGTAAATATCTTGTGCCCAGGACTCACGTTGATTCACCCGACTAGGAATGGCTTTACGAATATGTTCAACTTCAAGTGTCGGTTCATCATCTTTTGACCACCATGAACCATTGCCACAGCCGGCAAGACCCAGAGAAAGTGCAAGTACAGACAATGACTTAAAAGAAAAACAAGAAGCGAAAGTTTTATTCATGGTGTCGTAAATTAATTGAAAAGATGAGCTAATAAGGCAGATGCAGTATACTATGCCCATCAAAAAAGTGATGAATTTATATGTATATTGGTCCATATCAACTGTCAAACAATTTGATTGTCGCTCCCATGGCAGGTGTGACCGACCGACCGTTTAGAACCTTGTGCAAATACTTTGGTGCAGGCCATGCGGTCAGTGAAATGATGACGTCTGACAAAACTTTGCGCATGAGTAAAAAGAGCTTATATCGTGCCAATTTTGATGGAGAGCTGGCACCGATTTCAGCGCAGATTGCTGGTTCAGATCCCCATGATCTGGCTGAAGCGGCACGTTATCAGGTAGAGAATGGTGCACAAATTGTTGATATTAATATGGGCTGTCCAGCCAAAAAGGTGTGTAACCGACTCGCCGGTTCTGCTTTATTGCAGGATGAAGATCTAGTTGCACGCATTCTGGATGCAGTCGTTGCCGCAGTTGATGTGCCAGTGACCTTAAAAACCCGTCTGGGCTATTTGAACGGTCAGGAAAATATTATGCGTGTCGCTAAACGTGCTGAACAAGCCGGAATTGCAGCGCTAGCTTTACATGGCCGTACCCGTGAAGATATGTACCTGAATACCGCGCGTTATTCTTTAATCAAAGACGTAAAGGAAATGTTGAAGATTCCTGTGATTGCCAACGGTGATATCGACAGTCCGGAAAAAGCCAAATACGTGCTGGATTATACCGGTGCAGACGCAATTATGATTGGTCGTGCAGCACAAGGTCGCCCCTGGATTTTTCGTGAAATTGCCCATTATTTAAAAACCAGTCAACACTTGGATGCCCCGAGTATTGCGGAAGTTAAAGATGTACTGCTGGGGCATTTGACAGAATTATACGAGTTCTATGGCGAATATTCGGGCTGCCGGATTTCCCGTAAACATATTGCCTGGTACACCAAAGGTCTGCGTTCCAGCAACGAGTTTCGACAAAACATGTATCAGGTGGAAAATACCGCTGACCAGTATCGGGTGGTAGAAGATTATTTTAATGCGCTGCTAGAACATGGTTTAACCATGAATGATGTACAAGTCGAGCAGGTGAATTTACTGGAAACCAAGTAATGACGGGCAAAATTCAGCGAATCATGTAATATTTTTTGTGTGAAAACCCTACTTTTTTTATCTTGAGCAGGCGGATTTTTGCATTCTGTTTACACTTCAGCCTGTCTAATACATAGCACTAAAGTTTGTTCACTTAAACTGGACAGGACTTGGACATTGCTTACTCAAGCTTCCTCTATGATGAATCTATCCAGATATAAACCAGATGTGATCCATCTTGTTTATCGTCATCATTGAGGGAGATCTGTAATGACAAATACCAATCGTCCAGTCACAGAGTTTAGCCATAAAACGTCAACGGAATTGCCACAAGAACGCAGTGAAGGCCTGAATGTCAATCCGACTGATACCAATGCGCGTCCAGATTTGAATACCCCCGTGAAAGATAATCCTCGTGTTCCAGACATGAATGAAGGTGAGGATAATCTGGCTGCGACCAGTGCCGGTACTTTGGGTGGAGCTGCGGTAGGCGCAGTTGCAGGTTTAGTGGGTGGCCCTCCAGGTGCAGTGGTGGGTGGTATTATCGGTGGTGTCGTTGGTGGTATTGCAGGTAATGACATTGCAACGCCTGATCATGGAAAGCAGACAGATAATTACCAGCATCCAGAAAACTTGCCTGAGGCAGATAATTATCGACATCCAGATCATTTGAGTGCAGAAGATAATTACTGGAGAGATGAGTATCATAATCGCCCGTATTTCAATGAAACGCGTAGCACATATAGCGATCTAGATTATGATCGTGATTATCGTGGCGCTTATCGTATCGGTTATGAAAACCGTCCGATGTATGAGCATGATACGGATTTTGATCATGCCGAACCTGAACTGCGTACCAAGTGGGAACAATTGAAAGGTGAATCACGCCTCAATTGGGAAGAAGCGAAATTCGCGGTTAAAGATGCATGGCATCGTGTCACACGCTAATTCTAGATAAATTAACCCGAATCGCGGATAAGAAAATGACTTGAAAAATAAGAGGACTAGAGCCATCAGTTGAGTTACCACACAAAACCTAAAGCCCTAGTCCTGATGTTCAATAGTACCGAATTATTCTGCGTAATTGATGATTTCTTTCTGAAATTTGAAGCAACTTATTGGAAATTTCTCAAACAAAGCCATCATTCGTTAAGAGTCAGAACTGCACAACTTACACTTTCTGAAATTTGCTTTATTGCCATTTGGTATAAGTGCTCCCATTTCATTAATTTCAAAGCATTCTTCTCATGGTTGAAGCAGGATAAAAGTCATTTATTTAAAAGCTTACCCTGTTACCAAAGGGTGATTCACCTGATCAATATGCATCAATTAGCACTACATGCTTTACATGTAGCTGTAATGAAAGGTCAATATAAACAATATTTATGGATTGATTCAACGACTCTACCAGTCTGTAAAAATCAACGTATTCAACGTCATAAATCATTAGCCAAAATTGCATCCCGTGGTAAAAGCTCAATGGGCTGGTTCTATGGCTGTAAGTTACATGTTGTTATGAATCAATTCGGTGAAATCGTTCGTTCCGCTTTCTCCAATGGGCATATTGCTGACATAAAAATGGTTGAACATTTGGTTGAAGGTTTCGAAGCAAAGCTTTATGGTGATCGTGGCTATATTAGCCAGGAATTAAAAAATAGATTAAAAGAACAAGGTATTGATTTGATTACCTATCATCGAAAGAACATGCAGTCTGTACAAGTTTGTGCATCAGATGAATATCACTTAAGACAGCGCAATAAAATAGAACCGTTATTCAGTTTATTGAAAGGACAATATAATTTAGTGACGAGTAAAGCTCGTAGTATTCATGGATTTCTAAGTGGGATTTATGCTTCTTTATGTGCATACCAATTAACCCATCGAAATAAGCCAACAATTCAAATTATGAAATCATTGGCTTAAGCAGGATTCGGGTAAATTAAAAACCTCTCCATGTGGAGAGGTTTTTTATGATTCAATGATTAAAGATGCTTCATTTCCAGTATGAGCTGGTTAATCAGATCGGAAGCTTCCATTTCACGAATCTGTGCCACGTTCGAACCTGCCCAGAATGCACCATAACCTTGATCCCCATGTTTGGCAGCAGCAGCATGCAATTGCTTGGCCAGATCATAAGTATATGGATAAGCTGGAACATCCAGCCGATCGGGTATATCCACCTCAATATGCCAGTGGTTAATGATGCCGCGTGCAGGACGACCGGAAATACTGGCACTCACTTGAGTGAGTGGCTTTGAAAATAGTGCTTTACGATAAGCCTCGTTGGCATTGGAGGATTTGCATTGCACAAATGCAGTCCCAAGTTGCACGGCATCTGCACCGAAATCCATCATTTGACGTGCTTGTTCACCGGTCATAATCCCGCCAGCCGCTACAATCGGAAGGGAAGAATGCTGTTTGATTAGCTTGACCAGATTGGAGGTTTTAACTGAGGCATCAAATTTGGTTGAGAAAATTCCCCGGTGTCCGCCGGCCTCAATACCTTGCGCAATAATGATATCAATTCCGGCTGCTTCAATGGCTTTGGCTTCGGCATAATTAGTTGCAGATACCATGGTCAGAATCCCGGCCTGTTTGAGGGCTTGAATCTGATGCGGATGTGGAATCCCAAAATGAAAGCTGACAGCCCGTGGTTTGGTTTCCAATACCAGATTCAGGAAGTCGTCATTATCTTTAAAACTCGGATAAATACACTCCAAATGATCCGGTGCCTGAGCGCCATATTCGGCAAATTTATCTTTAAACTGTGCAATCCATGCCTGCGCTACAGCCTCATCTACAGGAACAGTGTCATGACAGAAAAAATTAACCTGAAAAGGACAGTCTGTCAGTTCCTGGGTCTTTAAAATCTGTTGTCGCGCTGCATCAATACTGCTGGCCCCCAGACCCAGTGAACCCAAGCCGCCCTGATTGGACACTTCGGCAGCAAGCTCGGGCGTAGAGACACCTGCCATCGGTGCCAAGAAAATAGGATGTTTAATTCCGAGATTTTCTAATAAAGACATAGATTTGCTCCTTGTTATGCTTTTACTTTGCCTTTGAGCACAAAATTAAGCAAATCATATTAGTTATTTTATTTTGAAATACTGCAGCATGGGTTACGTGTTATTTACATTTCTTGCGACACGCTACGTCGCCAAGAAGATAGAACTTTTATTAGCCTAGAATTGAACACTTTATAATAGCTTTTTGGTCACATATTCTCTGAGCTCATGTCTGATCGTATCCGTGAAAAACTGCAAATTTTAGCCGATGCTGCCAAGTATGATGTGTCTTGTTCATCTAGTGGTAGCAACCGTAAAAATAAAGACAAGGGTGTGGGCAATACCGGGAATGGTATCTGTCATAGTTATACCGAAGATGGCCGCTGTGTGTCCTTATTGAAAATTCTGTTCTCTAATGTCTGTATTTTTGACTGTTCCTATTGTGTTTCGCGCCGTTCCAATGACGTCCAGCGTGCAGCATTTACCGTGCAGGAAATCGTCGATCTGACCATGAATTTTTATCGGCGTAATTATATTGAGGGGCTGTTTCTCAGTTCGGGAATTTTTAAATCGGCCGATCACACCATGGAACGGATGCTACAGGTGGTCAAAAAACTTAGACTCGAAGAAAACTTTAATGGCTATATCCATCTGAAAACTATTCCGGGTGCATCACAGGAGATCATTACCGAAGCCGGACTGTATGTCGACCGTATGAGTATTAATCTTGAAATGCCGACGGAAGCGGGACTGCAAAAATTTGCGCCTGAGAAAACCCATGCCGAAGTACAAAAAGACTTGGGCATTGTACGCGACCGGTTGATCCAGCTCAAAGATGAACGCAAGCTGATCAAGTCAGTCCCCAAGTTTGTACCTGCCGGACAAACCACACAGATGGTGGTGGGCGCGCATAGTGAAACCGATCAGGATATTATTTTGATGGCTGATCGGCATTACAAGGAATTCAAGCTGAAAAGGGTGTATTTCTCTGGTTATATCCCGATTAATCCTGAAGATAAAGCCTTACCCGCCATCGGTTCAGCACCGCCATTATTAAGAGAAAATCGTCTGTATCAATCTGACTGGCTGATGCGTTTTTATGGCTTTGCTGCTGATGAAATTGTCGATGAGCAGCATCCGAATCTGGAGCTGGATATTGATCCCAAACTCAGTTGGGCCTTGCGACATCCTGAAGCCTTTCCAGTCGATATTAACCGTGCCGACTATAAAATGATTCTACGGGTACCCGGCATAGGCGTGCGTTCCGCTCAGAAAATTGTACAGGCCCGCCGTTTTGGACAGATTCATATTGACCAGCTAAAACGCATGGGCGTGGCTTATAACCGGGCGCAGCATTTTATCCGCTGTGCAGATACACCGAAATTTAAGAAAGATCAGCAATCCCATCAGATTCGCCAGCAAATTTTGATGTCAGGACAATCCAAATATCAGCAGCAACTTTCACCTCAATTAGGATTGGGTTTCTAGTGGCAAGTTACTGTTTTGATGGCAGCATGACTGGTCTGCTCAGTTGTGTATTTCGTGCTTTCGAGTTTAAAGAATTTAACGTGATAGTGACGGCCAATCCTCAAGCACAAACAGGTTTATTTGATGAATTTATCCATGTGGCCTCTAATGATCAGCATGGGCAGCGGGTGTGGCAGGGATTAAAGCAGAAAGTATCTTCCAGCAGTTTGCGTGCTTTTTACTATACGTTTTTGTCAGAGCAGGAAGCAGCGTTCCAGACTCTTTTTGATTTTGCAGTCTATGTCTTTCAAAACCAGCGTCCAGTCGATAAAGATTATGGTCATACTGCGGTGATCGGCATGTCGCAATGGGCCAAGCAAGTGGGGCGGGAAAAGCATCGTATGGAGGCTTTTGTACGCTTTAAAAAAGCCAAAGATGGTTTGTTTCTGAGTCTGGTCAGACCGGATTTTAATGTCTTGCCGATTATTTCCCGACATTTTCAGGAGCGTTATCAGGATCAAAGCTGGCTGATTTATGACGAGCAGCGTAATTACGGTATTTATTATGATTTAAGGCAGATGCATCAGGTCGAGATGAACGCTGAAATAATCGATCCACAAATCCGGATTGGTCATAGTCAATCATTCAGTATTGAACTGGATGATCAAGAGCTGCTATATGATCAGCTCTGGAAAGACTATTTTAACAGTGTGAATATTCAGGCGCGCAAGAACATGAAATTGCATATTCAATATGTGCCAAAGCGCTACTGGCGTTATATGAATGAGAAATTACTTTAAACAGTACATCAAGCTGCTTTCAGGCATAATAAGCATTGGTATATTTAAATTGAGTGTATAAACATGAAGGTATGGCTAACGTCATTAGCGCTGCTCACTGGATTAACTGCATGTTCGGAACAACCACAAAAACCGGTCGTAGATCCAGCCAAATATCAGGTTCAGGCCGCACAGGAACTGCAGCAACGTTTTGATGCACTCAATGTCCAGTTAGCCCAAGACTTTCAGGAATTTAAGAAAGTCGAAAGCATTGCTTTCGCGCACCAGTTTCCTTTAGATGTCAATAATCTGCAAAGCTTAAACCAACATCTCGTTAGCAGTACGGCATTAAAACCCAGTAAAATTGCCTATTGCGATATGATGAATAGTTATTTTGCCGATATGTACCGCTTGGGACATTACAATCTGGAACTGGTCGATGACATTAAATTGCCTAATGCCAAGAATGAAAATTTAAAAGCAAATTTCTCCGACGCTGATCATTTTTATACTTTTATTCTGGATCGTTATACGACTTATCGTCAGGTCCAGCAGACCATGGGTTATGGCTGTAATTTAAAAGCTGTGCTGTAAATCTCAAAGATAGAAAAAAGCCCATCATCAAGATGGGCTTTTGATTTTAAAAATTAACAACCGCTCAGTTTTTCAGGCTGCGGTTTCTCATCCGGGAAGAAGATTGGACGAAGTTTTACCCCAATGCCATTGCCGATAAAGGCAAACACCAGCCATAACCAGCCATGCAGACTACCAGATGCAATCCCACTGAAATATGCGCCGATATTACAACCATAAGCTAAGCGTGCGCCGTAGCCCAGCATTATGCCACCTACAACAGCAGCAATCAGTGAACGTTTTGGAATATTGAAATTCGGCGCAAATTTACCTGCCAAACTTGCTGCCAACAAAGCACCCAGCATAATACCGAAGTTCATCATTGATGTAATATCAAACCATAATGATTCTGCCAGTGCTTTGGCATTGCCTGCTTTTTGCCAATAATCCCAAGAAGCTACATCAACACCTACGAGCGTAGCACCTTTGGCACCCCAAACTGCCAGCGCAGAGGTCACGCCCCAAGGACGACCTGCCAGTGCCAAAGTGGCAAAGTTGAGCAAGGTCAGAATAATACCGCCCCAAATCAGAGGCCATGGACCACGAACAAAGCGCTTCCAGCCCTGATATTCACTGCGTGGCTCAATTTCCAGGCTACCATGACGTTTCTTTTCAAAATAAACAGTCGCCGCAGCAATGATGGCAAAAACGATAAAGCTCAACAGCAATCCAGGGAGGACGCCTAAACTTTCTACCAGTGAAATAGGCTCAAGATATGGCAGGGCAAACCACCAGTCAAGGTGGGAGGTCGCAATCACAGACCCGATACAGAAGAACAAGAGCGTCACCAGCATACGTGCACTACCGCCACCTACGGTATACAGGGTACCTGATGCACAACCGCCACCGAGCTGCATACCGATACCGAAAATAAAGGCACCAATCATGACTGACATGGAAACAGGGTTAACATTGCCTTTGACTGGGTTGCCGAACAATTCACCTGCACCTAAAGCGGGGAAGAACAGTAAAACTGCCAGCGCCAGCATAATCATCTGCGCACGTAAACCACGGCCGCGACGTTCCTTGATAAAGACACGCCAGCTCGAAGTAAAACCAAATGAAGCATGGTACAGGGTCATGCCCAGTGCACCACCAACCAAAAATAATAGGGCCTGATTTAAGCCTACGATTTGATAGGCACCGATTGTACCTATGATAAGCAAAATAAAAGCTGCCCAGACCGAAATATTCGACCGTTGGGAAGCAGCAACAATGACTGACATGGGAGATTAAATTTTAAAAATAAAGGCTGGTATTCTACTGAATTTCAGTTTAAATGCAGCCCGTTTTGCCGATTGAATCACAATTAAGTCATTCTAATACTTGATAAGTTTTATCAGTTTATCTGATTTTATCCACTCACTTAGATAAAAAATTGATCCCATCAACAAATAATGCAATTTCAATTTAGATCATTCGATATTTAAAATCATCTCTGATAAAAAAGCCTGCAATCGCAGGCTTTTAAACATCAAGCTGAATCCTAAAATCAGTTTTCAGCTTTTTCCCGAACTTCTCCGGCACCTTCCTCAACTGCCGCAGCTGTTGCTGCAGTTGCTTTACGTGCTGCTTCCGCAGTGGCATCTGCTGCTCTAGACGTTGCAGCAGCTGCTTCGTCCGCTGCCTGAGCTGTATTTTCTGCGGCATTATCCATTGCTCGTTCGGTTTCTACCGCAGCCTCACGGCTGGCATCTTCCATATCATGACCGGCTTGATTGGCTGCATTTTCTAAATGCTCACCTGTGGTTGCGCCGGTTTCAGGCGCTTCTTCTTTACTACAGCCGACTAAGGCAACAGTGGTCGCCAAACCTAAAGCAATCAGTAATTTATTCATCGAGTAATATCCTTTTGTTGTTGTAGAGCTGCAATCTAATTTAGCAGCCATTTGTTTAGATTTATGCTAGCAAATAGATCAACATTTGTTGATTAACTGTAACTTTTTTCTCAGGACTTATTTAATAAGTTGTTTTAAGTGTATTAAATGAGTCAGATCCAGAAACTAAAAAATTTCTAATTTAATAAGCATTCAAGGATGATGGAAATGAACGGGGTATATTATTAATCTTGCGATTTAAGTTGTCAGTCGTGTAAAAAAGATGATTTTAAGCAATAAAATCCCAGTCATAAAAAAAGCCCGCAGGGTGCGGGCTTTTTAAAGAGAAAATTAGAGACCAGCAGAGGCTTTAAGCGCTTCCACTTTGTCGGTTTTTTCCCAAGTAAAGGCCGTATCAGAGCCTTCACGGCCAAAATGACCATAAGCCGCAGTCTGCTTATACATTGGCTGAATCAGATCCAGCATGCGGGTAATGCCATATGGGCGTAGGTCAAAGTGCTCACGAACCAAGGCAATAATCAATTCTTCAGATACTTTTGCAGTATTAAAAGTGTTGATTGAAATTGAAGTAGGTTCAGCAACACCAATCGCATAAGACACCTGGATTTCACACTTGTCTGCAAGACCAGCCGCAACGATATTTTTTGCTACATAACGCCCTGCATAGGCAGCAGAACGGTCAACCTTAGATGGATCTTTACCAGAGAAAGCACCACCGCCATGACGCGCCATACCACCGTAGGTATCTACGATAATTTTACGACCTGTCAAACCACAGTCACCGACAGGGCCGCCAATCACGAACATACCTGTTGGGTTGATGTGGAATTTGGTGTCTGCATGGAACATGTCAGCAGGAATGATTTTCTTCACGATTTCTTCAATCACAGCTTCTTTCAGGTTTGCTTGCGTGATTTCAGGATCATGTTGAGTCGAAAGAACGACTGCATCTAAACGAACTGGTACGCCATTTTCATAAGCAAACGTTACCTGGCTTTTTGCATCTGGGCGTAACCATGGCAAGGTGCCATTACGGCGTAATTCAGCCTGCTTTTCCATTAAACGATGCGCATATGAAATCGGCGCAGGCATTAATACATCAGTTTCGCGGCTTGCATAACCGAACATCAAGCCCTGGTCACCGGCACCCTGATCTTCAGGTTTCTGGCGGTCGACACCCTGAGCAATTTCAGGTGACTGTTTACCAATCATGTTGATCACGGCACAGGTTGAACCATCAAAACCAAGATCAGAATGGTGGTAACCAATTCCGTTTACGGTATGACGTACAATTGCCTCAAAATCAACATTTGCTGTCGTTGTGATTTCACCGGCAAGTACAACCGCACCTGTTTTTACAAGCGTTTCACAAGCAACCCGTGCATATGGGTCTTCTTTTAAGATTGCATCCAAAATAGCGTCACTGATTTGGTCAGCCATTTTATCTGGATGGCCTTCGCTTACAGATTCCGAAGTAAATACAGCGTACTCGCGCATAGTCCTATCACAGTTAATTTTAAAGACCCGATATGTTACATCGAGTTGCGCTCTAGGACTAGCTTAACAGGACAAAATTGGTCGAAATTGTTTCAAATTATTGTGTTTTTAATTGATTAGGGCGTGTCCTCATTTGAAGAATTGGTTTTAAATACTTAAAATCCTCCTTTGAGTTATTTTTATTTCTATATTTTCAATGGCACGTACTCTTCTTACCGATGATATCTGGCAGCA
>SPVA01000105.1 GCA_013530545.1 Acinetobacter lwoffii
ATCACAATCACTTTCACGTTCTTTTTATTGATATTGTGAATAATCTGGTCGATCTGATCACGGTCAGGATAGGAAATAAAAATCCCACGATGACGGCGATAAATATCAGAAAAGCGCTGACATGCCTCACCCACAGTCGGGGTATAGATAATCGGCATCATCTCACTGAGGTGATTTTCAATCAGATGGTAAAACAGGGTCTCATTGGTATCCTGAATATTCCGCAAATAAATATGCTTGTTAATATCACTGCTAAAAGCACAATACTGCTGATAAGAACGCTGACTTTGCTCCTCAATCGTCTCGGTGACATGAGGAATCAAGCCATGCAAGTTAAAGCTTCTACGCTCTTCTTCAGAAAATGCAGAGCCTTTATTGAGTAGTGGGAGTTCTAGCAGAGTATTTCCAGCATAAGGAATATATAAAGGGCGTTTACTGTTCAAATTTTCTCTGGGCATTATTTAACTCATCTAATCAATCTTCGGCAGTTCTGCCAAAATAGTCACATCACTTTGTTTATTTTATATAGCTTAGCCTGATTTTAAGCTGTTAGGTCATTTAGCAAATTTATAATACTTGTAGCAGGATTTTATAATCTGATAACACTCATTTTCAGCCTAGGTTTTGGACGGTTTCTAAAATTAACCCGTATTCGTATTTTTTAATTTAAATCGGCAGTAAGATCTATTTGACAAAAAACCTCAGCTCATCAAGGATAAAGCATAAATTTAATAAGATGAACGAGTATAAAAATGAGTGAACTGCAACCGCTTTATCAGCCCGATATTTTGGGGATAGGCTATGAGCAAGCGACCTTAAAATTTCCCGATGATTATGAGGGAAAAGTCGTAGCAACCCTGATCCGTAAAAAAGCAGCTCAACCCACAAAAAAAGCAGTTTTATATATTCACGGCTTTATCGATTATTTTTTTCAGACCGAAATGGCAGAGCGCTTTAATCAGCATGGTTTTGATTTTTATGCGCTGGATTTGAGAAAATACGGCCGTTCGATTCTGCCGCATCAAAAATATTATAACGTGTATGACCTTGCTGAATATGATGCAGAAATTACCCAGGCACTCGACATTATAGCAGCCGAGGGTCACGATGCTGCCCTGCTCTGTGGTCATTCTACCGGCGGCCTGACCACAACCTTGTATGCGGCACATCATCCGCAGCATCCTTTAATCAAAGCGCTTTGGGTCAACAGTCCGTTTTATGACTTCAACATGAATCCGATCAAGCGCGCGCTCGGCATCCCGCAATTGAGCAGACTGGCTAAAATTTTTCCCAATCTTAAATTTCCAAGCGAGCTGAACAAGTGGTATGCCACCAGCCTTCATAAGGATTTAAAAGGCGAATGGGACTTCAGTCTGGACTGGAAAAAGACCCGCTACCCGATGGTTCGGATCAGTTTTATTCGTGCCATTCATGAGGCACAGAAAGAAATTCATCGCGGTGTTCAGCTCGATGTTCCGGTACTGATCATGCATTCGCATCAGACTTTATATCCTAAAAAATGGGGCAAAGCCGCACAAAGCAGTGATGTGATTTTAGGCATTAAAGACATTCAAAAATATGCCAAAAAAATTAAAGGCGATGTCACGGTTCAAAGTATCCAGAACGGTTTACATGATCTGGTACTTTCAGAGCAATCTGTACGTGAGAAGGTTTATCAGCAACTGTTTCAATGGCTGCATGACAAAGGGCTTTAGATAAACGTGGAAGGAGAAATGAAACTTACCCTCATTTCTCCTGCTTGGCTTCTTTTGAATCCTTATTAGGTTGGAATGTAATTAAGCACATTGAAAATATGCCAATCTTTCGATGGTTTATAAGTGCTATAAACCCTTGTTTTTAAATTTAAAAATTTAAAATTTATAACTTTTATTCTTCTACTGCTTGTCTCCAAATATTGTCTTTTGTAGCAAGCCTGTAAACAAACAACCGTCCGTCTTTTTCCCTCTTTATAGTAGAGCTGAATGCAGAAGCGCCTATATTTTTTGATCGGCAACATGCGCGCAGCCTGCACCACTAACAATCATATAAAGGAATAGATTATGCGTTATGCAGACCCCAATACTGACGGTTCAAAAATTCAATTTAAAGCACAATACGATAATTTTATTGGCGGCGAATGGGTCGCTCCGGTCAAAGGTGAATACTTTGACAATCTCTCTCCGGTAGATGGCAAAGTCTTTACCAAAGTGCCGCGCTCTTCTGTAGAAGACATTGAATTGGCCTTAGATGCAGCGCACAAAGCCAAAGAACAATGGAACCGGTCATCGCCGACCACCCGTTCCAATATTCTGTTGAAAATTGCAGATCGCTTAGAACAAAATCTGGAACTGCTGGCTGTGGCAGAAACCTGGGACAATGGCAAACCGATCCGTGAAACGCTGGCTGCCGATATTCCATTGGCCATTGACCATTTCCGTTATTTTGCCGGCTGTATCCGTGCCCAGGAAGGCGGCATTTCCGAAATCGACGAAGATACGATCGCCTACCATTTTCATGAACCGCTTGGTGTAGTCGGACAAATCATTCCCTGGAACTTCCCGATTCTGATGGCCGCCTGGAAACTCGCGCCAGCCTTGGCTGCAGGTAACTGTATTGTGCTGAAACCTGCAGAACAGACTCCAGTCAGTATTCTGGTGCTCGCTGAACTGATTCAGGACATTTTGCTACCGGGCGTGTTGAACATCGTCAATGGCTACGGGGTCGAAGTCGGCCGTCCACTGGCGACCAATCCTCGTATTGCCAAGATTGCTTTTACCGGTTCAACCGCAGTGGGTCAGATGATCATGCAATATGCGACTGAAAATATTATTCCGGTGACTCTGGAACTTGGCGGTAAATCACCGAATCTGTTCTTTGCTGACATCATGGATCAGGAAGACGATTATCTGGACAAGGCACTGGAAGGCTTTGCCATGTTTGCCCTGAACCAGGGTGAAATCTGTACCTGTCCTTCCCGTGCCTTGGTACAGGAAAGTATTGCCGATGAGTTTTTGGCGCGTGCGGTAGAACGCGTACAACGCATTAAAACCGGGCATCCCCTAGATACCGACACCATGATTGGCGCGCAAGCCTCACAGGAACAGCAAGACAAGATTCTGGGTTGTATTGCCACTGGCCGTGAAGAGGGCGCACAGATTCTCACCGGTGGTGAAGCACGTCAGGAAGTGGGTCAAGGTTTCTATATTGAACCGACCATCTTTAAAGGCACCAATGACATGAAGACCTTCCAGGAAGAAATCTTCGGGCCTGTACTGGCTGTGACCACCTTTAAAGACTTTGATGACGCGATCAAGATTGCCAATGATACGATTTATGGTTTAGGTGCCGGTGTCTGGTCACGCTCAGCACATACCTCCTATCGTGCCGGTCGTGCCATTCAGGCCGGTCGGGTCTGGACCAACTGTTATCATATCTACCCTGCGCATGCGGCTTTCGGTGGCTATAAAAAATCAGGCATTGGTCGTGAGAATCACAGAATGATGCTAGATCATTATCAGCAAACCAAAAACTTGCTGGTGAGCTATTCAACCAAACCGGCAGGTTTTTTCTAAACAACCTGATGATTAAAAGCGGACTTCGGTTCGCTTTTAACCTGATATTTTTTAAAATTTTAATACTAGGTAAAATTTTCCAGCATTGTTCGTCCAGAATTCCATTGAATGACTGACAATAAATTAAAATACTTTCTGAAAACGCCTTAATGTCTGGGCTTATGTTGATTTCACCTAAGTTTCTCATTTTTTATGCTTTTTAATTGCTCAAAAAACCTGCATAAAGCTCAGGCTTTCATTTAAAGTCGGCTTTTCATGTTTATCAAGACTGTGTATAACAATGAACTACTAGAGGGAAAGCAATAAGCATAGGCAAAATTGCGCAAAAAGCGTTAGACTATGTACCCAATAATGTCATGATTCGGTCTGATCAAGATCAAAAAAGAAGGTGAAGGTTGATGCCGCTCAATACTGTTGAAGAGCTTGTAGCAGATATCCGTGCAGGAAAAATGGTCATCCTGATGGATGATGAAGACCGTGAAAATGAAGGCGATTTGGTGATTGCTGCCACACACGTACGTCCTGAAGACATCAACTTCATGATCACCCATGCACGTGGTCTGGTCTGCCTGACTCTAAGTAAAGAGCGTTGCCAGCAGTTGAATCTGCCGTTGATGGTGGATGCCAACGGCGCCCAGCACGGGACCAATTTCACCCTGTCGATTGAAGCGGCTGAAGGCATTTCTACCGGCATTTCTCCGGCTGAACGTGCGCACACAATTCAAACTGCTGTGGCTGCTCATGCCAAACCGGCAGATATTGTACAGCCAGGACATATCTTCCCGCTGATGGCGCAACCAGGTGGTGTATTGCACCGTGCCGGACATACTGAGGCAGGTTGTGATCTTTCCCGTTTGGCAGGACTGGAACCGGCTTCTGTGATTTGTGAAATCATCAATGAAGATGGCACGATGGCGCGCCGTCCGGATCTGGAAGTGTTTGCTGAAAAGCATGGCCTGAAAATCGGGACGATCGCCGATCTGATTCATTACCGCATGACCAATGAACAGACGGTTGAGCGTATCGATCAGCAAAGTATTGAGACTGAATACGGCAGCTTTGACCTGTACCGCTATCGTGAACTGGGCAATCCGGATATCCATCTGGCCTTGGTCAAAGGTGAGCCTAAAGAGGGCGTGACCACGGTGCGTGTACATGGTTTTAACCCGACCCGCGACTTGCTCAAACTGAAAAAACAGGATGGCGAGCCGGCCTGGAACCTGGATCGCGCCCTGAAAGAAATTTCCAACAGTGATCGTGGTGTACTGGTCTGGATTGGTCAACGCCATTTACAGGATTTGGGTCCAGCATTAGATACCCTTAAAGCACCAAAAAATGTAAAATCAAATTCTGCACTGTCTCAGCAGTATCAGACCATTGGTGTGGGTGCACAAATTTTGCGTGATCTAGGCGTTGAAAAAATGAAGCTGCTCAGCTCTCCATTGCGTTTCAATGCCCTGTCAGGCTTTAACTTAGAAGTGGTGGAATACATCACCGCACAACAAACATCTTAAGAAATTATCGAGGTTGTTATGGCAGTTCGCCGTATTGAAGGTATGTTACATCTCGCGAACGAAGACCGTTATGCGATTTTAGTTGGTCGTTTTAACAGCTTTGTGGTTGAACATCTGTTAGAAGGTGCCATTGATACATTGAAACGTCATGGTGTATCAGAGGATAATATCACTGTTGTTCATGCACCTGGTGCCTGGGAACTTCCTGTAGTTGCGAAAAAACTGGCAGCTTCAGATCGTTTCGATGCCATCATCGCGCTTGGCGCCGTGATTCGTGGTAGCACGCCTCACTTCGATTTCGTTGCAGGCGAATGTGCCAAAGGTTTAGGCGTGGTTGGCCTGGACACTGGCTTACCTGTCATTAACGGTGTACTCACTACGGACAGTATTGAACAAGCGATTGAACGCTCTGGAACAAAAGCAGGCAATAAAGGTAGCGAAGCTGCCCTGACTGCGATTGAAATGGTTAACTTGTTAAAGGCTATTTAACGCTATGTCGCAAACACTTCAAGCAACTTATGCAGCAAAACGTAAAGCACGTCGCTTTGCTGTACAAGGAATTTATGAATGGCAAATGAGCCACAATCCGGTGCATGAGATTGAAGCACGTACGCGTGTGGAAAATGCCATGCACAAAGTGGATCTGAGCTATTATCATGAATTGTTGACTCAAGTGGTTGCCAATCATGAAGCATTGGATGCGCTCTTAATCCCGGTACTCGATCGCGAACTTTCTGCACTTGACGGTGTTGAACTTGCGACCCTTCGTCTTGGTGCATATGAACTTAAAGAACATCTTGAGATTCCATATCGCGTCGTTCTAGATGAAGCGATCGAGTTGGCTAAACATTTTGGCGGTGCCGATAGCCATAAATACATCAATGGTGTATTGGATCGTTTAGCGACAACTTTGCGTGCAGCAGAAAAACAGCAGTCTAACTAATAGCGTAGATTCGTTGTATGGCTGAATTTTCGATTATCGACACCTATTTCAATCGCAAGAATGCCAATTCTGTCGATCTGGGCGTCGGTGACGATTCAGCCTTGCTCACCCCTCCTCCTCAGCAACAACTGGTCATCTGTGCCGACACCCTGGTTGCTGGACGCCATTTTCCAATGAATACCGATCCTCATGCGATTGGCTGGAAAGCTGTGGCTGTCAATTTATCTGATATTGCCGCGATGGGCGCAACCCCGCACAGTATTTTACTCGCATTGAGCCTACCCCAAATTGATCATGACTGGCTAAAAGCTTTTAGTCAGGGTTTATATGATTGTTGCGATCAATTTGGTGTGAGCTTAATCGGTGGTGATACCACTCAAAGTCCTCATTTAACCCTATCTGTCACAGCATTGGGCTGGGTGGATATTGGTCAAGCCATTCCACGCTCAGGTGCAAAACCGGGTGATCTGATCTGTGTCAGTGGAACTGTCGGTGATGCTGCTTTTGCTTTAAATCATCTTGGTCATCCTCTCCAGAAACGTCTGGACTATCCAACGCCACGTTGTCAGCTCGGTGCTGCCCTAAAAAGACTGACCAATAGCATGATTGACGTCTCGGATGGTTTGGCCCAAGATCTTGGACATATTCTCAAAGCCTCTCAAGTCGGTGCAAAGCTGCAACTCGAAAACCTGCCGATCAGTCCTGCCCTGCATGCCTTAAGTGATGAACAAAAATGGCAATATGCCCTCGCTGGTGGCGATGATTACGAATTATGCTTTACAATAAGCCCGCAAAATTACGAAAAATTATTGCAAAAACAACTTGATGTTTCGATTAGTATAATCGGCACAATTCAGCAGCAACACGGCTTAACTTTTGAAAAAGATGGCGTAGATCATTCACTTCAATTTAATGGGTATCAACATTTTGCATAAACCTGCGATTAATTTTAAAGCCATGTCATGGATCGACCGACTGATTGTCTTTAGTGGGGTTGGTTTTGGTTCCGGTCTGGCACCTAAAGCACCCGGTACCTTTGGGTCGGCCTTTGCACTTTTATTTATTCCCATTTGGCTGCATCTTGGTTTTCTAAACAGTGTTTTTGCCATTGCCATCATGTCCCTGGTTGGCATATATATCTGCGGGCATACTGCTAGAGTCATGGGGGTTCATGATGATGGACGCATTGTCTGGGATGAATTTGCCGGACAATCCATCACATTTTTGCCCCTGATCTACTTAGGCCAGATGAACTGGTTATGGTTGCTCGTCGGTTTTGCCCTGTTCAGGTTATTTGATATCTGGAAACCTTGGCCGATCAGGGTGATTGATCGTCAAGTGGCTGGTGGCTTCGGCATCATGCTGGATGACATTATTGCCGGCCTTTGGGCGGCTCTTTGTATTTTGCTTTATTTTTACTTCATCGTGGCATAAGCCATATTTAGGATTAGAACATGTCAACGACTGTTATTATTCTTGCTGCAGGTAAAGGCACGCGTATGCGTTCAAGCTTACCGAAAGTATTACAACCCCTTGCAGGACGTCCTTTACTGGGTCATGTCATTGAAACGGCAAAAAAATTAAACGCAGATAATATTATTACCATTTATGGTCATGGTGGTGACCGGGTTCAAACAGCATTTGCACAACAGGATATTAAATGGGTCGAACAGGCTGAACAGCTGGGTACCGGCCATGCGGTGCAGATGACCTTGCCTGTCCTGCCTCACGACGGCGTATCGCTGATTCTTTCCGGCGATGTACCCTGCATTAATCCTGTGACCTTGCAAAAATTACTCGATGCGACAGCAACAACTAGTATCGGCCTAGTGACATTAACTCTGCCTGATGCCAATGGCTATGGACGTATCGTGCGTGAAAATGATCAGATTCAAGCGATTGTTGAACATAAAGATGCCTCTGAAGAGCAGCGTCAGATCAAGGAAATCAATACCGGTATTTATGCCGTCAGCAATGCTAAATTACATGAATGGCTGCCAAATTTAAGCAATGACAATGCGCAGGGTGAATATTACCTGACTGATATTGTCGCGATGGCTTTGGCAGATGGTATGCAAGTTGCATCGGTAGAACCTGAGCAGGCTTTTGAAGTTGAAGGGGTAAATGACCGTGTGCAGTTGGCTGCTTTAGAGCGTCAGTTCCAGGCTTATCAAGCAAAACAGCTGATGCAGCAAGGCGTACATCTGATTGATCCAAGCCGCTTTGACCTGCGTGGCAATTTAACTGTCGGTCAGGATGTCCGTATTGATATCAATGTGATTATGGAAGGTGATTGCGAGCTGGGCGACAACGTTGAAATTGGCGCCGGCTGTATTATCAAGAATACCAAGATTGCAGCTGGCACCAAGGTTCAGCCATATAGCATTTTTGATAGCGCCGTCGTTGGGGAAGATACCCAAATTGGACCTTTTGCACGACTGCGTCCAGGTGCACAACTGGCCAATGAAGTACATATCGGCAACTTTGTTGAAGTCAAAAATACCACGATTGGTCTAGGCTCTAAAGCCAACCATTTTACCTATCTGGGTGATGCTGAAATCGGTGCCGGTTCTAATATCGGTGCAGGAACCATTACCTGTAACTATGATGGTGCGAACAAATTTAAAACGATTATTGGTGATCAGGCCTTCATTGGCTCGAACAGTTCATTGGTTGCACCTGTTAGAATTGGCAACCCGTGATGTGGAAGACAACAGTTTGGCAGTAGAGCGCTCTAAGCAATTTGCCAAAGAAAACTATCCACGTCCGCAAAAAATCAAGAAATAAGGGGAACAAATATGTGTGGTATCGTTGGTGGCATTGCAGAACGTAGCATTACCAATATTTTGATTGAAGGCTTAAAACGCCTGGAATACCGTGGTTATGATTCAGCAGGTTTGGCACTCATTAACAACAGCCAAGTCCTACGTGAACGCCGTGTCGGTAAGGTTGCAAACCTTGAACAGGCTGTGAATGAATCCCAGATTAGCGGTTCACTCGGCATTGCGCATACACGCTGGGCCACCCATGGCAAACCGACTGAAGAAAATGCCCATCCGCATATTTCTGAAAATGTAGCAGTGGTCCATAACGGGATTATCGAAAACTATCAGGAACTGAAAGATGATCTTGAAGCTTTAGGCTATGTGTTTACCTCACAGACTGATACTGAAGTGGTTGCCCATCTGATCAATGATGCGCTGAAATCTACCCCGAGCCTGTTAGAAGCTGTACGCCAGGTGGTTCCACAACTGAAAGGTGCCTATGCACTGGGTATCGTACATACTGACCACCCGGATGAGCTGATTACCGTACGTGAAGGTTCTCCGCTCGTCATTGGTGTCGGTATTGGCGAGAACTTTATTAGTTCTGATCAGCTGGCTCTGCTACCGATTACCAACCGTTTTATCTACCTGGAAGAAGGTGATATTGCCCGTTTGACCCGTACCACCATTGAAGTCTTTGTCGATGGTCAACTGGTCGATCGTCCGGTCAAAGAACTGGATGCTGCGGTCAGCAATGCCTCTAAAGGTGAATACAAGCACTACATGCTCAAAGAAATTTATGAGCAGCCTGAAGCGATCAAACAGACCATTTCCCAAGCCTTAAATGGCAATGACCTGCGCAAAGACTTCCTTGCCAGTGCAGAACAAGACTTCTCCACAATCCAGCAAATCCAGATTATTGCCTGTGGCACCAGCTATCATGCCGGCATGATCGCCAAATACTGGTTTGAACAGCTGATTAATCTGCCTTGTCAGGTCGAGATTGCCAGCGAATTCCGTTATCGCACGCCAGTCATTGTGAATAACACGCTGTATGTGTGTATTTCCCAATCCGGTGAAACTGCCGACACTTTGGCTGCATTACGTGATACACAGAAACGTGCGGCTGCCAAAGGCCTCGACATCACCACGATGACCATCTGTAACGTGGCAACCTCTTCGATGGTACGTGAAACAGATTACAGCCTGCTGACTTTAGCTGGTCCTGAAATTGGCGTGGCTTCCACCAAAGCCTTTACCACCCAGCTTGCAGCCTTGATGCTGTTGGTACTGAAAATCGGTTCTGTAAAAAATACTATTTCTACAGAAAAAATGACGGAAATTACCACAGGACTTTGGCATATGCCTAAAGTCATGCTGGATACCTTGCGTCATGATGATGAGCTTCTACGCCTTTCTGAACTGTTTGTTGAAAAGCAGCACTGCCTGTTCTTGGGCCGTCTGGAAGGTGCACTCAAGCTAAAAGAAATTTCATATATTCATGCGGAAGGTTATGCTGCAGGTGAACTGAAACATGGGCCATTGGCACTGGTCGACAATGACATGCCAGTGGTGATTCTGGCGCCACAGGATGACATGCTGGACAAACTGAAATCCAATATGGAAGAAGTTCAGGCTCGTGGCGGTGAACTGTTTGTATTTGCTGATGAAAACAGCGGTATTAAAGCCAAAGAACGCCAGCATGTGGTACATATTCCAGCAGTCAATGCAGTGCTGGCACCGATTGTCTACAGTATTCCTGTACAGCTGCTGTCCTATCATGTTGCAGTTCTACGTGGTACGGATGTAGATCAGCCACGTAACCTGGCAAAATCGGTCACCGTAGAATAATTAAAATTGAATCAAGGCTGGGGTGTGTTCGTATAATTAAGTTTGTATCAAATAATTAAGTTTAGATTTAATTATTTAAGTTTGTATATTAATGAAGTACACGAACAAAACCCTACCCTGTAGACCTAGTGATTCTTCACCAAGTCTACAGGGTTTTTAATATAATTAAATTCAAATTAGAATCACACCAGAAATATAAAATTATTACTAATATATTCAACAATATAGATATATAAAAATCCCACCCTAGATTCAAAAAGCATCCCTTTTTGACCTCGCCTTGAAAACATTTCATTTTTATTTAAAGTATGCTTCCCCTTTCTGAGCAAGAATTCGTATTTTAAAGTGGAAGAATCTAATACAAACTTAATTTCATTTAAAACTCAGGATACCAAATTTTAATACAAACTTAATTTTAAAATTAAAATATAAAGAACAATTAATATCAACAACTTAAGAAAAAAAATAAAACAAACTTAATTAAATTCCCATAATTAGGCGCAATATTTGGTCATAAAGCAAAATAAGGGATAAGGAGCTATGTGCAAATTCTGAATAAGTCTACTAGCTACTCCTGTTACTAGCAGCCCACCTTATTTAAAATTAGGTATTTCATTCACTGGATATATTAATGTTAATGGATTTGATGTTAATGAGATAAAGCCAAAACGCTGATAAAACTCTATGGCTTTTTGATCTTTTGCATGTATTACAACAAAATTAACACCAATAATTTGAGCAACTTTTGAAACTTGTTTAAGAGCCTGAGCTAAAAGTACTTTTCCAATTCCTTGCCCTGCGCTGCTTGATCAACGGCAAAGCGACCCACAACCACACAAGGTAATGGATAACGAGGTAATCGTTTAGTGAAAATAGCATTAAATCCTATAGAGGTACTTGATAGACAATAAAATCCTCTCACCTACTGTGTATCATCATCAATAGCAACATAGGTTTTACTTGTTCCTGATTTCTGATGTTGGGATGTGTATTATTTTATGGATTTATTTAGATCATCTTGCCCACAATTAAATGATTTTTTCTGATGATGGTCTTGTAAAACCTCAATTTTCATCCAATAAACTCATTAATTTTTTCATCTCATCATTTGCAGGGCGTGGATTTTCAAGCAAATTCATTAACATATCACGATCAGCATTATTTACTTTTAACTCGTGATGATATTTAAGTAATTCTTTTGCTCGTTCAAATGAGGATTGGATCATAAAGGAACTCACACTAAGACCCAATAAATTCGCAGCTTGCTCAATTACATTCTTTGCATCTACAGTTGAACGAACATTGATTCGTTCTGTTGCTAAGTTAGCCATATTTCCCACCAACTTGTGCATCAATATGATGTACAAGTTATAGCAGATTAAGGCAGTACTTTAAGATTCAAATTTGCATATTTTGTTTTAAAATATTTGGAATATAAAATAAGCATTTTACTATGAACCAAAATGAATGGTCGGGTTTGAGTCTGAATATGCAGTTGGTTTACATAAAAATATGCAACGATGTTTACTAAGATGTAATTTGAATACTTTTGCCTATCCTAAACGTTTTTTAAACTCAGCAATTGAGTACTAAAATACCCGATAAATTATTAAGCTACTGAATTTAAAAAACAATTAAATAAAAATTATAAAATTTTGTTTGTATATAAATATATTTAAGTTTGTATATTTATGCCAAATACAAAATTATCTTCCTTGAGATATGATGAATTATCAACCAAAATTCATAGGTCTTCTGTATGACAAAAATTATAAAAAACTATGAGGAATTAGTAAAAGAAGGATATGGCCAAGGCCATGGACGAGATTATAAATCTTGCAAAACTGTTCATAACTTCAGTTCAATTGGTCGCTCTCATAGAGTACAAGGTCGTGTGAGTAAACGTCTTCACCACTTGTTTTCTGATCTAGAGTTATCCACCTTTTTGCTGCTTGACTGGAATCAGAACGTTACAGATATTCGTGAACATTATCCTTTGGATATCTATGATCTTAACTCCATCTGTTCTCGTTACCGGATGAAAAAGGTATCGGTTGATTATCTACCTTTTACCCTATCTTCAGATTTTTTAGTTGATTTTGGTAAGTTTTCTATAGCCCTCGACACTCTTTATAGTAAGGATTTGAATAAAGCACATATTATTGAGTCTTTAGAAATTAAACGTCGTTACTGGGAAGAAGAGCACAATACGCCATTCAAGCTGATTACCGAAAAGGATATTCCTGCTACGGTACTAGAGAACATTAAATGGCTGTATGTAGAAAAAAATAATCTTGAAATAACAAATCATATGATTGATCAAGCAATTTATTTTATGGAAGAAATTAGCCAGTATCCTCAAAGCTCATTGATCTCTTTCTGCAACCATACTGACCAAACTCAAAAAAGGGGTATCGGAACGACGCTCGCATTGTTTAGAAAACTATTTGCCCTGCGAATACTGCAATTTAATCTAGAAATTTCGTACTTGGAGCTTAAACTCTCTGATATTCATGCAAGTAATTTGCTCCAGAACGAGAATACAGTCCATGCAACTAATTAATTCAGTTTACATCTTGAATTCAACACAATACCGGATACTCAAATTCTTACCGCAGTATACCGTATGGATTGCAATTGATAATAAAAATGCTTTTCCTGAACTCATTTTATCCAAGGAACTTCAAACTCTCTCAGATGATCAAAGCCTAATACCAGCACAAGATCCTTATGAACACTTAAAACGATTAAACTTGAGTGAGGATTCTATTCAACTCAAAAAAAGAGATGAAAACTTTTTTATTATTCAAGATTTAATTAATGATGAACAAGTTCTTATCAATGCAAAAATCAGGACTGCAAAAATTAAAACTATACATCTAGAAAAAGAAGTATCAATTAATAAAATCTTACGACTCCTAAGACGCTACTGGCAACGTGGTCAAACTATAAATGCTTTGGTACCGGACTATGAAAACTCAGGTGGAAAAGGCCAAAAAAGAGCTATAGGTGATAAAAAAATTGGCAGACCACGCATTTATGAATCGAATGAAGGTAAGAATGTCACTGAACAGGTTGAATTATATTTTAAGCAAGCCATCGAAGATTATTTAGTTCCTGTCAAAAAACAATCCATTAACGAAACTTATCTTCGGTTTAAAAATTTATTTTCTAAGCACTTTCATCAAGTGCAAGCCGCAGATATTCCAACCTATGCCCAATTCTATTATTTTTATAATAAGCGATATAGAAATAAGAACAATTCCAAGGAAATTCTGAAGAATCAGAAAACTCTGAAAGATCACAAACCTCTGACTTCAACAGCGACCAAGCACGCAAATGGTCCTGGTGCACGTTATGAAATAGATTCAACAATCGCTGATATCTACCTTGTATCATCACGAGATCCATCACAGATTATTGGCAGACCTACCGTATATATTGCTATCGATGTATTTAGCCGGATGATTACTGGGCTTTATGTCGGTATGGAAAACAGCTCATTTAACACAGCCATACAATGCCTCAGCGTCGCAATCCAAGATAAAGTAACATTCTGTCAGAGTTATGGCTTACAAATACAAGCGGAAGACTGGCCGATTTATGGTTTACCTAGCGCCATACTTGCAGACCGCGGCGAACTAATTGGCTATCAAATTGAACTTCTTGAAAAAAACTTTTCTGTTCGAATTGAAAATGCACCACCGTATCGAAGCGATGCCAAAGGTATTGTGGAGAGGGCTTTCGGAATCATTCAGTCACGCTTTAAATCCTACGATAATATTGGTGTTGTTTCTGGATTCAAGGAAAAAAAGAAAGGCGGACATGATTATCGGCTAGAAGCGTGCCTGACTCTGGAAGAGTTCAGAAAAATCATATTAAGCTGCATCTTGTTACGCAATAATTTTGATGTCTTGACGAAATATGATCGCAGTGCCGATATGCCAACTGACCTACCATCTATTCCTCTTAAGCTCTGGCAGTGGGGCCTACAGCACCGCACTGGGATGTTAAGACAAGTGGATAACAAATCACTCTATGTGGGCTTGTTACCTAGGATCGATGCCTCCTTAAGTGACAAAGGACTTAAAGTCAAAGGATTAGTCTATCAATGTCTGGAAATGCATCAACAAGGCTGGTTTATTCGTAACACAACCAAATCTCGCCCGAAAAAGTTGCGGATTGGTTTTGACCCATACTCAGTAAATACCATTTATATTTTTTATGATGAAAATAAATTGGAATACTGGGAGGCTCACTTAAATGATACCTCACGTCAATATCAACATCTGACCTGGTGGGAAGCTGAACAAATTCAAAAAGCGATCAAAACTGTTGAAAAACAGCATTCGCAACTCAAGTCTGTAGCCATCAGCGAATTGCAGGATTTTACTGACAACATCATTAAGTCAGCACAGAGTCGGCGGGCTCAAGCGGGAGTTCACCAACTTTCTAACGCACAACGTACTCGAAATATCCGGCAGAATAAACAAGAAGCCATGCAGATGGAACGTGCGGAACACCTACAAAACAGGCCTGCAAATTCTATCCGGACCATCAATCCCAATAAAGATAATACTCAAATACCCCCATCTCAAACCAGCAATCTAGATTTGACAAGTCAACCAGATTTAATGAGACAATTATTTGAAGAGGACGATGAAGAATGAATAATAATGAACTCACGATTAATACATCAATAGAAGACATCTATGGGGATAATCCTCTCATTACTCAATTACCGCCCATTCTTGACACGAAGTCGGTTATTAAACACCTACGAGGGAAACTAAAATTTATTCCAGAGCAGCGTTTTTTGCCTCAACCCGAAAGAATTCATCTAATTGCTCAACTGCCTCATGATTTTTTCCAACCACTCACCAAACATCTATCCCTTGAACAAAAAATTTCTATCATGATCCGGCAAGGTTACGTGAGTAGAAACATCAATAATGGTGATCGACACAGGCATTTGCACGCGGCTTTTCAACAACTAGAACCTTCAAACGAAAGCTCTTACCGCTACGCTCCTCCAGAATCGACAGCCACTAGTATGTCTATTATAGGATGTTCTGGGAGTGGGAAAACGACCACGATGAACAAGATTTTGCGTTATTATCCGCAAGTGATTGAGCATAAAGAACTGGGGTTAAAGCAAATTGTTTATCTTAAAATTGATTGCCCTCATGATAGCTCTTTAAAAAACTTATGCTCAAACTTTTTTAGAGCAGTAGATTTAGCATTAGGAGATACTAACTTCGAGCATCGTTTTACCAGAAGCCGCTTAAATGTAAATGCAATGCTGCAGCAGATGAAAATCATCGCAAATAACTATTCAATTGGACTTTTAATCATTGATGAAATCCAGCATTTGAATACAAAAAAATCTGGCGGGGCTGAGATTATTCTTAATTTCTTTGTCACACTTGTGAATGTGGCATCCATTCCAATTGTGATGATTGGGACACCCAAAGCCAATGAAATTCTGCAAGAAGACTTAAGATCAGCTAGACGCAGTGCGGGATTAGGCTCTTTAATCTGGGAACCTATGCGCAATGAAGCACCCACTCCCGATCCTAGCACCCCTGATCAAATGATCATTTCTGAATGGTATGCTTTCACCAACAAGCTGTGGCAATATCAATGGGTTCAACAACCAGCTGAACTGACCGATGAATTAAGAAACACTTGGTATTATTATACGCAGGGCATTCCAGATTTAGTGGTTAAACTGTTCTGCTTGGTGCAGATTCATGCAATCACCATTGGTCTGGAAAAAATTACATCTGAACTTTTTAAAAAAGTCTATGAAGAACAATTACAGCCAGTTCACGATATTCTAGATGCGCTGCGTTCAGGTAATCCTGCACGTATTGCACGGTACTCTGACCTCACCATCCCTCAAGTTCAAATTGAGGAGTATGTTGAACAACACCGTTTTAAAGCCGCATTAAAAACAGAAAAACAGCATAAAGATCTAGGACCGCATTATTCTACTTTAATAGGTATGCTAACAGCATTAGGTCATCCCGCTGCTGCAATAGAACCGCATGTCACTTCTGCATTAAAAAAATATCCAAACGAGAACTTACAGGTACTCCTCCAGCATATTCTGGAAGTATTAGACAGCTCTGTAGTAAAAGATAAATTGGACCAGCCTCAGACCACAACTCCGGCAAGGAAGCCAAGGACCTCTCGTAAAGTCATGAAAGTGGAGGAATGGAAGAGTACTGAAACGAATGACTTACGAAACTTTTTCAGTCAAGCACAAGAACAGGACGTAGATGTTTATGAGTTATTAAAATCATCTCACTATTTGTTTGATCCTACCCGTCCCATTTTGCATTAAGCAGAAAAAATGGAGGGTAAGGTACCATGATTTCAAATTTTCCAGCACCATATCCAAATGAATTGATTTACAGTGTGATTGCTCGTTATGCTGTTCACAATGGGATTCTGAGTCCAAAATATCTCACTGAAGAATTATTCAATAATAGGAACTTGACACCAACTTACGATTTACCTTCTCATCTAGACAGGGTGGCCAGTTACTTACCAGATCACTATGATGCGCTTATTTTAATCAACCAACACACCCTGTTACCAATTTACCAACCATTTCAACCTGATACAGTAATGCATTATGCTGTGCAGGCATTGCGAGGTGAGCAGTATCAATCCCTGCATACCAAATTAGGAAAAAATGCATCGCGGATCAAAGCTGTGAGTTTTTTCAGATTCTGTCCAGGTTGCTGGAAAGACCAGATGGAGCAATATGGAGAAGTTTACTGGAAACGTAGCTGGCAGATTACTGGATACGAGTATTGTACAAAGCATAAGCAACCGCTCTTTATGAGTTCTATCCCTTGCAATGGGATAGACCGAAAATTCTATTTTGCTCATTTGAATGCGCTGAAAGACTCTTCACAACTTGCATTTAATCCTCAGGACTCACGTCACCATATCGAGCTTGCGGAACTAATCGAAGAGCTACTTGCTCATTCAACATCCATTAGTATTCCAGATTTTTCGACTATATCAGATGCTTATTTTCTGATTTTAAAAGATAGCAAATTACTATCAGGCCGTAAAAATATCAATTACGAAAAAGTCCGTCAATTAGTCATTGAATATTGGGGCGAAAGTTTTCTTGCATATTATCAATTAGCAGATTTAGATAGTGAAAACTGCTGGCTGAAAAATATATTAAGAAAACATCGTAAAGCATTTTCTTATCTTGAGCACCTCATCGTATTAAAAGCTCTTGTTCCAGAGAAAAATCCGATTGAAACATATAAGCAATATATTCACCTAGCATCCATGGATCTAGAGGAAGCCACCACAACAGTAACAATATGTATGGATAATAAAGTAGATCGAACATTATCTGAGGACCAAAAACAATGGACAAAATTAATCCTAGAACGACCAGTAAAACAAGCTCGGCAACAAAATGGCTCACTGTATGCTCGCTTATATCGCAGTCATAAAGATTGGCTATTATTTATCAATAAATCAGCTTTAAATCCCCCTCCTTCTGTTCCTAAACCACGTATTGACTGGACGGCTCGAGATCGAAAGTTTGTTAAACAACTCATCAAAATACGGAATGAATTATTAGAAGATCTCGAATCACCTCAATGGACAAAAAAGTTTTTTATTAGACAACTTGGTTCAGTGAGTATGATTGAAAAAAACTGGAATTTTTTCCCATTGACTGCCGCACTTCTAGATCGCTACGCTGAGTCCATAGATTGCTATCAAATACGTCGCATGACTCGAACATTTATTCGCCAAAACATTGAAGATAAATATTATCCACCGAGTGTTTTTTTACGTCAATCCGGATTAAGTGAGCAGCGATTAACCCCAGAAGCCCGTCGATTTTTTAATAATATTTGGGAAGAAATAAAATATGAGTAATTTTTCAACCGACTTTTTACCGAATGATATGATTTACTCTACTGCGACAAAAATTAGTCGACGTGGTGAAACTCGATTTGATATTGATACGCGCTTGTTTAATCCTATTATTAACCAATCCCTTCAACTTAAATTACCGATAGAAAGTATTCTTCTTTATTACTATAATACTCCAATTGCTGATCACTATCCAAAGAAGTTATTTGACCATATACTTAAAGCAGTAGATTTTTCAGCGTTCAACGCTTTGGATTCATCAGGGAACTATAATCAAAAAATTCATACTGGTCGGTTATGTTTTGAATTTAATTACGATTCATCTCTATCAGATAAAAGTATTACGATTCTTTTACCTAAGCTCATTCTTGCTAGAGATCTATTTTTTTCACACCCTTATCTTTTACGTGCAGCACTTTTTGCAGAAAACTATTCAACAGATATTTTAGTAGACATGAAGGATCCTGATGCAATCCACATTTTTATTGCACAAAATAAAAAAATTTTAAAACAAGATCTCTCCGATCCTCATTTTTTGAAAAAACTGGCTTTAATTCTATTACAACCTGATTTAAATAAAGCCTTCCTTAGCATTTATCAGAAAACAATTATTGATCAAAAAAACGCTAAAAGTTTTAATTTTGACATGGAAGCTCCTAATATCAGAAATATTGATCTAACAGTAGATGGAATTTATGATAAAGAAACAGGTATTTACAGAATTGAGCGCATCACATCTTTCAAAAATCTGGATACATCTATCAACCGCCCAATTCAATTTCATTTCACTTCAAAAAAAATAATACAACGGGTCAAAAATGCTCAAGGGAAAGGTTCAAATAAACCAAAACCAGCGAGTCAACCTAAAGAGAAATTGAAGAAAAATGCTGAGGCAAATCCCGATAAGCTACTGGCCAAGCTAAGAAACCTATCTGGAGAAATTTATACAACAGAAGAATTAAAAATTTCTTTAGAAACACCCCCTGCTAAAACTGTAATACGTAAAAAACGAAAGCAAATGGATAAAGATCAAAATCAAGAAGGATTTGCTGGTGGAGAAGGAGATATAGAGGGTACAGTGCCTGGATTTACAACTGAATCAGAAATTCAACTAGAGCGAGTCACTCATAAAGACTTGATTAAACTACTGGAACAAATTGAGAAAAAAGGATATAAAATCAAAGAAATAAAGAATTCACCTTTTAAAAAATATAAACGTTTCAGAGGGCATAAGTTTGCAAACAATCAATTACGCTACTTTTATGTCTATAAAATTTTAAACATAGAAAATAATCATCAATTTTACTTGTGTGAAATTGATACTTCAGATGGTAAAAAAAATATCTCTACCTTATTACTCCCATATGAAGAAAAAACTCAACGATTAATTGAGACAGATTTAGAAATATTAAATAATTCAATACTGTTTCAATCACTCAGTTGGCCTAAAAAGTTTCTATCTGAAATGAGAGGTATTACTGCAATAACTACAATTAATCATCCTTCAAAAAAGGAAGAGGTAGAAGATGTAAATTATTACGCTGACTGGGCGGAACGGATCTTGGCAAAGGTAAAATCGATATAAATTTCACTAAGAGCTAACATATAAAATAACATGCTGAAGTACTAAACTTTAAAAATTAGATGAATAAGGACTTTATACACTTAAACATCTATTTTTAAAGAAGATATAAAAGTTAGACAGTAACTTGGCATATAGGAACTATTTTCCTCCTATAATGATACTTCCTCACTTCTCAGGAATTATTTAGAGAATTCAGATGACAGAACTAACTTGTTTTAAAGCCTATGATATTCGCGGCAAACTCGGCACCGAGCTGAACGAAGAAATTGCCTATAAAATTGGTCGTGCTTACGGACAGATCCACCAACCAAAAACAGTGGTGATTGGCTGTGATATTCGACTCAGCAGTGAAGGCTTAAAACAGGCCACGATTCGTGGTTTGAATGATGCCGGTGTCAATGTACTGGATTTGGGGATGACCGGCACTGAAGAAGTTTATTTCGGCGCATTTCATCTCGATGTTCAAGGAGGGATTGAAGTCACAGCCAGTCATAATCCGATGGACTATAACGGGATGAAGCTGGTACGTGAAAATGCCCGTCCTATCAGCGCGGATACCGGTCTTAAAGAGATTCAGGCTTTAGCAGAATCAGCTGAATTTATTGAAGTTAGCAATAAAGGCCGTACCGAAAAATACAATATCCTGCCCGAGTTTATCGAGCACCTGATGACCTATATTGATCCAGCAAAAATCCGCCCGATGAAACTGGTGGTGAATGCGGGTAATGGTGCAGCAGGTCATGTCATTGATGCAATCGAAGTAAAATTTAAAGAACTCAATATTCCGGTTGAATTTATCAAAATTCATCATGAAGCCGATGGCAACTTCCCGAATGGGATTCCCAACCCGATTCTGGTTGAAAACCGTGCTAGTACTCGCGATGCTGTGATTGAGCATGCTGCCGACATGGGCATTGCCTGGGATGGTGACTTTGACCGATGCTTCCTGTTCGATGAAAAAGGCCAGTTTATTGAAGGCTATTATATTGTTGGTCTTTTGGCTCAAGCCTTCTTGCTAAAACAATCGGGTGAGAAAATTGTGCATGACCCGCGTCTGGTCTGGAATACCCTGGATATCGTGGAACAATACCAAGGGATTACGGTGCAGTCGAAATCAGGGCATGCCTTTATTAAAGATGTGATGCGTGAACATAATGCGGCTTATGGCGGAGAAATGAGTGCCCATCACTATTTCCGTGACTTTGCCTACTGTGATAGTGGCATGATTCCATGGTTACTAGCGATTGCAGTACTGTCTGAAACACAGCAATCTCTATCTTCGCTAGTGGAAGAGATGATTGCCAAGTTCCCGTGTAGTGGTGAGATCAACTTTAAAGTCGCCGATACCCAAACCACGATTCAAAAACTCTTTGATCACTATGCCGATCAAAATCCTGCAATTGATCAGACCGATGGTGTCAGTCTGGACTTTGGCACCTGGCGTTTTAATGTGCGTGCATCCAATACTGAACCTTTATTGCGTCTGAATATTGAAAGCCGTCGTGACCGCAATCCACGACCGATGCAGGACTATGTCGATGAGTTGACCCAGCTGATCCAGAGTTAAGGCTGCTGTATTAAGTACAATAAAACGGGAGCAATTTTGCTCCCGTTTTATATTTATATTCTTATAAAAATTTTAACGATAACCATTCGGATTCTGTTTCTGCCAGTTCCAGCTGTCAGCAAGCATGTCCTCTAAACCATACTGGGGTTCCCAGCCCAACTCTTGGACTGCACGTGCATTGTCTGCAAAACAGATGGCCACATCGCCATCACGACGAGGGGCTAATTCAAATGCAATCGCCACACCATTCACTTGCTCAAAAGTATCTTTAACTTGTAGCACTGAAATGCCATTGCCAGTACCAATATTCCATGCCCGGCAACCTTGTGCAGTTAAACGATTATTGAGGGCACATAAATGTGCATTGGCCAGATCTACCACATGAATATAATCCCGTACACCCGTGCCATCGACAGTGTCATAATCATGACCAAAGATCGACAGTTTTTCACGCCGTCCTACCGCCACTTGGGTTACATAAGGCATTAAATTATTTGGAATACCTTGTGGATCTTCACCGATCTGCCCGCTTTTATGTGCACCGACCGGATTGAAATAACGTAATAAGGCAATCGACCAGCGCTGATCTGCTACGGCCGTTTTTTCCAAGAGCTGCTCCACAATCAGCTTGGTATAGCCATAGTTATTGGTTGGCATGCCAGTCGGCATTTCTTCGTTTAAAGGTGACGGATGATTATCACCATACACAGTAGCCGACGAACTAAACACCAAGTTAAAAACCTGTGCGCGCTGCATGGCCTGTACCAGGCTGATGGAACCGGCAATATTATTATCAAAATAAGCCAATGGAATCTGCTGACTTTCTCCAACCGCTTTAAGACCGGCAAAATGAATTACCGCATCAATGCTATTTTGCTGAAAGACTTGATCCAGTAACTGGCCATCCCGGATATCCCCTTCAACAAAGGTCAGACTTTTCTGGGTCAACTGTTGCACCCGATTTAAAGACTCAGCAGCACTATTGCAGAGATTATCTAAAACGATGACCTCATGCCCGGCATTTAATAATTCCACACAGGTATGTGAACCAATATAGCCTGCCCCACCAGTGACCAGAATTTTAGCCATGTGACTTTCCTAACAGAATTTTAATTAAACCTTGGGTTGAACCATCCAGACCATCCAGATCGCTCTGTTCACCATTGAGAATTGGTAATAGCTGATTAGCAATTTTCTTACCTTTTTCTACGCCCCATTGATCAAATGGGTTGATGTTCCACAACACCGATTGAACAAACACCTTATGCTCATACAATGCAATCAGCATCCCCAGACTATAGGGATTCAGTTCTTGCAGTAACAAGGTACTGCTCGGCTGGTTGCCTTCATACTGCTTATAAGCCGGCAAGCTCGCCAATTCATTTTGATCCAGCGCTTCATTACCAAAAGCCAGTAAACGCGATTGTGCCAGACAATTCGACAATGCCAAATGATGCTGTTCAATTAATGCCTCAGCACTATCGGCATAGGTATATTGCTGACTGTTATAGCGCTCTACCGGGGCAATAAAGTCACAACTGACCGACTGAGTTCCCTGATGTAGGAGTTGATAGAAGGCATGTTGCGCATTCGGGCCGACCTCTCCCCAAATAATCGGACAGGTATCTAGCTGTACTTTTTCACCATTGCGCTGGATCGACTTGCCATTCGATTCCATTTCCAGCTGCTGCAAATAAGAAGCAAAATATTTTAGCCGCCCATCATAAGGCAGGATGGCATGGGTCTGAATATCCAGGAAATTATTATTCCAGGCCCCTAACAGTCCCATCAAGACCGGAATATTCTGTTCAAAAGGCTGATACTGAAAATGCTGATCTACTGCATAAGCACCTGCCAGTAGCTGCTTAAAACCTTCAATTCCGATACTCAAGGCAATCGGCAATCCGATACAGGACCACAGCGAATAACGCCCTCCGACCCAATCCCACAACAACAGCTGGTTTTCCGGTGCAATCCCCCACGCTGTCATTTTCTCCGGTTTGGTCGATACCCCAATAAAATGATGCTTGAGAATATAGGGATGCTGACCCAATGCTTTTTCCAGCCACAAACGTACGGTCTGGGCATTGGTCAGGGTATCAATCGTGTCAAATGATTTGGATGAAATGATAAACAGTGTGGTTTCCGGACGCAGCTGATGCAACAACTCGGACAACTGACTGCCATCCATGGTCGAAACGAAATGTACATTGAGTGGCTGGGCAGACTGATATTTAAAATCAGATAAAGCGTGCGTGACCATCAAAGGACCGAGGTCTGATCCGCCCACCCCGATATTGACCACATCCTGAATGACTTCACCGGTGGCACCGCGACGCTGTCCGGCATGAATCTGTTCCACCAGGGCATACATCCGTTCCAGCTGGGCATGTACATCAGCTGCCAGATCAGCATGTTGTTGATCATGTTCTGGTAGGCGCAGTGCCCAGTGCATGGCAGCACGCTGCTCGGTATAGTTGATTTCTTGATTGGAAAATAGCGAGCCAATCCAGGATCTAAGGTTCTGTGCATCGGCCCATTCGATTAGACCCTGCAGCACATTCTTATTGATTCTGTGTTTGCTATAGTCAAACAGCAGTTGTTCAAACTGGATAGAATATCGATTAAAGCGCTCTGGGTCAGCAGCAAACAGCTCCCGCAAATGCTCAGAGTGAAGCTGTTCTTTATTCGAGGCAAGTTTCTGACACACAGTTTCAGTGTCGAGATTTGGATTAAAATGGCTCAACATTAACGTCCTACCCCAATATAATTAAAACCACGTGTCTTGACATACGTCGGATCATACAGATTACGCCCATCCAGAATTAGGGGATGCTGCATCAGCTTGATCAAATATGGATAATCCGGACTACCGTACTGTTTCCATGCCGTAATCAGACACAAGGCATGTGCCCCTTCCACGGCCTGATACTGGTCTTTACACAGGATCAAGTCTTCCCGTGGCCCATAGACCTTTTCAATATTTGCCATTGCTTGCGGATCATGTAGCTTGACCGTCACGCCTTGCGCCCACAAAGCGGTCAGCATGGCATGTACCGGAGACTGCTGGATACTCGGTGTATTTTCCTTAAAGGCTGCACCCCAGATCGCAATGACTTTGCCTTTCATATCTCCACGGAAATAGTTCCAGAGTTTACGGAACAGTAATTCTTTTTGCTGTTCGTTAATGTCCCAGACCTGTTCCAGCAGTTGGTTTTTCACCCCAGAATCGGCCACTGCATGGGTTAAAGTACGAATATCATGCGAGAAATTTTCTCCACCAAAACCGACACCGGGAAATAAATAAGCTGAACCAATCCGGTTATCCGCGGCCATGCCTTGCCGAACCTGCTCAATATCAATGCCGAGTTTTTCTGCAACACTGGCCAGATCATTCATATAACTGATCCGGGTGGCCAGCATGCCGGAAATACTCAGCTTGGTAAATTCGGCATCCAGAACCGGCATAAATAGATACTGCTGCGCGCGTGGAAAAAGGGGACGTAAGAGTTCTTTGATTTTTGGCTGGATATCTGCATGATCACAACCCACAATCAGCTGGGTGGCCTGAGTAAAGCTACGCAGTGCATTCCCTTCCTGAATAATATCTGGCAGATAAATCCAGTCATCATTCGGCAGCAACTGCTGAAAACGCTGGGTGCCATGCAAGCCAAAGGTCGAGGCATTAATCATCAGTTTGGGATGGGCAAAACAGGCATGCCGGATGGTGTCCAGCATCTGAAATGCCTGCTGTTCTTCAGTCGCATTAAAACTAAAGAAAAAAACATCCTGATTAAAATCCAGATGCTGAAAATCGCAACAGTTTAAAAAGCCAGATTTTTCCTGTTTTTGCAGTAAGAGCTGTAGAGATTCATCCTGGAAATAGGGTCGGGCCGACTCATCTGCATTGAAGCTGTTACACCAGACCACCTGGTGACCACACTCAGATAAAAGAGCCGACATGACTCCAGAAAATAAGGTTTTTCCCAATACTGCGACTTTCATAATATTCCTTTCTTATAAGGCAAGTTCCTGAATCAATGCTTTAAACTCGCTACCGAGTTTAGGATGATCGATACCATAATGTAAAACAGCCTTTAAATAACCTAACTTGCTGCCACAGTCGAAGGTCTGACCTTTCATGCGATAGGCTTCTACGGCTTCGGTTTGCTGCAGCATGGCAATCGCATCAGTGAGCTGGATTTCATTGCCTGCCCCGCGTGGGGTCTGTTCCAAAAGCTGCATGATTTTTGCCGGCAGAATATAACGTCCGACCACAGATAGATTTGAAGGTGCAGTACCGACGGCCGGTTTCTCGACAATTCCCTGCATGACGATACTTTCCCCTTCCTCAGGCGATGCTGCAACATCAACAATGCCATACTGGTCCACCAGATGTTCAGGCACCGCTTCCACCATGATTTGTGAAGCCTGAGATTGAGCATAACGCTGAATCATACGTGCCAGATCATTTTCCACATCCTGATCCTTGACCAGCACATCCGGCAATAACACCGCAAAATCATCATCACCAATCACCGCTTTGGCACAGAGTACCGCATGGCCCAAGCCCAAAGGCTGCGGTTGACGTACACTCATGATACTTACACCGCTAGGCAGAATTTCAGTAATTTCTTTGAGTAAATCGGTTTTGTTTTTTTGCTCAAGCGTGGTTTCAAGTTCAAAATTACGATCGAAGTAATTTTCAATCGATGCTTTGGAAGAATGGGTCACCAGAATAATCTGCTCAATCCCGGCAGCAACCGCTTCACGCACCACATATTCAATCGCAGGGCGATCCACGACAGTCACCATCTCTTTGGGAATGGATTTGCTGGCAGGTAAGAAACGCGTACCTAAACCAGCCACAGGGAGAATTGCTTTCTTAATCATATCTATAAAAACCTAGTTCACTTTAATTTCGTTACCGCGTACATAACCGTCGACATAATGTTCCAGTTGTGCCAGTGCCCATTCAATATCAGCCTGAGTCGCGCTAAGTTCATGTATACGGTTAAATACTGCCAGAATTTCTGCCAATGGATAATGTTTTTCGACAGATCGTAGAATACGCGTATGTGAAGTAATTTCTGTATTTTCTTCGTCAATCAGCAGTTCTTCATAAAGTTTTTCGCCTGGACGTAGCCCAGTATATTGAATTTCAATATCACCATTCGGCTCTTTATTATCTCTGACTTTGAGTCCGCTAAGGGCAATCATTTGACGAGCCAGATCCTGAATCCGTACTGGCTCGCCCATATCCAGCAGGAACACGTCGCCTCCTGTACCCAAAGCACCCGCCTGAATTACCAGTTGTGAGGCTTCCGGAATGGTCATAAAGAACCGGGTCACTTCCGGGTCAGTCACTGTAATTGGGCCACCTTTGGCAATCTGCTGTTTAAATAGTGGTACTACGGAACCCGAAGAACCAAGCACATTACCAAAACGTACAATACTGATCTGGGTCTGATCCTGAGCCTCAGCCATGGCCTGACAATACAGCTCCGCCATACGTTTAGTCGCCCCCATGACGTTGGTCGGGCGTACCGCCTTATCAGTCGAGATCAGTACAAAGGTTTCAACGCCTTTTTTCACTGCTGCATTGACACTGAATGCTGTTCCCACCGCATTATTTTTCAGGCCAGCCAGTGGGTTACACTCCACCAGTGGTACATGCTTATAAGCCGCCGCATGATAAACCGTTTGCACGCCGTACTGTTCAATCACCCGTTCCAGCTTACGCTCATCCAGCACAGAACCCAGAATTGGGATAATGTCACACGTGGCAGTCAGACGTAATTCTTTATCAATACTATATAAGGCGAATTCTGTCAGTTCATAAATAATAATCTTGGCCGGTTGGTTTTTAATGATCTGGCGGCACAGCTCTGAACCAATCGAACCACCCGCGCCTGTGACCATCACCACTTTATCTTTAATGTTTCTGGCCAGCAGCTCAGGAACCGGCGGAACAGGATCACGCCCCAGTAAATCAATAATATCTACTTCCTGAATATCAGAAATTCGGATTTCACCATCGACCAGTTTGGTCAGACCTGGAATTTCAGTAATTTTTAAATGAGCCGGTTCTAAAAACTTGATGATTTCACTTTTACGGACCCGCCCTACTGACGGCAGTGCAATTAAAATTTCATCAATTTTGAATTTTGTAAAACATTTCAACGCAGTATGTGGTAAAAAAACTTGGATACCACCAATATTTTGGCCACTTAAAGAAGG
>SPVA01000070.1 GCA_013530545.1 Acinetobacter lwoffii
TATGGGTGATCCGGTATTAAGAGAAAATTTCCAGGTCTGGCAGGTATTTTATTCTACTAATATGCCGATTCTGGAAAGCCGTTTTCAAATTAATGCACTGGTTCAGCAAGGCTTTGCCCAGGTCGCGAACAATGCACCAGCCAAAAAAGATGCGGTACTGGTCGGACATAGCATGGGAGGTGTGATTGCCCGTTTAATGGTCAGTCAGGCCGATATTACCCAAGATGCATTCAAGCTGGTACAAAATACCCGCATTGCACAATTTAAGGATAACCCGCTCTTTAAAGCACGCCTGCAAATGCGGCCTATTCCAAATTTCACTCGGGCCATTTTCTTAGCGACACCACATCGTGGGACAGAATATGCCGACCGCTGGCATACCAAACTGGCCCGTAAAATTATCCGTATACCGGGTGCATTTTTGGGTGCCTTTGCCGATACCCTGCAAGGCCAGATCGGGTTAAACGAGTTTGTCAAAGAACTGGGGCATGACCTGATTCAAAATGGCCCAAGCGATCTGAGTGAAAATTCAAAATTCACGGCGTTGACCCAGGATATTCAGCCTTCTAAAGATATCAAATTTCACTCGATTATCGGCAATACCGTAGATACGCAAGACACCAAGCTCATGAGCGATGATATCGTTTCATATGAGAGTGCTTACCTAAATGGTGCTGTATCTAGCAAAGTCATTAAGGGTGGCCACTCGATTCAGGAAACGCCTGAAGCCGTACTGGAATTACGCCGGATTCTCAGATTACATCTGACCGATCTTGGTCTTTATGATCCGGAATAAACTATCGTCTTGATTGAGACTTGCCACCGCATGTTCGCATCCGGTGGTTTATTTTTTAAAATTGCAAATAATGCTGAATAAGAAGCCATAGCGACAGATCTGAGCGCTGACTTAAAGATTCATCTGGAATTTCATTTCTTTCTAAAAATTAAATTTGATAGACTTGCTGCAATACAGCTTTAAAGCTGAATTGAATCAGCAGATTCATTTCACATTTTCGATCTCCTGTGCTCAACCATGTTGGATTGGCCTGATTGAAAATGTGCTTTAAATTTTCCTGCATAGCCTATTGAGCAGTATTTGCATTTATCTCTTGTTGAAAGGATTTATTTTTAATGACCAGTTCAGAAATTATGGCTGATCTTTCTACCTTAACGCCCATGATGCAGCAATACATGTCGGTGAAAATGCAGCATCCACATTCTTTGATGTTTTATCGTATGGGTGATTTTTATGAACTGTTCTTTGAAGATGCACACAAGGCAGCCAAGATTTTAGGCATTACCCTGACCCATCGTGGTAAAGCCAATGGTCAGCCGATTCCTATGGCGGGCGTGCCTTATCATGCAGCCGAGGGCTATCTGGCACGTCTGGTCAAAAAAGGCGAAACCGTGGTGATCTGCGAGCAGATCGGCGAGGTTACTGGGAAAGGACCGGTTGAGCGTGGTGTAGTTCGGATTATTACGCCGGGCACCCTGACCGATGATGCCATGCTCGGTGCACATCAAAGCTCGAATCTGGTGGCTTTATGTATTCAGCAGAGTCAGATTGGCATTGCACTTCTCGATCTCAGCGCTGGCTTATTTAAAGTACAGCAGCAGGATTATGATCTTAACCAGCTCATGATTGAACTGGCACGTTTGATGCCAAGCGAAATTCTGCTGGATGAAAATATCGCTGATCCGACATTGACCGAACAACTCAAACAGCAACTGGATATCTCGGTCACCAAACGTCCAAATGTTGATTTCAACCTGAATAATGCACAAAAAACCTTATGTAACCAGTTTGCCGTCAGCACGCTTTCAGGTTTCGGAATTGATCATTTACCTTTGGCTAAAGCAGCCGCAGCGGCACTGATTCACTACGCCAAAGAAACTCAGAAAACTGCGTTACCGCATATCCGCACGATTCAGCTAGAACAGAGTTCAGATTTTATTGCTTTGGATCCGGTGACACGCCGTAATCTTGAACTGATTGAGCCTTTATTTGAACATGGGACGTCCTTATCTCAGCTAATCAATGATTGCCAGACTGCCATGGGGGGGCGCTTGCTCAGTCGCACCCTGATGCAACCTTTACGCGATACCGCCTTGCTGGATGAGCGCCTGGATGCCATTCAAGCCCTGCTGCAAGGTTTCCACGAAGTACCTGTACGTTTGGTACTAAAAGAAATTAGCGATATTGAACGCGTGCTGAGCCGTATTGCGCTTGGCAGTGCCCGTCCACGTGATCTGGTGCAATTGCGACAGGCCTGCGCGCAAATTCCATTGTTACGCCATGCCCTGCAACCGATTGTCAGTCAGCAACAGTCCAAACTTTTAGTACAACTCAATGAAGAACTCGGCGACTTCCATGATCTACATCAACGTCTGATGTCTGCCATTGTGGAAAATCCACCCGTCCTGCTTCGTGATGGTAATGTCATTGCAGAAGGTTTTGACAGTGAACTCGATGAACTACGTCAGATTCGTGATCATGCCAGCCAGTTCCTGATTGATCTGGAAATTAAAGAGCGTGAACAAAGCGGCATTCCGGGACTGAAAATTGGCTACAACCGCGTCAGTGGCTATTATATTGAACTGACCCGCGCACAGGCTGAACAGGCACCCGAGCACTATATTCGTAGGCAAACCCTGAAAAATGCCGAACGCTACATCACACCTGAACTGAAAGCATTTGAAGACAAAGTCTTATCAAGCGAATCTCGTGCCTTGGCCCGTGAAAAAATGCTGTTTGAAATGCTGCTGGATGAACTGCGTCAGGATATCGGCAGTTTACAGATGATGAGCAGCGCCATTGCCCAGATTGATCTGATTGCTAATTTTGCCCATCAGGCGCGTTTACGCAACTGGTCGCGTCCAAAATTCAGCCCGGAAGTCGGCGTCAGTATTACTGCCGGTCGACATCCGGTGGTAGAAGCCCTGAGTAAAACCGCCTTTACGCCGAACGATACGCGACTGGATTTTTCCCATCGCATGGCCATCATTACCGGTCCGAATATGGGCGGTAAATCGACCTTTATGCGCCAGACTGCATTGATTGTATTACTGGCTTATTGTGGTGCCTATGTTCCGGCACAAGCTGCAACCTTAGGTCCGGTTGACCGTGTCTTTACCCGTATTGGTTCTGCCGATGATTTATCGACCGGCAAATCAACCTTTATGGTGGAAATGACCGAAACCTCGCAAATCCTGCATCATGCCACCAGCCAGTCTTTGGTACTCATGGATGAAGTTGGCCGTGGAACCAGTACCTATGATGGCTTGTCTTTGGCTTGGGCCTGTGTGCTGGATCTGACCAAACGCATTCAATGTTTATGTCTATTTGCTACCCATTATTTCGAACTGACTGAACTGGATAAGGAAAGTGGCATTAATAACTACCATGTCACGGCCAAAGAGCTGAATGGTAATCTGATTTTATTGCATAAGGTGCAACATGGCCCGGCCAGTCAAAGTCATGGCTTGCAAGTCGCGAAATTGGCAGGCATTCCGGCTGCGGTGATTAAAGAAGCGCAAAACCGCTTAAAGATTCTGGAAAAACAGCATCAGGCCAAGCCACTGAGCCCGCAGCATGATCTGTTTGCAATGCCTGAAGTTATGGAGCCTATAGAACGTATCATCGAAATTGAAAAAGAATCGCCTGCACTGGACTTACTCGAAGATATTGATGTAGATAGTTTAACTCCGCGTGAAGCCTTGCAGCAGTTATATGCGCTCAAAGACCTGATCAAACAGTCAAGTTAATTCTCGGTCCTAGACCTCATCTGGCATAGGGTCGATGTCCTGAACATACCGATGAATGCTGTAATTCATCGGTATGCGACCTTTTTTCAAATTTAACAGCCCTATATATAACAAATATCAATAAAAGGAATTGTTAGTTCCCCCTGTTTTTGCCTAAAATACAGCATTCGTAATTAGAACCATATTTTTTAGGTAGCTGTCGCCATGACCTTCGTTGTCACTGAAAATTGTATTAAATGTAAATATCAAGACTGTGTTGAAGTTTGCCCTGTAGACTGTTTCTATGAAGGTCCTAACTTCCTTGTGATTAACCCGGACGAATGTATCGACTGTGCGTTATGCGAACCTGAATGCCCGGCAAATGCAATTTTCTCTGAAGACGAATTACCAGAGGGTCAAGAAGTCTTTATTGAACTGAATGCTGACCTGTCACAAAAATGGCCAAATATCACACAAATTGGTGACCAGCCAGCAGACCGTGAAGAATGGAATGGCAAAGCAGACAAATTACAATACCTTGAAAAGTAATTAGTTTAAACTTTAAAAGATCAGCAAATGCTGATCTTTTTTATACTCAACGCACACATTTCATTGCAATATTCTCCAAATTTCTCCCTATATTTAGTCTAAAATAGCGCTATTTTGTAAATATCTGATTTCTATAAATGAAGAACTTGTTAAAGGGATTATTGAGTCTTTGTATAATTCCTCTTGTTTTTGTGGGCTGTACCACGACCACAAAACAACCTGGACAGGCCACCACACCTGCTGGAAAACGGATTTACATTCCACAAGAACGTGTTCAATACGATCGTAAAGCCCACCCAAAAACTGTGCCTTATGTGTATACCCACTGGGTATCGGCACTGGATAATTTGTCACGCGTGCGTGAATATGAGGTTTTTCTGGAACGTCATGGGGTTGGCAATATCATTCCGAGTTTCGAATTGATGCGTACTGCACGTGATTGGGCCAAGTGTGGCCGTTCCCAATACATGATTCCAAGCCGTGAATTATGGGCCAATCAGATCCCAACTTTAAAAGTCTTTAAATATCTGGTTGCAGCCAATGTACTGACTGATTTTGAAGTCACGTCAGTCTATCGTGACCTGCCTTTAAACCAGTGTGCCGGTGGTGCCAACTCTTCACGCCATCTGTACAACTCTGCCATCGATTTCCGGATTGGGCCTGAATATCCGCAGGCACAAGATTATAGCTATATTGAAAATACCAAGTTCAAATTGTGTCAGTTCTGGGTACAGCATGGTCAAAGTCTGAATATGGGACTTGGCATGTATGCTTCAGGTCAAATCCACATCGATACCCAAGGTTATCGTACCTGGGGACCGAGTTTAGGCCGTAATTCCTCGATGTGTAATTACTAAGTCATGACAACCACTCTACAAAGTTCATTCAGGACATTGTAGAGCCTAAAAAATCATCACCTATAGAACAATAAATTGCGCTCTGCCGCGAAAAGTTTAAAATGCAGGCATCGCAATCGAGGTGCTAAGACTATGCAACAAATGTGGACAGACATTGATCACTACATTGATTCACATTTAATTCCTGAAGACCCTATTCTGAATCAAACTCTTGAGAATACCGCAGCGCACGGTTTTCCTGATCATCTGGCTGTAGCACCGAACCAAGGCATGTTGTTGCAGATGCTAATCCAGATGAACCAATGTAAACGTATACTGGAACTCGGCACATTTGCAGCATATAGCACCATGTGGCTGGCACGTGCCTTGCCGGATGATGGCTATATCCTGACGATTGAAGGACGTGATACCCATGCGGCAATGGGTCAGGAAAATATTGATCGCGCGCAGCTTAAACAGACCGTTGAACTGAAATGCAGCCGTGCAGCAGATGTGCTTAAAGCCCTGCCTGAAGATACGGAAGCTTTCGATTTCATCTTTATTGATGCAGACAAACAGAGTTATCCAGAATATCTGGAACTCAGTTTAAACTTGTCGCACTCAGGTACACTTATTTTTCTGGACAATGTGATTCGTGCGGGTGAAATCATTAATCCGGACAATAGTAAACCAAGTATTGAAGGCATTCGTGACATGTTTAAAGCGCTTCAAAATCATCCACGTATCTTGTCATGCACTGCTTTACAAACGGTTGGCAGCAAAGGACATGATGGTTTTGCACTCGCGATTGTGAAATAAAACAATAAGAACAAAAATCACCCAATTACATATTTATTATAAATAACATTAACTTATAAATATTAACCACAGAGTTATCCACAATATATGAGGATAACTCTGGTTATTTTTAAATCAAGCTGTAACAATTTACGATTAGACTTCGCGCTTAGTTATTTTATGTAATCCTCACTTCGCAACCAGTAAAGGCACTTTAGAATTACGGAAAATAGTGGTGGCAATACTACCAAGGAAAAATTGGTGAATTTTACTGTGACTAAATGCACCCAACACGATCAGCTGAATTCCCAGTTCCTGCTGATAGGTCAAAATATTTTCTGCGACATCGCCATAGCGGTATTGTGGCACCACATCTAAACCGGCCTGATTTAAATATTGCAAAGGCTCATTTAGAATTTCAGCATGATCACCGATATATAACAGATGGCATTGCAATAAGCGCAGCAAATCACTTTCCGCAATCCGTTTCATCATCTTGATACAGGTCGGTGAATATTCATAAGCGAAAATAAATCGTGTCGGTGGCTTAAACTGTTCTCCGACCGTCATCACGGTACAATTGGCACCACGAATAAAATTTTCCACATTGGTGCCAATTGGTTTATTTTTTTCAGCCGAGCGTTCACCGAGCAATCCAATCACCGCAATATCATCAGGCTGCAGGATCTGAAAGCTTTGTTCCAGAAAATCACCTTTTTCCTGAATATGTGTGGTTTGAATGCCATGTTCTGCCAGAATCCGCTCGGAAATGTGTTGCAGCAGGTTATTGCTATAATCCAGCGCGATTTCACTTTGTTTTTGTTCAAGCTCAGCCAGTTCTTTGAGTAACATGGCATTGCTTTCAAAGCCGATCACTCCGCTGATTTCCCCCAGATGATAACTGGCCGGGTAATAATCCAAAACCTGTAACAGGACCAGTTCACGGCCAGTCTGTTTGGCAATCCATGCCGCCGCGTCAGCCAGCGCGTTTATACATGGTGATGAGTCGATGCAGGCGATGACACGTTTCATGTTTAGCCTCTCTTCTATTTATGATAAAAATTTCTTAGTTATTTTTAACTTAGCATAAGCATTCAAAAATGTGCAGCAAAATCTGTAAGGCTTGAATTGAAATATGTTAACTTTTATGTGAACAAATATAGATCAACATATCGATCTATTTGCTGAGTCAGGCTGTTGTATCAAGCAATTGACTTCCAAAAGCTTATTCACGATAGCGAATGAATTGAGCCGGATTACCAGCGACAATCGTGCGTTCCTCAACATTCTTGGTCACCATACTGTTCATTCCCACCACGGCCTGATCTGCGATTTTAATTCCGTCCTTGATACCGACGTGCGCACCCAGCCACACATCCCGCCCGATCTCAATGCCTTGTGAACGTACCGGCTGCTGATAAATCGGCTGCTCCAGATCCATGCCGTGATCAAAGGCATAAAGATGACAATAAGCGGCGATACGTACCTGATCATGCAGTTTAATCCCCACCCGACCACCGTCCAGAATGCAGTGATGATTGATCGCCACTTCATTGCCGATCTCTAGTGGGCCATGTAAGGTGCAATCTGCAGCGATAAAGGTATTATCACCAATAATGATTTTACGTCCCGGCTCCGCAAAAATATGTGCCAGTGGTGAAATAAAACAGTTTTCACCAATCTCAATGGTTTCCATTTCCATCAAGTAAGCCTGATAGTCCTTTTGCCACGCTTCTGCCCAGCTACGATTTTTAGGCTTTAAAGACCAGTACAGCCAAGGCATATAATTCAGGCGATGTTTGTGCTGCTCACGATATTTCAGTAATGGATCTACGTCAGTCATCTGTCGCTTCTTCTATGATTTTGAGCTGTTCGCGGCCACGGGTCACATCTTGAATTTTCAGGGCAAAGGGTTGAATTTGATGTAACTGAAATAAGGCGCTGACCTGCACCCCTTCGGCTGTATATTCTTCCTGATAATCGATTTGCTGCTGATTCAATTCATATTGAAAGATGGCCCACTCATTGAATTGACAGGAAAATTGCACCTTCTTCTTTTCAATCAGTTCAATTTTTTCTGCCAACAACAAACATTGTCCAGCACAACCGCCATAGGCACGTACCAAGCCACCTGTTCCCAGCTTGATCCCGCCATACCAGCGATTGACCAGTACCAGCACATTGGTCAGCTCATTGCCTTCAATGGTCGCCAGTATCGGACGTCCTGCAGTACCTGATGGTTCACCATCATCATTAAAGCGTACCTGATGGCCAATTTTCCAGGCCCAGCATTGATGCGTGGTGCTTGGATCACGATAAGTTTCCAGAAAATCTTTGACGTCCTGCTCATTCTCAACAGGGGTGGCAAAGGCCTGAAAGCGGCTTTTTTTGATGTCTTCCTCAAAACTGACCAGGCTGGCAATGGTAAATGGCATAACTTCAGGCTTTAAACTCTCACCGCTGCAGTATACCCGCTTTGCACAGACAAATAAAAAGCCTCTCCACGGAGAGGCCTGATTTTGATCGATTGTTTTACTCAATTGCTTGGCAAATATTACCGTTCACGCAAGGCTTCTTTGGCTTTATTAAATGGCTTGATCAGATAATCCATCACGGTTTTTGAACCAGTACGAATATCCACGGTGGCCACCATCCCTGGAGTAATATTGAACTTCTGCCCGGCATTATTGCTGAGCTTGTCGCTATCGGTACGGATATACACCCGATAATAAAATTGATCCTGCTTGACTTCATCACGCAAGGTATCCGGTGAAATCATCGCAACTTTACCATTCAACCCACCATAGATCGAATAATCATAAGCTGTAATTTTAACCAATGCTTCCTGATCAGGGCGAATAAAGGCAATATCACGCGGCGAGATTCGTGCTTCAACCAGTAATTTTTCATCCAGTGGCACGATGGTCATCAACTTGCCATTTTGTGGAATCACGCCGCCCAGCGTCATCACATCAATCTCTTTGACGACACCGCGAACCGGTGATTTAAAAACAGTTCGGCTCAAAATATCCGACTTGCCACGTACCACCTGTTGCTGGGTTTCTACATCAGTATTGGCTTTGGACAATTCTTCCCGCGCATTCACATAATATTGATTACGGATATCATTCATCTGATTACGCAGGTCATTGGCTTCACGTTTTAGACGCAACACTTCAACCTCACTGGCTGCCCCTTTGGCGACCAAGGGAGCGGTCATTTCCAGTTCTTGCTGCACCAGTAACAAAGCCTGTTCCAGGCCTGCAACAGATTCTTGCAAATTGGCTCGACGCGACTGATACAGGGCCGTTTCTTCTTTAACCAATTTGGGGTATTTCAACACTTCTTCAGGAAAGACCAACGGTGCGCCGGTGACTTCCGCACGTAAACGGGCTGAAGTGGCACGTTATGACACCAGCAAGGATTCTGATTCACCGACGTTGGATTCAAAGCGGGTCGGATCAAGCTGGGCCAATACTTGCCCACGCTCGACAATCTCACCTTCTTTGACATTAAGTTTAGTCAAAATACCGCCATCCAGAGACTGAATCACCTGCTCTTTGGATGATGGAATTATTTTTCCAGTACCGGTAGATACTTCTTCCAATTTGAATAACCAGGCCCAGGTCAGTAATACCAGTAGGCCAATGCCGATAATCCAGATGATGACACTTGATTTGGGTAATGGCGGTTCCTGAAAGCTGACCTTGCTGGAACGTTTTAGTTGCTGTAGTTCACTCATGCACTTGCTCCCACAACCCGCTTATTACCACCCTGCGACTGATTCAGGATCTGATCCCGTGGTCCATCCATCACAATCTTGCCATCATTGACCACCAGAATACGATCCACCAGTTCCAATACCGCACGGCGATGAGTGGCGACGATCATCGTACGATGGGTTAAATACCCTTTAAGATGATCAATCAACTGTTTTTCTGACACATCATCAATGGCAGCGGTCGGTTCATCCAGTAGCAAAATCTTTGGTGGACGAATCAACAACCGCGCCAATAACAAGGCTTGGCGCTGTCCACCAGAAAAGCCGACACCACCCTCTAAAATGATATGATCCAGCCCTTCTTTTTTCTCCTGTACAAATCCCAGTGCACCGGTAATTTGTAAGGCTTCCAGAATTTGCTGATCGGTGGCCAAAGGTGCACCCAAAGTCAGGTTTTCACGAATTGAACCATAAAATAACTGCGAGTTCTGATTTAGCAAACTCATATCACGCCGCACATCTGACGGATCAATCAGGGTCAGATCAATCCCATCCAGCTTGACCTTGCCCTGTAACGGTGTCTGCATCCCAGACAAGAGCTGCAACAAGGTCGATTTTCCTGCACCATTACGGCCCAGAATTGCAATTTTCTCCCCGGGCTTGATCTCTAGCTTGGGAATCATCAAACTCGGTTTCGGATCATCATCGCCATATTTGAACACCACACCGTTGAGCTCATAATGCCCATCCAGTGCCGGACGATGAATCAGGTGCGAATAATCCGGCTGGTCCACCGGTTTTTTCATGAGTTCATCCAAACCAGCCTTGGCGACTTTAGCCTGTTGCAAGCGACCCAGTACACCCGTAATTTGTGAAATTGGTGCCAGCATGCGTGAAGATAGAATCGAACAGGCCACCAGTGCGCCTGTGGTCATGTCACCCTCCATCACCGCAAAAGCCCCGACCAAGACTACAATTGCAAAGGTCAGTCCCTGAATTTTTTGGGTCCAGGCGGTCATCAAGCCGACAATTTTACGTTGCTGCATGCTGACATCGGCTGACACTTCATTCATATGATTCCACTGGTTCTGGAAACGTGTTTCAGCTCTTAACAGCTTGATGTCTTCAATTCCTTGTACGGCTTCTACCAGCAAGGCATTGCGGATGGCAGATTCGCGCATCCCCAACTGGGCCAGCTGTGCCAGTTTTTTCTGTGCCAGAATTCCCGGAAGAATCATTAAGGGCACAACGAGTAACATAACCCAGAACAGATTGCCACCGATCACCCAGAAGATGCCCAAGAACAGGAAGAAGAATGGCAGATCGGCAATTGCTGTGACTGTGGTTGAAGTCACCAGTTCGCGGACGCCTTCCAGCTCGCGAATTTGTGAAATAAAGGTTCCTGTCGATTTGGAACGTTCACTGTTTTTGATACGTAATGAATGACCAAACACCCGGTCAGAAATTTTTAAATCCGCGCGTTTACCAATAATGTCTGACAGATAGATCCGCGAGACACCTAAAACAAACTCAAAAATCGCGGCGATCAGTACACCACCGGCCAACACCCATAACGTCGGAATAGATTGTGATGGAATGACACGGTCATAGACATTCATCGAGAAGACTATCGTGGCCAGTGCCAGAATATTGGCAATTAAAGATGCAAACATCACATCGATATAACGCTTCCAGTCATTCAGGACAATCGACCAGAACCAGTTTTTTTCAAAAGGTTTGATATATTCATCAACACGTGCATCCGGAACTGAAGATTCAGGACGCAGTACATAAAGATGCTTTACGCCAGTATCTAATTGTTCAACTGTAAAGCTTTGAGATAAACCTTCATCACCACTGAGCTGAATGCTGACATTCCCCTGCGTATCAATGCGTTCGATCACCCCCACATCACCACTATCGAATTCAACCAGCAAAGGTAAACGCCATGGATTCAGCAGGCTGCGCTCAAATTTATTTTTACGGACATTTAAACCCATCTGACGACTGACAATCTTGAGCATGTCATCGATGTCATGATGCTGGTTCCAATCCAGTTGCAGGCGAATTAGCTCCTCAGAAGGCTCAATCCGGTAATGCCGAGCAATATTTAAAACTGCCTGAAGCCAAGGTTGATAATTTATTATTGTAGTACTCATGGCTGAACTTCAAACCCCTGAATAGAAATGCTGTTAAGCGCGTAAATATCCCGTGTACGGCCCGTGACCTGAATGTACTGTACGATCGCCGAATAAATATCATAGCGTGCCGATTCAATTTCCTGTGCGGCACTATGAATGGCTTGCTCTGCATTCAGCAAATCCACCACGGTTCGGGTACCCAATTTATATTGTTCTTGATACAGCTCTTTGGTGCGTACCGTGGTTGCGCGGCGCTGGGATAAAACCGCCATTTGTTTTTTTTATTTTCAATCTGTTCTCGGATCAAGCGCACCTGATCCAGCACATCCAGATAGACCGTATTGACCTGTGCTCGTGCAGCTTCTTCGGCATAGCTTGCGGCACGGGTCTGTGAACGCGTTGCACCACCCTGATACAAATTACTGCTGGCTTCAATCATGACTGAATTATAAAAACCATCATCTTCATTATTATTTGGATTCCGTCCATTCATCGCCTGACTTAGACTGCCTTTAACACTAATAGTCGGATAAGGACTTAATCGCGCCTGATCTTTTTGCAAACGGGCAACATTGACCCCGGCATGGGCCAGAATCATGTTCGGAATCTGGGTAAACTCCGGATCTTGATAAAGATCGGCCTGTGCCACAATACGCTCAGAAATCTCCCATTCAATGGCGGATACATCAAATCCTAGCAAGGTACGCAAGCGTTGTTGATATTGTCTGAGCTGGGTCTGCTGTACAATCAGATTCGATTGTGCTGCTTCCAGATTGGACTGGGCCTGAATTGGGTCGGCCTGACTGCTGATTCCGGCGCGGGCACGCAAATTGGCAATTTCTGCAATCCGTCCAATGCCCTGAATCTGCTGTTGGGCAATCTGGGTAATTTGCTGATAGCGTTTGATATTCACTATGGCATCAGCCACTTCAAATGCGATCTGATCCAAACTAACCAGCACTCTTGCCTGTTCTTCTACCAAGCGGGCTTCTTCCACACTGACATTGGTTTTAATTTTTCCAAAGTCATACAGCATCTGGGTGGCATTCAAAGAAACCATTTGTCGTCCACGCTCACCGGAAGTGAGATCCCCTCCCCGGATAACTGCGGATAATACCCTGCTCTCGCCACATCAATATTCGCGGCCTGCGCAGATAATGTCGAAATACTCTGAGTGATTTCAGGACGTCGTTGCACTGCCCGGTGTACAGCTTCCACCAGATTCATTGTCTTTGGAATGCCAACTGTGATCGTAGGACTTAAAGCTGGCTGTCCTGACTGTGGCCGGGTAATTTGCGGCAGCTCAGCTACTTTTGATGTATCTAATGCATAATGACCGAGCGAGGTAATATCAATGGTATGTGCTGATCGTGTCGGTTTGGGTGCAATCAGCTGGCTCAAGCCATTCTTGAGATTGGCAAAATAATGGGGTGAGCTTTCTGCATGTGCCAAAGATACAGATAAAGGCAAAAGAAGAAGTATCAATCCACTTCTTTTTTGATTTGTTTTCCCCTGATTTTTTTTAAAGTGTTCTGCCCTAAATTGCATAATTATGTAATGTTTCTTGTTTTAGTCTAACAATATATCAAATCCCTTTAAAAGAAATCTTTTTCACTTTGATTTGATCAAAAAAAACCCTGCATCCGACAACTGGCATCTGATGCAGGGTTTTTATATAAAGCAGGATTATTTAAACAGTGAAATCATCACCCAGATAAACTTTTCTCACGGTCTCATTCGCCAGGATTTCTTCTGGTGTGCCTTCAGCAAGCAATGCGCCTTCACTGACAATATAAGCATGTTCACAAATCGCCAGCGTTTCACGCACGTTATGATCGGTAATCAGCACCCCAATTCCGCGATCTTTCAAGGTCGTAATAATATCCTTAATATCTCCAACCGAAATCGGATCGACACCGGCAAAAGGTTCATCGAGTAGCATAAATTTTGGGTCCGCCGCAAGTGCACGCGCAATCTCGGCACGACGTCGCTCACCACCGGATACACTCATACCCAAAGAATCTTTGATATGAGTGATTTTAAAGTCTGCCAGTAACTCCGCCAGACGTTGCTGACGTTGTGGCTTGGTCATATCTTTACGGGTTTCCAGAATCGCCATAATATTTTCTGAAATCGTCAGTTTTCGGAAAATCGAAGCTTCCTGCGGCAAATAACCAATTCCCTTGCGTGCCCGCTCATGCATTGCAAGGTCGGAAAGATCGAGATCATCGAGATAGATTTCTCCCTTATCCATCCGCACCAGACCGACCACCATATAAAAACTGGTGGTTTTACCGGCGCCATTTGGTCCCAGCAGCCCCACAATCTGGCCACTTTCCATGCTGAACGACACATCTTTCACTACCCAGCGTTTATTATAGTTTTTCGCCAGATGCTTAATGGTGAGGGTTTGAACCTGCTGCGATTGCTCCATTAATCACGCGCTCCAGGGAAGGATGTTGAACTAGATGGTGGAATCACGATTTGTACACGGCCAGACGATGAACCGGTTTTGTTTGGTGTTCCGGTGGCTTCGATATCGCCTTTGTTCATGCTGTATTTTAAAGTTGCACCACGAATACTGGCACCATCCTGTTGCAGGAAGGCATTACCGGACAAAGTAATAATCCCGGTTTCAGCATTATAGACAATTTTCTGCGCCTGACCTTTGGCAAGACCTTTGGCAGGATCCACTTTTTGCTGAAACTGTGCCGGGCTGCCTGTCGCCGTAATCAGGCTGATCTGGCGCTTATTGTTCAGATTGGCCACAATCGAATTGGCTTGCAGCTTCATGGTACCCTGTTCAATGATGACATTGCCCGAATACGTCGTCACACCCGTCCGCTCATTGAAAGTCGCCCGGTCAGCCAGCAAGGTGATTGGCTGGTTACGGTCAGATGGCAGCGCAAAAGCAGTGATTGAACCGAGTCCAACCACAGCCGCCAGCGTCATACGCTTCAGGAAAGTGTGCATCATTTTGGCTTTAGGAGTTTGGTTCATACTTTCCTCGAATATTAAAGAATTCGTATTGACCATCATTAAGATTGGCTTTAAGACCCTGGCTGACAAATTCAGCCTGTGGAGATTCCACAATCACTGTCTTGTCTGTTTCAATTTCACGTATTTTCGGAAAAGCGGTCAGCTCTTCAGTACGAAACTGCATTTTCCCATTTTGCATGATTTTGGTGGCGAGCACTTCCTGAGAGAGTACAACTTTTGTATTGTCATCATAACCATGCGCCATTTTGGCAAAGAAAGTCGCATCGACTTTACCATTGTCATAAGTCGATGCTCGCAGATTTTCCAGCTTTGAGGTTTCTAGCTGCAGGTTCTGCTCGAGTCGGTCCACTTGGGCACGAACCGACACCTGACCTGCTTCATCCGTCTGAGTTAAGTTAATATTTTGAGCGGAATAGGTCATGCTGCGCGCAGAGTCTGCCTGCAACTTGTTGCCCTTGCCGCTGTAATAGTAATAACCACCACTTATTGCGGCAATAATCACAGCCGTAATATATAAAACTTTAGTATCCATAAGCGGTGTACTTAATCCAAAAGATATGACTTATTAATAAGGCGCACGAGTATATTTTTCAAGTAACTCTTGGTACATGCCTTTGGACATTAACAACATATCGCAGATTTCACGCACCGCACCACGTCCACCCTGTGCCTGAGTCACGAGATCGGCACGGCGGCGAACTTCGACATGACCATTAGGTACGGTCACTCTCATGCCGGCAATGGCGAACGCAGACAGATCAGGCCAGTCATCGCCCATATACAGGCAATCTTCAGGATCAATGTTAAGCTGTGCACAGGCTTCACGAAGTGCTGTACCTTTGTCTTCACGGCCCTGATAGACCAGATCAACACCCAGATCCGACATACGCTTTTCTACGATATTGCTTTTACGTCCGGTGATAATAATCACCTTGATTCCTGCTTGTTGAACCAGTTTCATGCCCAGACCATCACGAATATCAAAGGATTTGATCTCATCGCCAGTATTGGTCAGCGTTACAAAGCCATCACTTAAAATACCATCTACATCAAGCACCAGTGCTGCAATATGACGTGCCTGCTCTAATAATACATAAGATGCCATTTATTAATTTACCCCAGCCTGAATCAGGTCATGCATACTAATCACGCCAATGACTTTATTGGCATCATCAACAACTACAAATTGATTAATTTTATGTTCATTCATACGTTCCAGTGCGACCACTGCACGTGCTTCCTGAGAAATGGTCAACGGATTTTTGGTCATCACGTCCTGAATAGCCAGATTGACATCAAAACCTTGCTGCTTATCAATCAAGCGACGCAAGTCACCATCGGTAAAAATCCCCAGCAACACATCATTTTCATCGACGACTGTGGTTAAGCCCAAGCGCTTGTTGGAAATTTCGTACAATACTTTATTCATGGCGGTATCAGGCGAGACTTTCGGCAAATCGGCTCCAGTACGCATCAGATGCTTCACATGCAATAACAGACGCTTACCCAGCGCACCTGCAGGATGTGAGCGTGCAAAATCATCCGAGGTAAAGCCGCGAGCATCCAGTAAAGCCACCGCTAAAGCATCACCCAAAGCCAATGTTGCCGTCGTTGACGATGTCGGCGCTAAACCCAGTGGACAAGCCTCCTGAATATTACCCAGCGTCAAAGCCACATCAGCATTTTGTGGCATTGGACCACGATCATCACCACTGATTGTAATCAGCGGAATTTCCAGATGTTTGATGAGTGGCATCAGCATCATGATTTCATCACTCTTGCCCGAGTTTGAAATTGCAATCAGCACATCACCAGCCACCAGCATACCCAAGTCGCCATGACCAGCTTCACCTGGATGCATAAAGAATGAGGGAGTTCCGGTCGAAGCAAAGGTCGCCGCCATTTTACGGCCAATATGACCTGACTTGCCCATTCCGGTAATCACCAGACGGCCAGTACACTGTAGAATAATTTCACATGCCCGGCTAAAACGGTCATCAATCTGTGTTGCTAAAATCTGTAGTGCATTTTCTTCGATGCGCAGTGTTTCAAGTGCGACTTTCTGGAAATCTAGTTGATTCGCTGTTTTCTGTGAATTCAAAGCCTGTTTACCTACGCTAAGGACAGAGAAAAACTCTGGTTTGATGGGCATAATTTTCGCAATTTTAGCATAGCTATGCAATTGTAAGCTTTCTAAATGTAGAAGATTCGACGGATTTTTAATATATTCAGATTGTATTCAACTTGCGCAATCTGGTATCTCCGCCTCTACATTCACTCCATTTTTAAAGCGGTTATATGCGCTTGTTTTTATTTTTATAGAAACACGCTTACGCTATCCAAAATAAGTTTGGGTCAAATCAGACCAGACTCATTCAAATATAATTCCATCAGACTGGCAAACACTGCCTCTGAAAATGTAAGCTCAATATTCGCTATTTC
>SPVA01000008.1 GCA_013530545.1 Acinetobacter lwoffii
GACAAATATTTCTCAAATAAACTTCGAGTAATTTCTACCATCAATCAATGAAAATAATTTCGATCAATCAACCAGTAAAAATCCACACAAGTTGTTCTTCATAATCTCTTAATGATCTTTCTAACACCTCGTCAGTGCCAGAAGCTGGACTTCGATAAACTCAACAACTCCGCCATTCTGCTTCGTTCGTTTCCATCTATCTCGTCGGTATGTGCTCATTATAGGGCAATTTCTTACACGTGCAAGCGCTTTTAACGCACAGGAATCACGAGTGTTTTATTTTTATGCACCAAATTGGTTCAATTCCATACAATTCATTACATAAGTACATATTTTTAAAACAGAAATATAAATTAAATATTTCTGCTTTATTCTATGCCTAATTTTTTACGACTGGTGCTTTAATCGTCACACTGGTGATTTTTACAGGGTTCACCGGCACATTTTGATGCATTCCATAGTTTCGGGTCGGTACTTTGGCAATCTGATCGACGATATCCATACCTTTAGTGACCTTACCAAAGACTGTATAGCCGGCATTTCTAGCAGAACGATCCAGGAAATCATTATCGACCAGGTTCACAAAGAATTGTGCTCTGGCAGAATCCGGCTGATTGGTACGGGCCATGGCTAAAGTACCGCGTTTATTTTGCAGACCATTCGACGATTCGTTTTTAATGGGTGCTTTATTATTGGCTTTTTCTTGCATGTTCACATCAAAGCCACCACCCTGCACCATAAAGCCTGGAATGACGCGGTGAAAAATCGTGTCCTTATAGAAGTTGCTCTTTACATAGCTTTCGAAGTTCTTTGCCGAGATTGGGGCTTTGTCATTGAAGAGTTCAATTTCAATATTTCCAGATGAAGTCTTCATCTCAATAATCGTATTTTCAGCAAAGCTTGACAGACTGACCGCAGCAAGTGCGATGACACATAATGATTTCTTTAACATTTATTAACTCATCTACTTAGAAGTAATGGTTGTGAATGACTATATATTAATCTTTTATAACTCATAATGCAGTGACCTGCCGACTAAAGACAAGAGAATAAGAATGAAGCATGCATTATTACAGGAGCAAAATATCCACCAGTTTCCACCTTGGCGTTTGCAGGGTGAGGGTTTTATTCTGAATTATTGGTTGACCCCAAGCTTTATCGAGCAAGCAAAACAATTCCGGATCGCACCTTCTCCGCTGGGTCGTATGGTCCAAGTCTTGTTGGTGCGTTATCACACCTCGCCGATTGGCCCTTATGATGAGTTACTGATTCTAGATCATCCTTTAATTAGTAAACGGCGCCTCAGCTCGATTCCTAAAATTTATGTGTCTACCTATGAGTCTGTGGTACACGGTCAGCATTTATGGGGCATTCCCAAAGAACATGCGCAATTTGAATGGCAGGAAAAGGATCAGGAAGTGCTGTGTCAGATTCAGCATCAAAACCAGCATATGACGATTCGGCTGAAGAAAACTAAATCTGCACGCCAGTTCTACATTAATAGTCATCATATTCCAGCGTCTATGTTGAAAATTCAGCAAGCCTGGAAAGGGCAGCGTTTTCAGTTTAGTCCACAGTTCCGCGGTCACCTCTCCAAACTCTCGCAAGTAGAATGGCAAGATGCCGAAAATATATTTCCAGATTTTTCCAAAGCCAAATTGCTGCAAAGCTTTTATGTCCCCAAATTCAATCTGATCTTTCCTGAAGCGCAGATCAGCAGCAAAGTATAAGAACTGATAAAAACCTATCTACAAAAAAGGTGTTTCATGAGAAACACCTTTTTACATTCATGCCTTGGATTTAACTATTTTTTTCCCAAAATTTGCGGAAATTTTTGCTGATCTCAATCACATATTTTTTGGCACGGCGGGAGATCGGCGTCAGGTTAATAAAACCATGTGCCTGATCGGTATATTCATGATAATGAACACTCACGCCATTCTGACGTAGTTTATGTGCATAGATTGAACCTTCATCATGCAGGACATCATGACGTGCAGTAATCACATAACTTGGCGGCAAGTTTTGCAATTCACCATAGGTGGGTGAAATCAGCGGATCATCCAGTTCAATCTGATGGGTTTGGGCATACATTAAGGTCACCAGATCAATATCCTGTTCCGAAAGTACTAGTCCATCTTTATAGGCATAAAAAGAAGGATGGCGACTTTTAAAGTCGACCGCCGGATAAAGCAAAAGCTGTGCTCGTGCGGCATAAGATTTACCTGCACTGCGCTGTGCCACCACAGTAGCCAGATTTCCTCCAGCACTGTCCCCTGCCACGGCAATACGGTTTTTATAGATTTTTAGTTGCTTACTATGCTGATGTGCCCAAGCCAAGGCATCTTCACAAACCTGTACCATCTGCAAGGGGCTAAATTCTGGCGTCAGCGGATAAGCCACGCTTAGCACCTGCACTTTGGCATGTACTGCCAGCAAGCGACAGAATTCATCATGGCTGTCCAGACCGCCCACCATAAATGCACCGCCATGATAAAAAATCACCATCGGCAACTTCTTTTGTGGAGCTGGATGATAATGCCGGGCAAAGATGCTGCCACTTTGCAAAGGCAGGCGCAGCTCTTCGATGACTTTGACAGTAGTTGGTTTAGCCGCGATCGCTTTCATGCGTGCATCAAACAATGTGCGCGAATGTGCCAGATCCTCACTGATAAAACTGCTATGCCCCTGTTTTATCTGGATGGCCATCAGACATTTTACCAAAGGGTCTAAATCAGGGTAGACATGAGGATAATCCAGGGCCTTAACCAATGCTTCCTGTGCAATACCAGGTAAGCGGTCCAGCATACGTGCTGCCGTCCCTTGTCCTTTTTGCATCACACTTTTCAGAACCGGAGGATTCACAGTCATTATTTTTAGTCCTTATTCTCTTAATTCTTCATAGTTTCTACACGATTAGCGTTTCAGTGACCATATTCTTATATAAGTCTTAATATCAATGTACATATAGCTTCTGCCCGATACATTACCCTCATTTATAAAAGATGTCATTGACCGTTTAAAGGTTATTTTTGACGTACTTTTGCGAGCTTAAGTATATTTTCTATTACAAATCTGGAGGATGCCTATGGCTAGTAAAATTATAGCTCTGTCTTTGGCGACTGCATTTTTAGCTGTAGGCTGCGTCGCATTTCCTGAAGATGGTGGCTATTATGATGGCCGCTATGATCAGCGTTATGACCGTCGCTATGAACTGGACCGGCGTTATGAACACGATCGTCGCTATGAGCGGCAACGCTGGGAATATGAACAGCAACGCAAACGCATTGAACTGGATCGACGTAAACAGGAATTACAACGTCGCAATTGGGAGCAAGATCGTAAAAGACAGTTAGAGCTGGATCGACGTAAAAGCCAACTGGAACGACAGCGCTATGAGCAGCAGCGTAAAAATATCATGGCGCAACGGCAAAAACAGGCAGAGGCAGAACGCAAGCGTGGTCAGGATCTGGAGCGTAAACGTGCAACAGATCAGCGCAGTAAAAAAGTCCAGCAAAATCGTTCTAATCAACGCTGGAATGACAACCGACGTCATCAGGAACAACGTTCACGGGATCGTCGTGACTAAGACTTGAATCACCCTCTCTATTAAAAGCCCAGACTGGGCTTTTTTAATGAAAAAGGTAGCTGCCAGATAGACAAAGGCCCTAAAGAAAATTTCTTTAGGGCCTTTGCAGATGGTTATGTTAAACGAACTTCCACTTCGCTTATGCTTCTCAGCAATTCAACCAGAACATCCTGTTCTCTACACAAATTATCCTATCGGATCAACTTGCTCTCATGAAGCGGACATTCACTATCCAAGCTGTAAGTTTTATCTTACAAACCGCTAAAATAGAGACGACTGATTCCAACAAATTCAAAAAAGGTAAATTCTGGACAAAAAAAAGGCTTATCTAGAGAACAGGATAAGCCACGAAAACACATTTCAAAATAAGAAGAAACTACAGCGATAGAATCTGGAATAAATATTAATCAAAAGTTCATCTATTGTGAAAGACTTTATTGCTTAGATATTAATCGCTTTTATGTCTAATAAATAAACAGGCAAAAAAAAGCTGAGTTTTGGGGATACTCAGCTTGAAAAAAGCAACTCTAAAATAGGGCAACAGCAACCCGGTTCGGCTCTCTCCTCTGAACAAGGTCGCTGTTAATAGAAGTATGATGCATTTTTTTTACCAATACTTAAAACGGATTAAAATTATTAATTTGATTCAAAAATACGATTATTCATTTTTTATATTTATTTTCAAATACTTAATTCTTAAATTTAGTCGCGAATTAAATCTATTCAGTTCAAAATTCGGATTCATCGCTGCTGATGTCCGTGTATTTTATTCTCATCCTATCCTGCTGTTGTGTTCTGAATAGCTTGTTCTGCTATCCGCTGGATTCAGTATTTTGTATAAATCTTAAATTTAATCTGGGTCGACGCTTGAATTTTTACACCCTGCCCCGATTTCTTTAGGTAATCAAGAACTTCACAACCATGGCAGTTCAGCATAAACGCAGTGAACACTGAGGCCTAAGGACTGTACATGTTTAAGAACCCATTTAAACGGAGTAAATCAATGGCGACTGAGCAAAACGAGCAAGCTCAACAACTTGAGCAAGAGCAAGCGGAACAAGATACAGCGCAAACTCAAGCTGAAACCGAGCAGGCTGAAGTTTCCGTTGAGTCTTTACAAGAGCAGATTGCGCAGCTTGAAGGTGACTTAAAGTTAGAAAAAGCCCGTACCGCCAATGCAGTCTATGAAGCACAAAAAAGTGTTGAACGTATTCAGCGTGAATCTGAAAAGCATAAAGATACGGTTCTGGAAAAGTTCTCTAAAGAGCTTCTAGAAACAGTCGATAATCTGGAGCGTGCCATTGTGGCTGCAGGTGAAGAGCAAACACCATTGCGTGAAGGTGTTGAACTGACCCTTAAATCTTTATTGCATACCTTGGAGAAATTTGGGGTTGTGGCAGTGGATACCAACAACGGTTTCAATGCGGATCTGCATCAGGCAGTCGGGATTGATCCAAATGCCAAAGCCAATGAAATTGGGACTGTTTTGCAAAAAGGCTACACGCTCAACAGTCGCTTATTGCGTCCTGCCATGGTGATGGTCGGCGCTTAAGCCAAATAATTTCGGGAGTTTGTGAAATTTTTCAAAAAATTTACTTGAAAAAAATCGAACGGCTCTCATATCGGATAACAAGTGTAAATCACAAAAAAATTTTAGAGGAAACATCCAAATGGCTAAAATCATTGGTATTGACTTAGGTACTACAAACTCATGTGTTGCAGTACTTGAAGGCGACAAAGTTAAAGTAATCGAAAACGCTGAAGGCGCGCGTACCACTCCATCTATTATTGCCTATAAAGATGGCGAAATTCTGGTAGGTCAATCTGCAAAGCGTCAAGCAGTAACGAATCCGAAAAATACATTGTTCGCGATCAAACGTTTGATCGGTCGTCGTTATGAAGACCAAGCGGTACAAAAAGATATCGGTCTGGTTCCTTACAAAATCATCAAAGCTGACAACGGTGATGCTTGGGTTGATGTCAACGACAAAAAATTGGCGCCACAACAGGTTTCTGCTGAAATCTTGAAAAAGATGAAGAAAACTGCTGAAGATTACCTGGGCGAAACCGTAACTGAAGCTGTTATTACTGTTCCTGCTTACTTCAACGATGCACAGCGTCAAGCAACTAAAGATGCAGGTAAAATTGCAGGTTTAGAAGTTAAACGTATCATTAACGAGCCAACTGCTGCGGCACTTGCGTTTGGTATGGACAAGAAAGAAGGCGATCGTAAAATCGCGGTTTATGACTTGGGTGGTGGTACTTTCGACGTTTCAATCATTGAAATTGCTGACCTTGATGGCGACCAGCAAATCGAAGTATTGTCGACTAACGGTGATACATTCCTAGGTGGTGAAGACTTCGATAACGCGTTAATCGAGTTCCTGGTTGAAGAGTTCAAGAAAGAACAAAACTTTAACCTGAAACAAGATCCACTGGCGTTACAGCGTTTAAAAGAAGCTGCGGAGAAAGCGAAAATCGAGCTTTCTTCTTCAAATGCAACTGAAATCAACCTTCCATACATCACTGCTGATGCGACTGGTCCTAAACACTTAGTGATCAACGTAACACGTGCAAAACTTGAAGGTCTGGTTGCTGACCTGGTTGCTCGTACGATTGAGCCTTGCCGTATTGCGCTTAAAGATGCGGGTCTTTCGACTTCTGACATCTCTGACGTAATCCTGGTGGGCGGTCAGTCTCGTATGCCAATGGTTCAACAGAAGGTTCAAGAATTCTTCGGTAAAGAGCCACGTAAAGACGTAAACCCTGACGAAGCAGTAGCCATGGGTGCTGCGATTCAAGGTGCGGTACTTTCAGGTGACAAAACTGACGTACTTCTACTTGACGTAACTCCGTTGACACTTGGTATTGAAACCATGGGCGGCGTGTTGACTGCAATTATCGAGAAAAACACCACGATTCCTGCGAAGAAATCTCAAGTGTTCTCAACCGCTGCGGACAACCAGCCTGCTGTAGACATTTCAGTTTACCAAGGTGAACGCAAAATGGCGCAGCAAAACAAACTGTTGGGTAACTTCCAGTTAGGCGACATTCCACCTGCTCCACGTGGTGTGCCACAAATTGAAGTATCTTTCGACATCAACGCTGATGGTATTTTGAAAGTATCTGCAAAAGACAAGAGCACTGGTAAAGAGCAATCGATCCAGATTAAAGCAAACTCAGGTTTGTCTGATGCTGAAATCGAAGCAATGATCAAAGATGCTGAAGCGAATGCTGAAGAAGACCGTAAATTTGAAGAGCTTGCAAAAGCTCGTAACGAAGCGGATGCTTTAGTTGCTTCTTCACAAAAAGCAGTGAAAGATCTTGGCGAGCAAGTGACTGCAGACGAAAAAACTGCAATCGAAACTGCGGTTTCTGAGCTTGAAGCTGCAACTAAAGAAAATGACGTTGAAGAAATCAAAGCGAAAACTGAAGCGCTGCAAAACATCATCATGCCAATTACACAACGTGCATATGAAGCAGCTCAAAGCCAAGGCGGTGCGCAAGGTTTTGATCCAAACGCATTCCAAGGCGGCGAAGGTCAAGCTCAAAAAGCGGACGACGGCGTTGTAGATGCTGAGTTCACTGAAGTGAAAGATGACAAAAAATAATTTGTCGCTTTAACTAAAAAAACCGCGCGAAAGCGCGGTTTTTTTCTGTCTCGACTTGAAGGAATAAAATAAAAATTACCTAAATTTGATCGTATTTGCAGGAAAAGCTGTGTAAGTTAAATCAAACGTTAAAATACCCTGAACCGATGAAAATTCTAATTTTGCTGCCTTTACTTAGTTGCTTGGGCCTGACGGCATGTAGCCTGCCCGTTTCATCTTCCCCATCTCATATCACTTCGACTCAATCGACTCAAGCCATTGACCAATTATTTGATCAGGCGCAAAGCTCTAGCGTTTTAGTGATTCAGCGTGGTCAACAGATACAGGTCTATGGCAATGATTTAAGCCGTGCAGATACCGAATATGTTCCCGCCTCTACTTTTAAAATGCTCAATGCCCTGATTGGCCTGCAACATGGCAAAGCCACAACCAATGAAATTTTTAAATGGGATGGCAAGAAACGCAGTTTTGCAGCCTGGGAAAAAGACATGACTCTCGGCGAAGCCATGCAAGCTTCTGCTGTACCCGTGTATCAGGAACTGGCACGTCGCATTGGCCTTGAATTGATGCAACAGGAAGTGAGACGTATTCAATTCGGCAATCAGCAGATTGGTCAACAGGTCGATAACTTCTGGCTGGTAGGCCCTTTGAAAGTTACTCCAAAACAGGAAGTCCAATTTGTTTCTGCGTTGGCCCGAGAGCAACTGGCCTTTGATCCTCAAGTCCAGCAACAAGTCAAAGCCATGTTATTTTTACAGGAGCGGAAAGCTTATCGACTATATGTCAAATCCGGTTGGGGCATGGATGTGGAACCGCAAGTCGGCTGGCTCACCGGCTGGGTTGAAACACCGCAGGCTGAAATCGTGGCATTTTCACTCAATATGCAGATGCAAAATGGTATAGATCCGGCGATCCGCCTTGAAATTTTGCAGCAGGCTTTGGCCGAATTAGGGCTTTATCCAAAAGCTGAAGGATGATGCAAATAAGCATGGGAAAGGCATTAAAATTAAGCTATATTTTTAAAAAATAGACATTTAAATAAAAAATATGCGTCTTCTGCTCTGTCTGCTCGTAGTGGGATTGATCATGTCTGCCTATCTACATATGCAGGCCCAAACCCATCCTCAACTGCGCTATAACTCGCTGGCTGATCGCTTGACGCATCCTTTCGATACACGCTTACGTTTCCGAATTGATCAGGTCGATTCAGGCTTTGGACTAAGTAAAGATCAAGTCATTCAACTGAGCAAGGAAGCGATCGAAATCTGGCATCAGGGAAGCAATCGTGATGATTTGATGGTCTATGATGAAAATGCCAGGCTGAGTATTCACCTGATCTATGATCAACGCCAGCAAGACTATGATGCCTTGAAGAAAGTCGAAAAACAGTTGCTGGCAGATGACGCCAAGTATCAACGTCAGGTCAAAAATCTGGAAGCATCCCATCAGCATCTGGAAAGTCAGCAGCAACACCTGATCCAGCAAAGAGATCAGATGAATAGTGAATTTCAGGCCTTACAGCAACGACGCCGTCAGCCAAATTTATCTGCTTATGAACATGAGCAGATTGAATATGAGGTTTTGGCTTTACAGCGCAAATCGGAAAGTTTTCAACGGGAACTTCAGTACCTTCAGGAACAGCAAAGTTCCTTTAATATGAATGTTTCCATGCATCAACATGGTCTGCAAAACCATCAGCAGAATATCATTCAAGCCCAACAGCGTTTCCCTGCCCGCGAATTTCATAAAGGCGTGTTTATGGGTGATCAAATTCATGTCTATCAGTTTGATGCAGAAGATGATCTCCGTCTGACTCTGGCACATGAACTCGGACATGCCTTGGGGCTGTATCACCATAATGACCCGGAAGCACTGATGTATCCGGTGCTGGGTAAACAGAATCTGCAACACTTCCAGCTGCGACCTGCAGACAAGACCTTGCTTTATAACCGTTAAGTGATCAGCTTGAATTCCCTAATTAATTTAAGTGTATAAGTATTATAAAAAACACTCTATTCTGATTTCATGTTATTGTGATTGGCTACATTGTTCAGGCCATCTTTGGAGATTCGTGTGAGTTACTACCATATTTTAATTGAAGTAAATGACCACATTAGTACGATTGATGAAACCCGTGATATCGAAATCTTTGATATCGAGGACATCAAACCCTATCTTCATTCGATTTTGCTGCCTTATTTCAATGAACAACTGATTGAACTCGACGATGAAAATCTGGAATATAAAGATATTCTGCATCTGGAAATCAAACAGACCTTATTACCGATCAATGACCTGATCGAAGAAGAACAGCGTCTGTTGCCAAGCGATACCGATATTACCATTAGCGCCTATGAAATTTTCAATAACCGCGAGTTGAGTCAGGATGTCACTACCGTGATCTTTGACCTGCTTGAAGCGGTAAAACTGGATAGCTAAACGTTCTTCCAGATATAAAAAAGTCCTCATTGAGAGGACTTTTTTTTGTGCATGGATTTAGATCGAGAATGAAGATCCACAACCACAGGTCGTGGTCGCATTCGGGTTTTGTACTACAAAACGTGAACCTTCCAGACCTTCTAAATAATCTACCACCGAACCGACCAGATATTGATAACTCAATGAATCGACTAAGACTTTAACATCACCATTGGCAAATTCTGCATCATCTTCATTCTGGCTTTCCGCAAAGTTAAAGCCATAAGAGAAACCTGAACAGCCGCCACCGGTCACATAGACACGGAGCATTAAGTCTTGGTTACCTTCACTGTCACGCAACTGGCGTACTTTATTTGCGGCATTGTCGGTGAGCACAAGCGCTTGGGCATTCATGGCGGATTCCTCTGTTGAATGGAATGTCTTTAAAAAGAAAAGACCATATTTAAGTATAGCACACTCAATATATGGTCAGTCTGCACAGATTAAAAGTCAAATCAGAGTAATTTTATCAGGATTATTTGTAGTTCTCATCCTGTAAGGCACATTCAAAGTTTTTCGGATTCTGTTTGCAGCGGAATTGCCACAGCAATTTCATCATGCGTTTGTCATAAACGCCGCGTTTGGTCAGGTCAATTCGGGAATCCCGCATCATTTTCTGGTAACCCGGTTTGTCTGCAGCAGGAATATCCATCCAGTATTTTGCTGGAATGTCCGCTTTCATTTTCCCCAAAATACCAAAGGCACGTGGTAACTGACTTCTCACCCATTCACGTGATTTTTGTCCGTAACCTGCCGGAAATTTATCTGGACGGATAATGATATTACCAGTGACCTGCAACACCGGATAATTCACAATCGCGCCTTTGCTACCCAAGCCTTTATGTAATTCCAGCGGTTTAAATACTGCTGCTGGTGCACCAATAATATCCACTTGGCCATTGTTAAACTTGGCACCAAAATTGGTGACATCGGCACTCACTGCCTGTGCGCCGACCTGCTGTACCATGATTTTTTGTGCTTCATCATAATCAAGTACGGCAATTTTTTTACCGGCTGCTTTGGCAACGGTATTAATACTGCGGTCGTTCACTAACAGAAAAGCATCACCTACAGGAATGACACCGACTACCTCATATTTGCCTTGCAGCATATGTTTGGCAAAAGTTGGACTGGCCAGTCCCTGCATCACTTTAACCGCCAGATTCAGATCTGGAATTGCACCAATGGCATCGAGTGAACCAGTAAAATTATTAAATTGACGGCCACGCATACCGGTAACACTGATCCCATCACATTTCCCGGCTTTAAAATCTTCTGCAACCACCGCTTCATTGGTATTGACCCGCAGTTCGACATCTGCACCCCAGTTTTTGGCTGCCAACTGATAGTCTTTCATCACACTATAGACATCACCGTTTTTACCAACCAGATCAAATACGCAAATCACCTGTTTGGCTTGCGCCAGACCTGAAACAGCCAGTGTCGCCGTAGCCAATGCCAGTGCTTTCCATCTTCTATGCATCATCCTCATTTCCTTATCGCTTGTTTTTGTTATTGCACTTTTAGTCACATGTGATTGTTTTTTATATAAAACATTCGAATTTAATAGTTAGCTCAAGCTTAAGCTATTTTATTCGCTGCACAATGGCAGATCTGACCTGGTTCAGCCATAAAAAAAGCCTAGATCAATCTAAGCTTTTTTTCTTTAAAAATCAGATTATTCGCCAGCAATTGAACATTCAAAGTTGGCCTTATCGACAGAACAGCGTGCACGTTTTAAGACCGACATCATGCTGGCATCATAGATTCCGCGTTTGGTCATGTCCATCCGGCCATCACGTAACATTTTCTGATACTTAGTTTTATCTTCAGCGCTCAGATTCATTTTATATTTCGACGGAATACCCGCTTCCAGACGGCTGATCATCCCCATGCTCTTTGGCAGGTTTTTGATAAACCAGTCACGCGATTTCTGTCCAAAACCGGCGGGGAACTTTTCCGGACGAATCACAAAATCAGAAGTCACATGCAGCACTGGGAAATTAAACATTGCGCCGTTATTACCCAGACCTTTATAGATTTCTAATGGCTTGTAGGCATAAGCAGGCGCACCGACCATATCCACCTGACCATTATTAAATTTGGCGACAAAGTTGGAAACATCGGAGATCACTGCCTGCGCACCGACGCGCTGAACCATAATTTTCTGGGCATCGTCATAGCCGAGTACGGCGAATTTCTTCCCTGCGGCTTTTTCAATCGAATTGATATTCTTATCACGCACGAAAATAAATGCCGAACCCAGCGGGGAAATACCGGCAATTTCATATTTTTTGCCGCCCATATTACTGACCATTTTCGCTGCATTACGTTTGTCCAAAGCAAAACTGATCGCACGCTGGGCAATAGCATTACTTGGTGCACCACCCAGTGCATCAATAGAACCGGCAAATTTATTGTATTGACGGGCACGCATGGCGGTCATAAACACGCCATCACATTTACCGGCCTTGAAGTCATTGTCGGCAACCGCTTCATCCTGACGGGCAATCAGATTAATTTCTGCGCCCCAGCCTTTTGCAGCCAATGCCCATTCTTGCGCCATCTGGAAAGACTCACCGGATTTACCCAGTAAGTCAAACACACAGATATCGACTTTTTCTGCATGCGCCGCACTTGCAAAACCAAATGCAGAGAATGCAGCCAATGATAAGAGTGTTTTTTTCATTGTAGTTATCCTTTGAAATCTTGTTATTCGCTGAGTGTCCGTACACGGGACAAATATTAAGCAAGTTTAATTAAAAAAAATAGAGCATTTACTCCATTTAAAACCGGCATTTTGGCCTATAAAGATAAATCAGAATTATTTGCATAGATTATTTTTAAATATATATTTATATATCAATATCTTAATATTTAAAACTACTTTCTTATAATTACATTTACCCAGATATAGTTACAAAGATATACATGATTTCAGATTTATTCGCCACCAATCGAACATTCAAAATTGGTTCGTTCTACCGTACAACGCGCGCGTTTCAATACGTTCATCATGCCCTGATCATAAATCCCCTGTTTGGTTAAATCGATCCGCCCATCACGCAGAATCTTTTGGTAGGCCACACGATCTTCACGGCTTAGATTCAGAATATATTTGCTTGGAATCTCAGCTTCCATGCGCTTGACCATCGCAAAGCTGCGCGGTAACTGTTTCACAAACCAGTTTCGGGATTGTGCGGCAAAGCTTGCCGGAAACTTTTCCTGACGAATAATCAGATCAGCAGTGACATTAATCACCGGAAAATTAATCATTGCGCCTTGACGGCCTAGTCCTTTCTGTAATTCCAGCGGTTTAAATGCATAAGCCGGTGCAGCGACAATATCCACTTCGCCCTGATTAAACTTGCGAATAAAATTGGAAATTTCCGACATGACCGGTACTGCTTCAATCCGGTCGACCATGATTTTTTGCGCATAGTCATAATGCAGCACGGCAAATTTCTTGCCTTTGACCTGTTCCAGTTTATTTAGAGTACGATCACGAACAAAAATATAGGCTGGGCCAATCTGACCAATACCCGCCACTTCGAATTTTTCTTTGCCAATCTGGGTGATCAGGCGTTTGCTATTGCGTTTATCCAGTACATAGCTGATGGCTTTCATGGCAATGTCATTATTCGGCACGCCGCCAATTGCATCAATCGATCCAGCAAATTTGTTATAAGCCCGGGCACGCATTGAGGTCATATAGAAGGCATCACATTTTCCGGCTTTGACGTCCTGATCGACCTTGGCTTCATCCTGATAAGCGCTTAGCTGAATTTCGGCACCCCAGCCTTTTGCTGCCAGCGCCCATTCCTCCAGCAGTTTGTAAGACTCACCAGATTTCCCCAGTAAATCAAAAACACAGACATTCACTCTGGCTTGAGTTGAAGTCGACACCAAAATGCCCAGTGCCGATAAAATTAAACATCCCTTTTTCATTTTTATTTGACTCTATGATATTTTTTGCTCCATCAGCCTGAACTATAAACCACTGTTCATGCATAAAATAGAGCTTTTACTCAACTTATGCGTCCACCCTAGATCAATTGACAGAGGTGAAAAGCACACTCATTTCAGCAAAAACGGTAAGATTTTTCATTTTCACAGGGCTTTCCTTTAGAATAGGCGCATCTTATTTCTTAGCTTTGATTTCTCAATGATTCAGTTAGACCAGTTATCTATACGTCGCGGTGGACGTGTTTTATTTCAAAAAGCGTCGATGCAGTTACACCCAGGATGGAAAATTGGCCTAACCGGTGTCAATGGTGCCGGGAAATCAACCTTGTTTTCAGCCTTACTCGGTGGCATGGAATCGGACACCGGTTCGCTGACCCGACCTGCGGTATGGACCGTAGCGCATATGGCTCAGGAAATCAAAGCACTGAATATGAAAGCGATTGATTTCGTCTTGTCGGGCGATGAAGAATACTGGGATATTCAGCAGAAACTCGATCAACCGGATCAACTGGATGATGCAGAACTGGCTCATTTATATGGCCGTTTTGATGAAATTTCCGGTTATTCTGCTCCTGCCAAAGCCTCACAACTGATGGCCGGTCTGGGCTTCTTTGAACATCAATCACAACTGGATGTTTCAAGTTTTTCCGGGGGCTGGCGTATGCGTTTAAACCTGGCACGTACCTTAATGAGCCGCTCGGACTTACTGCTCCTCGATGAACCGACCAACCATCTGGACTTGGATGCGATTCTCTGGCTAGAAGACTGGCTGAAAGCCTATGAAGGCACCTTGGTGCTGATTTCGCATGACCGGGACTTCCTCGATGCGATTACCGACCATATTTTACATATCGAAAATCAGGAACTCATTTTATATACTGGTAACTATTCGACTTTCGAGCGTACCCGTAGTGAACGTCTGGCGCAGCAGCAACAGGCGTATGAAAAGCAGCTGGAAACCCGCGCGCATCTGCAAAAATATATTGACCGTTTTAAAGCACAAGCGACCAAAGCCAAACAGGCACAGAGCCGGATCAAACAGCTGGAACGTATGCAGGAACTATCTGCTGCCCATGTCGATACACCATTTACTTTCAGTTTCCGCGAACCGACCAAAATGAGTTCGCCGTTATTGCAACTGGAACATGCCGATATTGGTTATGGCGACAAGCTGATTGTTACCAATGTAAATTTACAGATCACGCCCAACAGCCGGATCGGGTTACTCGGGATGAATGGTGCAGGTAAATCCACGCTGATTAAATCGCTGGTCGGTGACCTGAAACTGATTCAGGGCCTGCGTAAAGATTCAGAGCTACTGAATATTGGTTATTTTGCCCAGCATCAGATGGATGCACTGGATGGTAATGCCAGTCCGATGTTACAGCTGGCACGTATTGCCGATAAAAAAATCAGTGAAGCCAGCCTGCGTTCTTTCTTGGGTAGTTTCGGTTTTATTGGCGAACGTATGGATACGCCAAGCGAAAGCTTCTCAGGCGGTGAACGTGCACGTTTGGCCCTAGCACTGATTGTTTGGCAGCGTCCGAATGTACTAATTCTGGATGAGCCGACCAACCATTTAGACCTGGATATGCGTCATGCACTGACCATGGCTTTACAAGATTTTCAGGGCGCGGTAGTTCTAGTTTCGCATGAACGTCAGCTCATCGCCAGCGTCTGTGATGAACTGCTACTGGTACATAATGGTCAATGCCGTGAGTTTGATGGTGATCTTACTGCCTATGCTGACTGGTTACGCCAAGCTCGTATTGAGATGATTAAAAATGGGCAAAAGCCAGCAGAACCGGTGAAATCCCAAGTCGAAGTCAAACCCACCATTTCCAAACTGGACAAGGAAGCACAACGTAAGGAAGCTGCTCGCCAGCGGGAACTAAGTCGTCCGATTCGCAAGAATATTGAAAAATGCGAAGCACAGATGGCCAAACTGCAGCCACGACTGGCTGAAATTGAAAGCTTGCTGGGTGACAGTGCTTTATACGAAGCATCACGTAAAAATGATTTGCTGAAACTGATGAATGAGCAAACCGAGCTAAAAGCCAAACTGGAAACAGCCGAAGAGCAAATGCTGGAACTGATGATGGAACTGGAAAGTCTGGAACAGTCTTTCTAAAGCTCTTTTAGTAAGATTTAATATAAGAGAGATGGGTAACCAGCGTTGCTCATCTCTTTTTTATTCACTATTTTTAATGTTTTCTCTTCCATTTTTGCACCTGTATTTTTTTCATCTAGTTCTAGATGTTTCTTTAATCCCGTTCTTTTCTATTCATTCGACACATAAGGTCACGAATTACGTAAACCCTATATAAGTTTATTTTTTAAACAGTTGAATGCCTTATTTCATACATTAATTTACAGCACACTGTTTCCTCCTAAGGCTCTAATACAAGTGTTTTTTAATTTTTGGCAGCCTTGCTACGAGTCTGTTTAATGTTGAACTAGAGAGAGGAAATCCGCATGCGTGCTCTTACCTATCATGGTGCTCGGGATGTACGAGTTGAATCCGTTCCAGATCCAGTGATTCAGGAACCAGATGACGTTATTTTAAGGGTGACAGCCACCGCCATCTGTGGCTCAGATCTGCATTTATACCGGGGCAAAATCCCAGCTACTGAAGACGGTGATATTTTCGGCCATGAATTTATGGGAATTGTAGAAGAAGTCGGCCCTGAAGTAACCGAAGTCAAAAAAGGTGACCGGGTGATTATTCCCTTTGTGATTGCATGCGGTCACTGTTTTTTCTGTGAACATGAACTCATGGCTGCCTGTGAAAATACCAATACTGGCCGTGGTGCAATTCTCAATAAAAAACAGATTCCACCAGGTGCAGCTTTATTTGGCTTTAGCCATCTGTATGGGGGTATACCGGGTGGTCAGGCCGAATATGTGCGGATTCCCAAGGGCAATGTCGGACCATTTAAAGTACCAGGTTCCCTGCCTGATGAAAAAGTATTATTCCTGACCGATATTCTGCCAACTGCGTGGCAAGCAGTGAATAATGCCCAAGTCGGTCGAGGTTCCAGTGTGGCGATTTATGGTGCTGGCCCGGTCGGTCTGCTGGCTGCTGCCTGCGCGCGGATGCTCGGTGCCGAGCAGATATTTATGGTCGATCACCACCCTTACCGTTTGCGTTTCGCACATCAAACCTATGGGGTAATTCCTGTCAATTTTGATGAAGTCGATGCTGCTGAATTTATCATTCAAAACACCACAGGTTATCGTGGAGTCGATGCCGTCATTGATGCGGTCGGTTTTGAAGCCAAAGGCAGCATGCTGGAAACCGTAATGACCAACCTGAAATTAGAAGGTTCGAGTGGTTCAGCGCTAAGACAATGTATTGCAGCGGTCCGCCGCGGCGGTGTAGTGAGTGTACCTGGCGTTTATGCCGGTCCAATTCATGGCTTCCTGTTTGGTGATGCCTTTGACAAAGGTTTAACCTTTAAAATGGGACAAACCCATGTGCATAACTACTTGCCGCAGTTGCTAGAACATATTGA
>SPVA01000002.1 GCA_013530545.1 Acinetobacter lwoffii
AGACACTGATTCGCCACAGACCATAAGCTGACCTGAACTTGCCTGATCCAGTGTCGCCAGAATACCCAGTAATGTGGATTTTCCGGAACCGGAACGACCGGTAATTGCCACTTGTTCTCCGGCCTGAATATCCAGATCAAGATCCTCAAAAATGGTGAGCTGTTTTTGTGAAAGTTGTATCTTTTGTGTCAATTTCTGGGCAGAAATAATAGCCTGTGGCATGATGGTCGAATCGTTGCTGCTTTGAATCATACGTGTCCTATATGAAAAATCTTAATCAGAAAACTCGGCTATTGCCTTACTTTTTTTTGCTCAGTCTGGGCCTGTTACCTCTTGGGGTTTCAGCAAAGACAATTATGATTTTAGGTGATAGTTTAAGTGCAGGTTATGGTATCCAGCCCCAGCAGGGTTGGGTACATTTATTACAAAAGCGTTTAGAGCAACAGTATCCGAAACAGCATAAAGTGGTCAATGCAAGTGTCAGTGGCGAAACCACCAGCGGAGCACTGGCCAGACTACCTAAACTGTTACAGACGCATCGTCCAGACCTTGTGGTGATTGAGTTAGGTGGCAATGATGGCTTGCGTGGACAACCACCGCAAATGATTCAAAAAAATTTAGCCAGCCTAATTCAGCAGAGCCAGAAAGCCAAGTCCAAGGTCATTGTATTTGGCATAAAGATGCCGCCTAATTACGGGCAGGCCTATAGCAAGGCGTTTGAAAATAATTATAAAGTGGTCAGTCAGCAATATAAGGTGAAATTATTGCCTTTCTTTATGCAAGGTGTCGCCGGCAACAAAAGCCTGATGCAAAAGGATCTGATACATCCAAATGCAAAAGCGCAAACCATTCTATTAAATAATGCTTATCCATACATTAAAGGCGCTTTATAAAGCGCCTTTAATTTATTTTAGAATATATTTAAATGAATCGTGATTAGAAATCGAAGAATGTTACTTCACCAGTTTCCAGTGAATATTCAGCGCCCACGACTTTTAATTTTCCTTGTCCAATCAGGTTTTCCAGAACGGCTGAACCATGGCGTAACTGATTCACTGAAGCAAATACGTTGGAACGTACCGCATGCTTGGACAATTTTGCCAAATCATTTTTCAGTTCAGTTTGCATTAAGGTTTCAACAGAAGGACGTACGCGGTTTACAATCGACATCAGGTTTGCCGATGGCGGGCAATCTGGACACATCAAGGTATCAATAGTCGCTTTAATCGCACCACAGTGACTGTGGCCTAACACCACCACAATCGCGCAATCATAACGTGCCGCGGCAAATTCAACACTGCCGACCTGTGAGGGTGCAACAATATTACCTGCAACACGAATCACAAAAAGATCACCAAGACCCTGATCAAAAACCATTTCGGCTGGAACGCGCGAATCTGAACATCCCAAAACAATCGCAAACGGATTCTGATCCTCTGCCATTTCTGCGCGCTGTTGGTGGCTAAGTTGTTTTGGATGCGTGGTATCGCCACTGACAAAACGTTGGTTACCCTGTCTAAGACGTTCTAAAGCTTCTTGAGCTGTGAGCATTCTTTTCTATCACCGATGGTTTTAGTTGCAATATCTTACTGCCAGTTTTTTTGAATGTCACTTGCAAAAAATCTTAGCTGATTAAATTTTTAGCATTTATCTAATTTCATTTCTGCAGGGAATTTATGCGCAATACATCACATTTTCCAGTCATTTAATGCAATCTAGCAAAAAACTAATGGGTGACAAGCGCAAAGATTGATTTAAAATAGAATGAAGAATAATGTTTTTATTTGAATGAAAATTGCAAATTTATAACATGGAAGTATTTTGATTGAGCAATTTGCTCACTGGGTTTGTTTTGGGGAATGGCCAATGAAGAAAATAATAAAATTGCGCTCGAAAATGATTTGTTCAGCCGTGGTTGCCTTAAGCATGGCATTACCGGGCCTGACACATGCTCAAATACTGTTTAGCCAGAAAAATGAAACATCTGCCAAAGTCTTGCAGCAGCATCTGTTGCAGGAACGCAGCCTTGCCGGTCTCAAATCCAAGACCCTCAAAATTGGCGAGGTCACCTGGAGCTATAGCGAAGGCGGTGCCAAGAACAAACCATCTATTCTACTGATTCATGGTCTGGCCGGCACGCGCGACAACTGGAACCGGGTCGCCCAGTTTCTGACGCCCTATTATCATGTCATTATTCCGGATCTGCCGAGCAACGGTGACACCAAAGTTCCTGACAATTTTGATGTTTCTGTGCCCAATGTGACGTCCCAATTACGTCTATTTATTGAAACCTTAAATGTGGACGAGAATTTACATATTGCCGGACATTCCTTGGGCGGCTCGATTGCTACGGTGTATGCCTCGCAATACCCTTTCGATACTCAGAGTCTATTTCTCATTAATAGTGCTGGTCTTTACAAAATGGGGAATACGCCCTATACCAAAGACCCACAAGCCTTAAAAGATCTGATCGTCAGCAAACCCGGTGATCTGCAAGATGTTTCCAAACAGCTGATGCAGAACCCACCGGTGATTCCTTATCAGTTGCGGCATGCACAGGAAAAACTGCTGATTTCACGCGCTGAACAAACCAGTAAATCGATTGACCAAGTGGTGATGCTAAACCGGATTTATACACCGGAAACCTTTGCCCGCCTGACCCGCACGGTAGAAGCACCCACCTTGATTTTATGGGGCAGACAGGATCGGATCATTAATGTCGAAGTAGTCAAAGAACTACATGCCCTGCTGAAACGTGCCGAAAAACCGGTGATTTTAAATAATGTCGGGCATATGCCGATTCTTGAAGCAGAAAAACAGGTTGCACAACATTATTTGCCTTTTCTGGCCAAGACACAGACCCTAAAAAACCCGCTTGCTGATAAACTCATTCCTTTAAATTAAGTTTCAGAGATGCTATGCAGAAACACCCGATGATTGAGCAGTTGATCGATGCTCAACTTGATTTTCTCGATCAGGCATTTTCTCAATCTGAAACGATTCAAAGCGAGTTTCATGCATTTTATTTGTGGCTGCGTAAACAGATGCTAAAAGAGCTGTGGAGTTGTGAACTGATCAATCAGCTTTTGCAAAAACAGATTCTGGGTACCGCCGCCAGCAGCTTTCTGATTGAACAGATTGCCGAGCATATCCGTTTTGCATTGGTGCATCCGGCCAATGATACCACCACGATTGCCGATCTGATTCCAGTCCTGACCATAGACAAGATTGCCCAGTATGTGGCCAGTAAAAGTGGCCATCGGCAGCGCCTGATTAAAACCGTAGTCAATAATCCGGCATTTTCAGCCATGATTACCCAATTGATCCAGCATTCCATTCAGGATTATCTGGATAACTCCATGATTGCCAAAAGTGTACCCGGGGTTTCCCGCTTTATGAAAATGGGCAAATCCGTTCTGGAAAATGTCACCGATACCAACCTCGATAGCACCATTTCGCGTTATCTGCAAAAGAACATTCAGAAGCTCAGCCAGATGAGTGAGCATGTGCTGAACCAGCATTTTGACGACGAGAAACTCTATCATTTTCAGGCCAATCTCTGGCATAAAATCAAAGACATGCCAGTATCGGTCTTGAAGAATTATATTGAGCTGCAGGACCTAAATCAGACGGTCGGCTTAGGTCATGACATCTGGGATCACATACGTCAGACAGACTATCTGCAGCAGCAAGTGCATGACGGAATTCATACCTGGTATGTCCGCAATCAGGAACATACTTTTGATCAGTTATTACGTGATCTGAATATTGATGAATCTTTAATTCAGAATGAATTGCAGCAACTGCTCAGTCCGGTAATCCAGCAGATGGTTTCTCAAGGCCACTTACGTGAACGCGCACGAAAATATCTGGAACAATTTTATTATCATGAAAATACTTTAAAAATCCTTAAAATTTAAATAAAAAAGCCGCTTTATAGCGGCTTTTTTATTTTCTTGTGTGCTCAGAATTTTGCATTCAGGCTGATACCGTAACGGCGGCCATCTAACAATTGATCACCATCAATATCTTCAGCTTTTTCATCCAGTAGGTTATAGACGCCGAATTTACCGGTCAAATTCGGACTGAATTTATAGTTAAAGCCGACATCTACAAATTGGTAGCCTGGATTTGGCTGAGCCATAGAGGTACGGCTCAGGTATGCTGAGGTTTCAGAACGGTGGTGCAAGCGGCTCCAGACGTTTAATGCATCGTTTAGCTCATAATCCACACCAATATTAAACATGTGTTCTGGCATCTGGTTCAGTGGCTGTCCTTTAAAAGCACCTGACTTAAACTCTGAATCAGTATAGGTATAGTTTGCCGTCAATGTTGTGTAGTCATTCAGACTGGCTTCTACGGTTGCTTCTACACCACGAATTTCTGCTTCATCTACATTAATCCGTTCACTAATAAAGTAGAATGGAATATCCCCTTCAAAACATTTCCAATTCTGCCAGTTATTACGGTTTGTTGTGGTGCCATCCATATCGGTTTCACAGGCACGAACTTCCGTTATACGGTCTTCATATTTAGTGATAAAGCCAGTCAGCGATGTATTGATATAATCATTTTTCCAGTTGAAACCTAATTCAGTAGATACACTTGATTCAGGTTCTAAATCCGGATTGGCACGAATAATGCCACGCCCTGTTGCTAAGGGTGAACCACCGCCACCCGTGACGCTATAAAACCCTTTTGTGGCTGCACGAATATCAGGCTGTTTATAACCTGTGGCCACACCACCTTTTACTACAAAGTTATCATTTACCGTGTACACCCCATACAGTCGTGGCGATACATGGCCGCTATAGTTTTCGTCATGGTCATAACGCAGGCCGACGGTTAAATCGAAACGATCCGTAATACTCCAGGTGTCTTCAAGGAAAGCGGCAGCAGACCAACGTGTTAACTCACTAAATTCAGGTGCATTAGGATTACGGTTAGTCGCTTTATCGACCAGTTTTTCATCTTTAAGATATCCACCGAATGACAGCATGTGATCACCTAAGGCCCAGTTCCATTGACTGTTTGCTGTCCAGGTATCTAGGGTAATCCCTTTGGTGCCGAGTTCCATATTTCCACGATCCGGATTTTTTGAATTTTCATACTGGATATAAGATGAACTGTCCAAGTTATCGCTATAACGGCCATTATGGGTTAATGAATAAACATTACGATAATTACGCGAGAATGAATCTGCAGCACCTTGAGCAGGTGCTACCGTTTCCCCTACAGACGTAGTTGATTCCTGCTGCACAAAATTGGCTTCAACCTGAACATCATGATCATCATTAATGGCATAGGTCAGACGTGAATTTAAGCTTTCACGTTCTGTGCCACGAAAACCGCCCACATAACGGTCTTCATTACGTTCCTGCTTATTGACTGCCAGCTGCAAGCCCAGCTTGTCTGCAATCAAAGGACCCGCAAGATATGCAGAAGCATTTTTGATATCACCTGAACGGCTACTGTCCTGAATGATGGTTCCTAATTCAACATTGCCAGACCATTCATCAGACACTTTTTTGGTAATGATATTGACTACCCCGCCCATAGCATCCGTACCATACAGTGTAGAAGCTGGACCACGAATAATTTCAATACGTTCGATGGCGGCAAGTGGTGGCAGAATATTTTTCTCAAAACCGCCATCATCCCCATTCGGGTTCACATCCTTGCCATATTGACGCTTACCATCGACCAGAAACAAGGTGTAGTTTGAACTCATGCCTCGAATACTGATGGTCTGTGCAGAACCCGAACCCGAAACCACGACCCCAGGCGTATTACGCAGCACATCAGTAATGTCGTTATATTCACGTTTATCCAATTCTCCACGATCAATCACAGTAATGGAAGCAGGTGCTTTAGCCAAATCTTGCTCATAACCTGTTGCGGTCACCACAATCGTTTGCAGTTTAGTCGCTTCCGCCTGTGGAACAACAGCTTCGACTGCAAATGCATTACCCGTCATGAGTGAAGTTACAGCAAATGCCAAAGTGGTTTTTAAGAATGGCTTATTCATACCTTGCGCGCCCCAATATTTATGAAGAAATCATGTTTATTCGGTTGCGAAGTGTAACAGCTTTCTACTCAAATTCAATTGCTATTGATAATTATTATCATTAATATTTACTAAATTTTAAGCCAGATATAAAAAAACCTCGAAAGTTCGAGGTTTTTTTATATGCTATAAATGAACTGTTATATAGAACAGCTTATTTCATATACGCACCTTCAGACTGACTATGATCCGTTTCATCAACGACATTCATCAATTCAGGAATATGCTGTTTTAGCGTTGTTTCTACGCCTTGTTTCAAGGTGATATCAATCGCTGAACAGCCCTGGCAACCACCACCAAATTTAAGTACAGCGGTTAAACCTTTTTCAGGGTCTTCTTTGACTTCAACCAGTGCACAGTTACCGCCATGGCCTGCCAGACCCGGGTTAATTTCAGACTGCAAGACATAGGTAATACGCTCTTCTACCGATGCATCTGGCCCCACGCGTGGCACTTTAGAGTTCGGCGCACGGAAGGTCAACTGACCACCAAAACGGTCTTTGTTGTAGTCAATCACGGCATCGAGTAAATACGGAATAGATGGCGAGTCGATAAAAGCAGGGAAATCAGGATATTCCTGCTTATAATCTGTCGGTACAACTTCATCAGGTGCACTATAGGCCATGCAACATTCAGCGCGAGGAGTACCTGGATGCTCTACAAAAACACGCACACCAATACCCGGGGTGTTCTGTTTATCCAGTAGATCCTTTAAATACTCTTGTGCTGTTGGTGTAATCAATAAGTTGGGAATTTCACCAACAACTGGAGTGCTGCTGTTCTCAGTCGACATAACAATAATTTCCTCAAGCTCAAGCGGCCATTTTAACTGAAGATGCGGGGTAATTTTTAAAAATCAACTAAAATTGTCGGATTTATTATAAAAGTACAACTTTAGCTCAATTTTAATGGCATGATAATTGGCAAATAGGCACCATTAGAATCATTTATATGCTTGATTTACCTTTTAATCATACCGTGACCATTATTCTGATCACCTGTATTGTGTCATTTATTGCTTTCTCCAAAGAGACGGTGATGAATCGCCTGATTTTCTGGCCGCCGGCACTGCAACGTGGACAATACGACCGCTTTATTACGCATGGCTTTATCCATGCGGATGGTGCACATCTGTTGTTCAACATGATTACCCTGTTCTTTTTTGGCAGCGTGATTGAAAGCTTTTATCGTCAATATCTGTATGACCTGGGTTTTATCCTGTTTTACCTTGGTGGTCTGATCGCAGCCATTCTGCCAAGTTACCTAAAGCATAAAAATGATGCGCGCTGGGCCAGTTTAGGTGCTTCCGGTGCAGTGTCGGCTGTGCTGTTTGCCTATATTCTGTTTGAACCTTGGAAGTTGATCTTTGTGTTCTTCATTCCGGTTCCTGCCATTATTTTTGCTGTGCTGTACGTAGCCTATAGCATCTGGTCAGGCAAAAAAGGCAATAGCAATATTAATCACAGCGCGCATTTATGGGGAGCGGCTTACGGGGTAGTCATGACGATTATTCTGGAGCCACGCCTGATTCCGCATTTCCTGAATAAACTGATGCAGGTTCCGTTTTAATCAGTTTTTTAAATACTGAAGGAATAAAGCTACATATGAGTTAAGCCTCATATTTCTGCTGAAAACGAATAAGAGAGCTGCTGCTCCCTTATTCGTTTGAAACATCTCGTAATATATTAGAAAGTGATGATGTCACTTAATGCCAATCTTGGACTGAATTTTGCAGCGATAATGTATACATCTGTATATTAATTACTGTCATTCTCGAGATATTTTGCATGTCCACTACACTAGACGGTCTTCAATTTCCTCTTCAGTCTCAGCAACAAAAACCGAGTAGCTCCAAAGCAGGACGCGCGATCATCACAGCCGCCTTAGCCAATGTCGATTCACGCAGTTCTCAACAGGCACAATCAGAAAAAAACTGGCGCAAACACTACACAGTACATTTTAAGCAACTGGTCGAACAGGGATTGAGTTCTCCTGAAGCCAGCTTGAAAATTGCCGAAGATGGATTGGAAAAGGCCCATCAGACTTTTGAATTTTACCGTGATGGTCAAAAGCATTTACTGCAGGAGGTCTTCTCCCTTCCCGCGGGTCAGTTACATACCTTCAAGCTGACAGGTCATAGCAAATCGGCACCAGAATGGTATGTGCCTTACCACGGTCAAAAGCTGCAAGGTGATGCCTTACTGGAGCAAATTGAACGCTGGGAAAGCCAAGGCATCGTGGAAACCAGCCATGCCAATGCCCTACGTGAATGTGTGGTGCATCCTGAATGGTTTGATCTTTCCGATCGGACCACGGTGCTGTTTGGTGCAGCATCTGAAGCCGGTCCTCTGACCTGGCTGGCGAAATGGAAAGCCAATATTGTAGCGATTGATCTGCCGAATACCCGTGTATGGGGCAAGCTTGTTGATACCATCAACCAAGGCAATGCCACGCTGTATGCGCCATGTACTGAAGACCTGCCTGCTGATACTTCACTTGATATTTTAAAAGAAAAACTGGGGGCGAATTTGCTGACCCAGATTCCTGAAATTGCCAAATGGTTATTACAGTTCGAGCAGGATCTGGATCTGGCTGCAATTGCCTATCTGGATGGTGAAAAGCATGTTCGGGTCTCCATGGCGATGGATGCCATCATGCAGCATGTCAGCCAGCAAAAAGCTAATACCAGCCTGATGTACATGTGTACGCCGACCGATGTTTATGCGGTTCCGAGTGAAGTGATTGAAGCGTCAAAAGTAAAATATACTGAACGCTCCAAGGCACAGGCAATCATCTCCAAAGGTGTTTCCACTTTAAGCCGCAAACATTTTTTCCAGAAAAATGCGCATGAACTGATTCAGTCTGGTGATCAGGCATATGGCATTTGTGACTGTCTAGTAGTTGAACAAGGCCCGAACTATGCGCTGGCAAAACGTATCCAGCAATGGCGTGCCACCTTGGCTCGCGCTCAAGGCCAACGGGTCAGTATCAATATTGCGCCTTCGACGACCACCTATTCCGTGACCAAGAATCCGCTATTAAAAGCCGCATTTAACGGTGCCAGCCTGTTTGATGTTGAAGCTTTCGCGCCTGAAACCACCAATGCGATTATGGCGGCACTATGGATTCATGATCTGCGTAATCCGGAATCGGTGGCCAATCCTGAAGTAAAACTCAACCATCCGCTTGAATTGATGATGCATGGCGCGAATCATGGTGGTTTGTGGCGGGTTGCTTATCTGGCGCGTACTGCATTGCCTTTTGCTGCGCTGTATGGTTTTGCAACGGAGAAGTTGCCAAAAGGATTATTAAGTAAGTTGAAGAAGTAATTTAGTTCCTTCTTTCGAGACTTCTTCTACGTTAGATAAACTTTTATTTAATGTTTATCCCCTCACCCCAGCCCTCTCCCAAAGGGAGAGGGAGCTTCCCCAATGGATTCAAATGAGTATTAAGCATCTAAAGAAACGTTTTTTAATAAAATGAATACTATTCAAATTAAACTCGCTTTATTTGAATAAATAATGTAATTCCCTCTCCTGAGCAAGTTTTAAAGCACCGCTTTTAAATCGAAGCGCAAGTGAGGGTTAGAGAGAGGTAAAAATCACCTATAAAAAAAACGCTGCCGAAGCAGCGTTTTTTATTGTCTATCTCTTAGAACACTTTTAACAGTACCCAGTACAAACCGCCTGACAGACAGATCGTTGCTGGCAAGGTAAAGACCCAGGCAGACAGAATGGTTTTCACCATCTGGAAGTTCAGACCTGACTTGTTCGCCACCATGGTACCTGCTACTGCAGAGTTCAATACATGGGTAGTGGATACCGGCATACCAAAGCCATCTGCTGCCGCAATGGTTGACATCGCAACAAGTTCGGCAGACATACCCTGACCATAAGTCATATGCTGTTTACCAATACGCTCCCCGACAGTAACGACAATACGCTTCCAGCCGACCATCGTACCCAGACCAAGTGCCAAGGCTGTCGCCACTTTCACCCAGGTCGGGATGTATTGCAGGAATGAATCCAGATTGTCACGGTATTCATCTACTGTTTTTTCCTGTGCAGCACTCATTGTTGGTAAAGCTTCTGCTTTATCCAGACGTTTAAATGCTGTGGTGCTCAGGTACATGTCGTTGCGAAATTCAGAAACTTGAGCTTCAGGAACATCCTTAATGCTAGTATAGCTACCAACTTTTTCACCCAGATGATCCGTCAAGCTTGCCAATGCAGGCACGACTTCAGGGGTAATTTCCTTGGTCTGAATGTACTTGGTGATCACATCACGGGCTTGTTCATCCGGAATATCCTGATGATTTGGATAGATCACATCCGCTGTTTGTGCAGATAACTGACCAAAAGACTGAATATGTTGTACATCCAGATTTTTGTTCAGCGAGTACGCCAACGGCACACAGCCGATCAGGATTAACATGATCAGACCCATACCTTTTTGACCGTCATTTGAACCATGGGCAAAGCTCACCCCAGTACAGGTAAAGATCAGCATGGCACGAATCAATGGTGGTGGTGGCTTGTTACCTTCAGGTGGCTGAAACAGTTCCAGTTGACGCTTGAAGATTTTTTTCACCAGCAGGAACACAATCGCAGCAAATGCAAAACCGATTAAAGGCGAGAATAACAGCGCCTTACCGACTTTCATCACCTGCTCCATGTCTATACCTGAAGCGCCAGTACCGGCATTCAGAATATAGTTCATGATGCCCACACCCAGAATCGAACCGATCAGGGTATGTGAACTGGATGCTGGAATACCGAGGAACCAGGTTCCCAGATTCCAGAGAATAGCCGCGATCAGCATGGCAAAGACCATGGCAAAGCCTGCTCCGGAGCCGACATTCATGATCAGCTCGACCGGCAATAACGCAATAATGCCGTAAGCGACCGCACCACTGGCCACCATAACCCCAAGGAAGTTACAGAAGCCGGCCCACATCACTGCGACAGGAGCAGAAAGTGCATTGGTATAGATGACCGTGGCAACTGCATTGGCGGTATCGTGGAAGCCATTGACAAACTCAAAGCTCAACGCAATAAAAAGTGCTGTCGCTAACAAAATAACTGAATACAAGCCCAAGGCCGGTACATGCGCTAAATCTGCAGACAACTGGAAGCCGATATAAATCAGCGTAGTGATAATAAGAGTCAGGAACACCGGCATAAAGAATTTCGGTGTTGGCACATGAACATTGGTCGACTTTTGGAAAGCCGACCCGTGTGCTGAATCTACGGGAGTTTGATTAGGATTCATGCAAGCAGGAATAGAGGATTCAAGAATCCCCATATTGTTCAGTTAAATTGTGACAATTATATGACAAACTGCTGTCATATGAAGCAATTATTTGGATTTTCTTGCTGCTATTCGTCCTGTTTAATTCCGACTAAAACACTAGATTTTGATTTTATAAATCATTTACTTAAGATAAGATTCCAGCTTATTTAAGCTTAGCAACCGCACATATTTTGCTACCAAAACGATTCAAACCCTGCCTGTCATCAAGCTGAGCAAAAGTTTCATTTGCACAGCATAAGCCATCAATATGACAATTTCATGAATGAAAGCATCAGCTTAATTTTTTGATTTTGTTTACTGCCTGAAAGGCATCGAATCAGATGTGAGATTGCAATATTTTCTGATCCGGATGTTAAAACTTGTTGTTTTTCTAGATGACTTATCAAATTTTCATATCATGCTTATCCATCATTCTGAGCAATCTCAGCAGAAATCAGCCAACTAATCTGCTAAGATTAGCGTCGTTTTTTTTGATTTCTGCTGAGAAAGTTTGAATGTCTACACTTACCACTTTAAAAGAACTTCTTGCCAAAAGAATTTTAATTATCGATGGTGCGATGGGTACCATGATCCAGCGCCATAAACTGGAAGAAGCCGATTATCGTGGTGAGCGTTTTGCTGACTGGGCCTATGATCTCAAAGGTAATAATGATTTGCTGGTACTGACTCAGCCACAAATCATTCAAGGCATTCATGAAGCTTACTTGGAAGCTGGTGCCGACATTATTGAAACCAACACCTTTAACGGTACCCGCGTTTCAATGTCGGATTACCACATGGAAGATCTGGTTCCTGAAATTAACCGTGAAGCAGCGCGTCTGGCCAAAGAAGCCTGTGCCAAATATTCAACGCCTGAAAAACCACGCTTTGTGGCAGGTGTGATTGGTCCGACATCGCGTACCACTTCTATTTCTCCAAACGTGAATGACCCGGCGTTCCGTAACATCACCTTTGATGCTTTAAAAGTTGATTATATTGAATCAACCAAAGCTTTGATCGAAGGTGGTGCAGACATCATCCTGATCGAAACCGTGTTCGATACTTTAAATGCCAAAGCTGCCATCTTTGCAGTGAAAGAAGTCTTTAAAGAATTGGGCTATGAACTGCCAATCATGATTTCAGGTACGATCACGGATGCATCAGGTCGTACTTTAACCGGTCAAACCGCTGAAGCCTTCTGGAACTCGATGCGCCATGCAGAGCCACTTTCTATCGGCTTTAACTGTGCGCTGGGTGCAGATGCGATGCGTCCACACGTGAAAACCGTGTCTGATGTTGCCGATACCTTTGTTTCAGCGCATCCAAACGCTGGTTTGCCAAATGCCTTCGGTGGATATGATGAAACGCCGGAAGAAACTGCAGCATTTATTAAAGAATTTGCTGAAAGTGGCTTAATTAATATTACCGGTGGTTGCTGTGGCACTACGCCGGATCATATCCGCGCGATTGCAAATGCTGTTGCAGGCATTACCCCTCGCCAAATTCCTGAAATTGAACCGGCTTGTCGTTTAAGTGGTTTAGAGCCATTTAACATCACCAAAGATTCACTGTTTGTGAACGTCGGTGAACGTACCAACGTCACCGGTTCGAAAAAATTCCTGCGTCTGATTCGTGAAGAAAACTTCGCCGAAGCACTTGATGTTGCCCGTCAACAGGTTGAAGCCGGTGCGCAGATCATCGACATCAACATGGATGAAGGCATGCTCGATTCGCAAGGTGCGATGGTGCACTTCCTGAATCTGATTGCTTCTGAGCCAGATATTTCACGCGTACCCATCATGCTGGATTCTTCTAAATGGGAGATTATCGAAGCGGGCCTGAAATGTGTGCAAGGTAAAGCCGTGGTGAACTCGATTTCCCTGAAAGAAGGTCATGACGAGTTTGTCGAACGTGCCCGCCTCTGCCGTCAATATGGTGCTGCGGTCATCGTGATGGCATTTGATGAAGATGGTCAGGCCGATACAGCTGCGCGTAAAAAAGAAATCTGTAAGCGTTCATATGATGTTCTGGTGAATGAAATAGGCTTCCCGTCCGAAGATATTATCTTTGACCCGAACGTCTTTGCGATTGCAACCGGTATTGAAGAACACAACAACTATGGTGTGGACTTTATTGAAGCGACTGGCTGGATTAAACAGAACCTGCCAAATGCGATGATTTCTGGTGGTGTGTCGAACGTATCGTTCTCGTTCCGTGGTAACGAACCGGTACGTGAAGCGATTCACTCGGTGTTCCTGTACTATGCCATTCAGCAAGGCATGACTATGGGTATTGTAAATGCCGGTCAGATGGCGATTTACGATGACATCGATAAAGAATTGAAAGAAGCGGTTGAAGATGTTGTTTTAAACCAGAACCAGGGTGAAAGCGGTCAGGAAGCAACCGAAAAACTACTTGCGGTTGCTGAAAAATACCGTGGTCAAAGTGGTACGCAAAAAGCCGAAGAAAATCTTGAGTGGCGTAATGAGTCTGTTGAAAAACGTCTTGAATATGCGTTGGTAAAAGGCATCACGACTTATATCGACCAAGATACTGAAGAAGCTCGTTTAAACTCTACACGCCCACTCGATGTGATCGAAGGCCCATTGATGGCAGGTATGAATGTGGTCGGCGACCTGTTCGGTGCCGGTAAAATGTTCTTGCCGCAAGTAGTAAAATCAGCACGTGTGATGAAACAGGCTGTGGCGTGGTTGAACCCGTTCATTGAGGCCGAGAAAACCCAAGCTGAAGCTAAAGGTAAAATCCTGCTGGCTACGGTGAAAGGTGACGTACACGACATCGGTAAGAACATCGTTGGTGTAGTATTAGGCTGTAATGGTTATGACATCGTGGATCTGGGCGTGATGGTGCCATGCGAGAAGATTCTGCAAACTGCGATTGATGAAAAAGTCGATATCATCGGTTTGTCTGGTCTAATCACGCCGTCATTGGATGAAATGGTGTTTGTTGCCAAAGAAATGCAGCGCAAAGGCTTTAATATTCCCTTAATGATTGGTGGTGCGACGACTTCTAAAGCGCATACCGCAGTGAAAATCTCACCGCAATATCATAATGATGGCGTGCTTTATACCGCGGATGCTTCACGTGCCGTGGGTGTAGCCACGCAGTTGCTCTCTCCTGAGATGAAACCTAAGCTTTTGGCTGACTATGCAGCGGATTATGAAAAAATTCGTACCCGTCTTGCCAACAAGCAACCGAAAGCGGCGAAATTGTCTTATCAAGAATCTGTTGAAAATGGCTTCAAGATCGACTTCGACAAGAATGCACCGGTTAAACCAAACTTCATTGGATCTGAAACTTTCACAAATTATCCGCTTGAAGCTTTGGTGGAATATTTTGACTGGACGCCGTTCTTTATTTCATGGAGCTTGGCGGGTAAATTCCCGAAAATCCTTGAAGATGAAGTGGTGGGTGAAGCTGCACGTGACTTGTATGAACAAGCTCAAGCCATGCTGAAAGACATCATCGAGAATAAACGCTTTGATGCGCGTGCAACGTTCAGCATTTACCCTGCAAACCGTGTAGCCGCAGATACAGTTGCGGTTGCTGATGAATCAGGCAATATAACGCACAGCTTCGAACACTTACGTCAGCAGTCTGACAAAGTCACTGGCAAAGCAAACTACTCTCTGGCTGACTTTATTGCGCCAAAAGATGTAGCTCAGGATTACTTGGGTGGCTTTGCCGTGTCAATCTTCGGTGCGGAAGAGTTATCTCAAGAATACAAAGCCAAAGGCGATGACTATAACGCAATTATGGTTCAAGCCTTGGGTGACCGTTTTGCAGAAGCATTTGCGGAGCACTTACATGAGCGTGTTCGTAAAGAGTTCTGGGGCTACCAAGCAGATGAGCAGCTTTCAAATGAAGAATTGATCAAAGAGAAGTATGTCGGTATTCGTCCTGCACCGGGCTACCCTGCTTGTCCTGAGCATTCTGAAAAAGCACCACTCTTTGATTGGTTAGGTACAACCGACAAGATTGGTACGTACTTGACGACGAGCTTTGCGATGTGGCCACCTTCATCAGTGAGCGGTTTCTATTATGCAAACCCTGAAACTGAATACTTTAACGTGGGTAAAATCTCTGGCGACCAGTTGGAAGATTATGCGAAGCGTAAAGGTTGGACGTTAGATGAAGCGAAACGTTGGTTAGCGCCGAATTTGGATGATTCGATTTCTTAAGACATCACCAAGCTTTGATATAAAAATCCCCTCGAGTGAGGGGATTTTTTTAACTTACTTTTTTTCTTGCTTGATTAGTAAAGTATCCAATAAACGCTGCTTGTCTAATTAACGCAATGTAATTCCAAAAAACCTTCGAATCAGCAAAATAATTTGGATAAGCTTCTTTAATCCCACCAACAGCATTCGATGAAACTAATGCGACAACCCAACTTTTATTAGCAGCTAGAGTAGTTTCATAAAAACTGTATCGTTTAGACGCTTCAGAATATTGAGATTTATCATAGTATTCTGTATCCAACCGCCCTGTAAAAACATTTAACCTTAGTAAAACATAGCCTTGCTTAGATTTCCCCTTAAGAATTTTCTCATCAATTGAATGCAATGATCTCGCATATTCTTGAAATAAGGACTCAATAGTATAACTACTACCTGGTATTAATTTCGTCACAAAGTTATGTATATATACAGCTTCATTCATCGAATTTAATTTCTCTTCTTTTTTTATAAACTCTATATACTCTGTAACCATTGATCGTTGATCATTTCTTTTAAATCCTTTTAAACTTTCGATAATTTCGAACTGATTACTTACATACTTGAAGAATAGACGCCACTCTGTTGTGCCTTCATTCAACTTCAAATTTTGATTCGTAAATAAATCTATAATTTCTAAACTAGTAGCCCAACAATGTTGTAATGCTGTTCTTAATTGAACTTCTATATTTTTGAGTTCCTGATCATCATTTAAAAATTTTCCAATTATATGGATACTTCTATATCCATCAGCTTTAGGTTCTAGAATATAGTCTTTGAATTTAACATTGCCATCATCGTTCATAAAATTTGGTTCTTTACACAATTCATCAAATAATTTTTTTACTTTTTTATTATTTGCCAAGACAATTCTAATACCTCCAATGTCCTGCATATTTTTCAGGCTCATTTTATTAAATCTTTTTAATTTCTTTACGATAGATTCAGTTCTTTTTATTCTTTTAGCAATAAAAGCAGCGCTATCAGTTGAATAGACTTTACTCTTTAGAAAATTTTCGCATGTATCCAATGCAGTAATATGACTATCTCTCCAATCAGTCAAAACACTCATCGTTTCAGACAACAATTTTTTATCAAATTCAATAGCTGAACCAATTAAGTCAAATCCAGCTTTTTCGATTTGTTTTTTCGAATACTTCATAGCACTAATTTTCTTATTTTTTAAATTTTATAATAGTTTACAGAAAAAATGTAGTTCATTTAATTAACTAACCTAAGTTGTGCCAAAGCTTCATCTCAGTTTCGATCTGCTTCTAATCCATCATCAGTGAAGTATTGACTACAATCATACTCAATCACTGTTTCCACCCTCACCCCGACCCTCTCCCAATGGGAGAGGGAGCATTCATTACTATTTGAATGCTGACATGAATTTATGAATAGTGTAGTGGTCAACAAATATTGGACACGGTTTTAAGTTTATTTTCAGCCTGACAAGGGCTGATACCATCGTTAAATTGATGAGGTCGTATCTGATTGTAATATTCCATCAGATACAGA
>SPVA01000076.1 GCA_013530545.1 Acinetobacter lwoffii
TAAGAATAATGGACGAGGAACTCCAACGAGTCGTTTAAATTCCCCATCATTAAATCGAGTTAAATTTTCATATTTCATGGGGCTAGTATAAACAATTTTTTACTTTCGCAAGAGATCTAGTGATCAAATATCTAATCAGATGAAATTCAAAATAAATATAATTAAATAATCATTGTTTAATTACAAGAACCCTATAATTCTAAAGTTGTAGATTATATTTTTATAATTGATTGTTACATTGAAATCGTTTAAAAATAGCGGGTCTTAAAACAAAAACAAATGTTTAAAGTCATTATGCTGAAATCATCATTTTAAATCTCCTTATTTTAACGAATAGTGAAAAGACAGTTTTATGGGATCTATGAATCATCCATTCCCCATGCATATCTTTCGTGCCTATGACATACGCGGTAAAGTCAGTCTATTAGGTGCCGGGATCATTGATGCAATTGCCCACGGTTTAGCCCAGCAGTATCAGGCTGCGGGACAGACACGTGTCGCCATTGGTTATGATGCACGCATCAGTAGCCCGGCTTTTGCCGACACCATTGCCCGTATTTTTAAAGACTATTCGCTGGAAGCCACTATTGTAGGCTGCTGTTCCAGCCCAATGCTATATTTCACCGCACGTCAGTTTGATGGTAATGGCATTATGGTCACTGCCAGTCATAATCCTAAAGAAGATAATGGGATTAAATGGATTATTGATGGTGAACCACCTTGTCCTGAGATGATTCAACAGGTGGCCCAACTGGCAAAGTCACATTGCGATAGCCAGCTAATTACTTTAGCTGAACTGCCGCATCAGATTATTCCAGAGTTTTGCCTGCAGTATCAGCAGGGAATATTAGAAGATATTCAATTAAAGCGCTCATTTAAAGTGATTCTGGATGGTCTGCATGGCTCAGCCGGACGTTGTGCTGACTTGGTACTCAGAAAAATGGGCTGTGAAGTGATTGCTTTACGTTGTGAGGCGAATGGACATTTTCCGGATCATGCGCCGGATCCTTCGCAAGACAAACATCTTGAAACTTTACGTCAAACCGTCATGCAACAGCAGGCTGATCTCGGTATTGCCTTGGACGGTGATGGTGATCGCCTGGTTCTGATTGATGAACATGGCCAGATTATCACTGCAGATCAGTTATTATGCCTGTTTGCCGAAATTTGTCTCAATGCTTCAGCACCATGCCAATTTGTTTATGATGTGAAATGTTCGACCTTGGTTCGTGATACGGTGCAACGTCTAGGTGGAGAGCCGGTGATGATTCGTACCGGTAGTTCATTTCTCAGAACCTATCTGAACCAGTCTCAGCAGCAAGCGATTTTTGGTGGGGAATATGCCGGACATTATGTCTTTAATGATGGTCGCGGCTGGGGCTATGATGATGGACTCTATGCAGCGCTCAGAGTCATGGAATATCTCGACCAAACGGGGCAAACTCTCGCGCAGGCCTTGGCGGCTTATCCAAAACGACATGGTACTGAAGATCTTTATATTTCAACGCGTCAAGTACGTCCTGTTGAGCTTTTAAACTTCGTTGAACAACAATCCGCAAGAATTAATGCGCAAATCAGTAAAATTGATGGGATACGTCTTGATTTTGAGGATGGTTTTGGCATCATTCGAGCATCCAATACAGGTGAGTATTTCACAGTGCGCTTTGATGCCAATAATGCCCAAGGTCTAAATGAAATTCGTCATCTGTTTGTAGCCATGTTGCGTGACCGTTATCCAGAGATCGCTCAAGACATTTTAGATGCTCAATAAGGAGAGGCGAATGCCAAATCAACAAACAGGCATCGACAAAGCACAGATTTTGACAGAAGCTTTGCCGTATATTCAACGCTTTGCGGGTAAAACCCTGGTGGTAAAATACGGCGGTAACGCGATGACCGATCCTGAGCTGGAAAGTTCATTTGCACGTGATATCGTATTATTAAAAACAGTCGGTATTAATCCGATCGTGGTACATGGTGGTGGCCCGCAAGTCGATTCCATGCTGAAACAGCTGGGCCGCGAATCAGACCGTATTGACGGCATGCGCGTGACTGATCCTGCGACCATGGAAGTAGTCGAGATGGTACTTGGCGGTAGCGTTAACAAATCTATCGTGAACCTGATTAACCAGCATGGTGGTCGTGCGATTGGTCTTACCGGTAAAGACGGCAACCTGATTCGTGCGCAAAAGCTGCTGATGGAAAAAGTGGCTGAAGATGGTTCAGTTGAGCAAATTGATCTGGGTCTGGTCGGTGAAGTCGTTGGCGTGAAAACTGATGTTCTGGAAATGTTTACCAATAGTGACTTTATTCCAGTCATTGCCCCGCTAGGTGTCGATGAAGAAGGCAATACCTATAATATCAATGCTGATTTGGTCGCTGGTAAAGTCGCTGAAGCCCTAGGTGCAGAAAAACTGATTCTACTCACCAATATCACCGGTGTCTTGGATGAAAATAAAAACCTGTTGACTGGTTTGACCACTCAAGAAGTCGATCGTTTAATTGAAACCGGCGTGATTTATGGTGGCATGATTCCGAAAGTGGGTTGTGCGCTGGATGCGGTAAAAGGCGGCGTCGTAAGTGCACATATCGTGGATGGCCGTGTACCTCATGCCAGCTTACTAGAAATTTTCACCGATCATGGTGTGGGCACCCTCATTACCAATCGTGCCAATCCGCATCGTTCTTAAGCCAATTTTTGCGAAAAAGAGTCTCAATAGAGACTCTTTTTTATTTGGATTTCTTATAGCCACCTATTTGAAATGACTGGGACAGTCATGCACAATAAGCTTCTAAGTAAATAGAGAGCTGAAACCAGACCATGTGCCAACTGCTCGGAATGAATTGTGCCACCCCGACGGATATTACTTTTTCTTTTCGCGGGTTTTCCCAGCGGGCGGGCATTACCTCTGATCATGCGGATGGTTTCGGGATTGCTTTCTTTGAAGATAAAGCCTGCCGTCTGTTCGTCGATAACCAGTCCGCGATTGAATCACCGATTGCCGAGCTGGTACGTAATTATCCAATCAAATCACGCAATGTGATTGCCCATATCCGTAAAGCGACCCAAGGCAAAATTAATCTGGAAAACTCGCATCCTTTTAGCCGTGAACTTTGGGGGCGGCAATGGATTTTTGCCCATAATGGCGATTTATATGATTATTTTCCTGAACTGTCAGGGCGCTTTACCCCAGTCGGAAATACCGACAGTGAGCGTGCCTTCTGTTACCTGCTGGATCAACTGGTGAAACGCTTTGGCTATCATGAGCCGAAACTGGATCAGGTTTTCGATCTTCTAGCTGAAATTTCACCTGCAATCGCGGAGCATGGCACCTTTAATTTCTGCCTGTCGAATGGTCAGGCGCTGTTTAGCTATGCGATTACTAAACTCCACTGGCTGGTACGTGAATACCCGTTTAGACCGGCTCAGCTGATTGATATTGATGTCGAAGTGGACTTTAGTCAGGTCACGACCCCTGAAGATCGCGTCGCAGTGATTACCACTGAACCATTGACCCAGAATGAAGAATGGACTGCCTTCCAGCCCGGTGAAATGATCCTGTTTCAGCATGGGGCGAAAGTACGTTCTCAGTTGACGCATGTTGAACGTCTGGAACGTGAACGTCTTGATCCTTCCTTAAAACGCGTCACGCGAGCTGATCAATATTGAAATGCGATTAAAGACGGAGTTTAAACTCCGTTTTTTTATATTTAAAAAATAAGAAAAAATCTAAGAATAAATAAAGGTTTATTGCGGATTTTGGTTAATTAATATCTTAGCCTTTTACTCAGGATAAATTATTTTTAATTATATATAACAGAAACTTAAAATGAAAAAGCCGGATTTAGGCGGAAAGCCGACTAATTTGCTTCATTTTTATTTGAATCAATACGCTATATGCTCATTTTCACGTTATAAGTCCTTAATATTTATAGGTGGTCGTAATGAAAATGAAATGGGTTCCAGATTATAATACTGGTATCGATGTGATTGACGATCAGCACAAACGAATTCTCGATTATATCAACGAAATTGATGCCAATACCGAGCGTGCCCGTATTAAACAGATTCTCGACAATATTATTGATTATACCCAGTCGCATTTCACCTTTGAGGAATCTCTTCAGGAAGAAGCCGGCTATAAATATCGGGTGCCGCATAAACGTGTGCATGACCTGTTTATTAAAAAAATCGAGTCTTATCGTGACCGTTTTGAACTGGGACAGTCCATTGAATCAGAGCTGCACGAAGTATTATCGAAATGGCTGATTAACCATATTCAGCACGATGACGCCGATTATGTCGGTGCCGTGAAAGAAAATATGATGGGGATCATCAAGGAAAAAGAAAAGAAAACAGGTAAAAACTGGTTCGCTCGTTTCTTCTCATAATAAAAGACGTAACGAGATAACAAAAATTAAAATCTAATTATAATTTTTGCGCAGCAAATCACTGTCATGGTGGTTTGCTTTTTGTTTTTGATTTTCACCGCTCCACAAGGCAAAATAGCGCTAGATTTTTATAGGAATGCATCATGCAGGACAATGCTATGTCAAAATGGTTATCGCCGCTGATGGCTTTCTGTTTATCGTTTATTATCATCGCGACGCTCGCACCGATAACCGGTATACAGATTGATCGTCAGATGGATTTCTGGATGCTCTGGTTGGCCTCCATGCTGATTCTGGCACTTCCAGTCTGCTACTTGGAAATTGCTTTGGCCAAGCGCTCTAAAACAACGCCATTACAGGCGCTGTCGACGCTGACCCGTGAAGCGGATGCGTCACAGAAATGGCGTATTGTCGGCTGGTTAAGTGTGATCTTTATTCCGTTTTTGGCAGGTGCCATGCTGAACAATGCCAGCAATGTTCTGGCGATTGCTGCACTTGATCTTGCACCCAATCTTCTGTTGATTGGATTGGCAATAGTAGCGTTGGCCCTGTCACTGCTACCGCGTCAAATTTTATTGGCTGTTACCACGATTGGCGTACTGGCGTCTCTGGTTCTAGCCAATGTGATGGGAACGGCGCTACCTGCATGGCAAGTCACACCAGTCGAGTTCTCGGAATGGGGCAATGCCACCGTATTGGCTTTGGTCGCAAGTGGTCTGGGCATGGGCTTGTACTGGCAATCTAGTCTGAGCGCTGTACAACAACAGGATGTCGCCAGCAAGACGGTATTGCCGATCTGGATTGCGCAGCTAGTTGCTGTCATTGCATTTGCTTTCTTTGCTATACAAGCGCAAATCCCTGCATTTACTCTGGTCGTAGCGATGGTCGCAGCTGCTGCATTAATTCTACAAATGGCACGTGAACAGTTACAGCAACGCCAGCTTCATCCTGCAATTCAATGGGCGATTGTGGCGGCGGTTACACTGATCTGGGCTATTCCAAATCTAAGCCCAATTTTCAATGTGGTCTTGTTAGTCTGGGGCCTATTGATTTGTTTGATCTATGCACTGTTTGCTGGCTGGATCATGAAGATCAGTCATTTGCGTAAATCAATGAATTTTAGCTCTGAAGCGTTTTATAACATCTGGCGTATTGCAGTACGTGTGGTGTTGCCGGTCGGGATTATTCTGGCAATCATTGCTGTCTTAGGACAATTCGTCTGATGAGTGAGGCGATGATCTGGGTAGCGTATGCGACGTCAGAAAAACAATTTCATCTAGCCGTGCCATTTCAGCCCGGCATGACGGCACTGGATGCGATTGAGCAGAGTGGAATCCGTGAGCAGGTCGACTTGCCTGAACCGTTATCTCTGGGCATTTTTGGCGTGCGTTTGCAAGATCAGCAGCAGCCACTGGCAGCAGGTGACAGGGTGGAAATTTACCGATCACTGACCATCAATCCTAAAGACATCCGACGTAAACGCGCCGAGAAAAATCCGGTGGGTCGTTATGCCAGAGGCAATCTTTTAAGAAAGCTGAAACCGTCTTCCGAATAGAAAGCGGCTTGAATGAGCAGTAGTTTCAATGATCTGCTCAATCAATCAGCTTAATTAAAAAAGCCCCTGATGATTCAGGGGCTTTTTCATGTGAAACCGGCTATAGTGGAGGAGCATTTAAAATCGCTTCTTTTGATCCTGGTAAGCCGGGTTGAGATTCTGGAATCGTCTCCAGACCTTCAACACGTTCCACGATACCAGACTGGTTAAAGTAGATTTTCAAATGCTGGCCTTGGGCTGCCGGGATCTTGGCTTTTTTAGCGTAGGTTCCTGGGGTATAGTTATAGATGTAGTCCCAACGTAAAGGATTCAGTGGATCGCTTACTGTTGGACTGCCCAGTAAGAAACGCACCTGTTGATGGCTCATTCCCACCTGAATTTTAGCGGCTTGTGCTTGGGTTAAAGGGGTTCCTTGTGGAATATCTACTTTATAAACACCTAATGTCGAACAGCCGACGAGCAATGAAGTGACGAATAACGTCAACATGATTTTTTGCATTTTGCTAAACTATCCCAAATTAATTATGATGCATTTGATCCAAGGATAGATCATACTGCATCTAAACTTTGTTGCATATTCCAACTTTGATTTTGTTGAGAGACCTTTTTACATGACTATTTCAAACCAAGATTTACGAAAAGCTGGGCTGAAAGTTACCCTTCCACGAATTAAAATATTAGAATTACTAGAAAATTCAAAACAACATCATTTAAGTGCGGAAGATATTTACAAGACTTTACTCGATCAGGGCGAAGATGTAGGTTTAGCAACTGTGTATCGTGTGTTAACGCAATTTGAAGCAGCGGGCATCATCGAACGTCATAATTTTGAAAATAATCATTCAGTTTTTGAAATTATGCAGGAAGATCACCACGATCACCTGGTATGTTTAAATTGCAGCAAAGTTGTTGAATTTATTAATGACACGATTGAAAAAGAGCAGCATGACGTTGCTAAAAAATTTGGTTTTGAATTAACCGGTCACTCACTGAATCTGTATGGCTACTGCGATGCGCCTGCCTGTCAGGAAGTTTTCCGTAAAAAATAATTTGAGCGCTGGTTCAAACAAAAAACAGGCTTCATGGGAAGCCTGTTTTTTTATGCCTTCAAGATGATCAGGACTGACCGTCAAAGGTGATATTGGAATGTGCACGCAATAAATTGCTGCCACCTTCTTCTGACAGTTTGATTTGCAAACGCAGGTCGTTGGGTGAATCCGCATGTTTCAGTGCATCTTTATAGCTGATCTGTTTGGCTTTATACAGATCATACAGCGCCTGATCGAAGGTCTGCATGCCCAGTTCACGGGAACGCTTCATCAGATCCTTGATCTCATGCACATCACCTTTACGAATCAAGTCGGCAATCAGTGGCGAGTTAATTAGAATCTCAATGGCAGCGCGGCGACCATTGCCATCGATGGTTGGAATCAGTTGCTGTGCCACAATCGCTTTCATGTTTAGGGACAAGTCCATAAACAGCTGATTATGCCGGTCTGCTTCGAAGAAATGGATAATCCGGTCAATCGCCTGGTTAGCGTTGTTAGCGTGCAGGGTAGCAAAGACCAGATGACCGGTTTCGGCAAAGGCAATCGCATAATCCATGGTTTCACGTGAACGGATCTCACCAATCAGAATTACATCTGGTGCCTGACGCAAGGTGTTTTTCAGAGCGATTTCAAATGAATCTGTATCAATGCCGACTTCGCGCTGGGTGATAATACAGCCCTTATGCTGGTGAATAAATTCGATCGGATCTTCAATGGTAATGATATGACCTTTGGAATTTTCATTGCGATAACCGACCAAAGACGCCAGCGAGGTTGATTTACCGGTACCCGTTGCCCCGACAAAAATAATGATGCCACGTTTGGTCATCGCCAGTTCTTTTAGAATCGGCGGTAACTTGAGTTCATCCATCGTGGGAATAACAGTTTCAATCCGACGCAGCACCATCCCCGGTTGATCTCGTTGCTGAAAGGCACTGACACGGAAGCGGGCACTTTTATCCGGCGTGCTGATGGCAAAGTTACATTCACGACTGTCAGCAAATTCTTTACGCTGCTTTTCGGTCATGATGGAATGGAGCAGTTGTCCTACTGCCGCACCGGGTAATTTTACCGAACCAATCGGTAAAATCTGCCCATTAATCTTGATGGACGGTTCGACATCGGCAGTAATGAACAGATCCGATGCTTTTTTCTCCACCATATAATCGAGTAAGCCGTTAAAATCCATGTATATAAACCCCAATACAATTCAATTTTTTTATAAAAATGCTTCTGGCTGTTTGGCTGCAGTACGTGCAACTTGCGGGCTGATCAAACCTTTGGATACCAGTGTTTTCAGAGTCTGGTCCAGTGTGGTCATGCCATAGTTGGCACCGGTCTGGATTGCCGAGTACATTTGTGCGACTTTGTTTTCACGGATCAGGTTACGGATCGCCGGAATACCGATCATTATTTCATGCGCTGCGACACGCCCACCGCCATTTTTCTTCAGTAGAGCCTGTGAAACTACGGCTTGTAGGGATTCAGATAACATGGCGCGTACCATGTCTTTTTCTTCGGCAGGGAATACGTCGATCACACGGTCAATGGTTTTGGCCGCTGAGGTGGTATGCAGCGTACCAAATACTAAGTGACCGGTTTCTGCGGCAGTTAATGCCAGACGAATGGTTTCAAGGTCACGCATCTCACCGACCAGAATAATATCCGGGTCTTCACGCAGTGCCGAACGTAATGCTTCATTAAAGCCATGGGTATCACGATGTACTTCACGCTGGTTAATCAGACATTTTTTGGACTGATGCACAAATTCGATTGGGTCTTCGACGGTCAGAATATGGTCATAGCGGTTGTCATTAATATAATCCAGCATCGCCGCCAAGGTAGTTGATTTACCCGAACCGGTTGGACCTGTGACTAGTACCAGACCACGTGGATATTCACAGATATCTTTAAAAATCTGTCCCATGCCCAGATCTTCAAGGGTCAGTACTTTAGAGGGAATGGTACGGAATACCGCACCGGCACCGCGGTTCTGGTTAAATGCGTTGACACGGAAACGTGCCACGCCAGGCACTTCAAAAGAAAAGTCAGTTTCCAGATTTTCTTCAAAATCACGGCGCTGTTTATCGTTCATGATGTCATAAACGAGTTTATGCACTTCTTTGTGTTCTAATGCTGGCAGGTTGATGCGACGAACTTCCCCATCGACACGAATCATTGGCGGTAAGCCCGCAGACAAGTGTAAATCCGACGCACCATTTTTAGCAGAAAATGCTAACAATTCTGTGATATCCATAAGGTCCCCGAGTTCATTAAAATGTTAATTATTTTGATAGAATAATAAGGCTTTCCCACAGCTTAACCAACACTTAGTTCATGGGCAAGGGAAAAAAAGATGAATGAAATGAGAACCCCATCAATGAATATGTTGCAACAGTCACGAAATCAGGTCTTAGTGCAAATTGAAACTGCCTGTATTCAGGCCGGCCGCGAAGCAGATGCGGTGCAACTGCTTGCCGTTTCCAAGACCCAGCCGAGTAGCGTGCTGGCAGATATGTATCAGGCAGGGCAACGTGCTTTTGGTGAAAACTATTTGCAGGAAGCACTGGAAAAAATCACGGCACTGAAAGAGCTGGACATTGAATGGCATTTTATTGGACATGTGCAGCGTAACAAAACCAAGCATCTGGCAGAAAATTTTGCTTGGGTGCATGGAGTCGATCGACTGATTATTGCCGAGCGCTTATCCAATCAGCGTGGAGATGATCAGCCTGCACTGAATATCTGTATTCAGGTGAATATTGATGGTCAGGATACCAAAGATGGTTGTCGACCAGATGCGGTTGCAGATTTGGTCGTACAGATCAGCCAACTGCCAAATGTGCGTTTACGTGGTTTGATGGTGATTCCAGCACCGAATAATCCTCAAGCCTTTGCTGATGCCAAAGTTTTATTTGATGCAGTCAAAGTTCAGCATGCACATCCTGAAGATTGGGATACTTTAAGTATGGGCATGTCTGCGGATATGACCGACGCGATTGCTGCGGGTTCTACCATGGTTCGTGTTGGTACGGCCTTGTTTGGCGCACGGCCTAAAAAAGATGTATAAACTACTAATGTCAGCTTTTTGCAGCAAAGCGTTATCGCAGGGTATTGGATAACGCTTTTTTTCTGGCTGGTTCGAGCCATTTAGCCATTAACCAGGCAAAGACTATTAAGCTGCACATGCTCGCAAGCAAGGCTAAAACTGCTCCGCCCAGACCATAGGCCAAAGTTGCCGGAATACAGCCCAAAATAAATAAAAGTAAGGGGAAATGGGTCACATACAAGGTATAGGAAAAGTCTGCGGATTGAACCCAGACCGGATGGTAGTGACTACGTTGATGCTGGAGCTGTACCAGCCAGCAGCTAAAGGCCAAACCCACACAGAAATTAAAAGGGGCAAAATTCGCAGCACGGTATTGCTGGGCCTCATCAATCAGCTGAAACTGGTAAGCATCAAAACAGGCGATTAGAAATGCCAAGCCGACTAGGGCTAATTTGACCGATTGTAAGCGGTTTAAAAAACGTAGCTGGATATATCGAAATGAACAGGCAAAGGCACTAAGCCAGACCAGAAAATAAATAAAAAACTGGATGTTCAGTAATGACAGTATAGCCAGAACCATAAAAAATCCGATTTTGGCGATTTCCGAATTTTTTAAAAAAGGTAGGAATCCGGCCAGCACATAAAACCACACTTCATAGCTCAGGCTCCAGAGTGCAGCATTGGCTGAAACCGTTGGTGTTACAAAGCCATTCAAAAATAGCAGCGAACCAAAAAATTCCATCATGTCTACATTATAGTCAGTCCGGATCATCATGCCAAAACTGTGTTGAAAAGCATGAGTATGGCTGGCAAATAATAGTGGAGCGAGTAGATAGAGAACCAGGGTCAACCCCATGGCAAACAGAAAGGGTGGTAAAATTCTGCTGCAACGCTGTCGAGCATAACGGTGCAGATTGAACTGACCATGCTGATGAATGTTGTGCTGGATCGAATAGCCGATCAGATAGCCACTTAAGGCAAAGAAAATCATGACTGCAGCCTGTCCAAGCAGGCGTATCCATGAATAAATGCTGGTATCGAAAGGCGCAATAAATGCCTGAAAGCAGTGACTGAACAGCACCACAATGGCACTGATACCCCGTAGGCTCTCAAGCTGTAAGCTGAAATAGGGCGAGAGCGTGTTCGGGGCAGGGTGAATCATCGCTAACCTATAATCTGAATGGTACTGGCGCCTGCACCAACAGGCTTGACCTGGATCTGTACTGGAATCCGTTCATGCATTTCCTGAATATGTGAGATTACGACCACTTTACGTCCCTGACTTTGTAACTGATCAAGTGCATTCATCACCATATGTAATGAAGATGCATCAAGGGTGCCAAAACCTTCATCGATAAAAAGGGATTCTATTTTCATGGAGCCTGAAGCCATATTGGCAATTGCTAAAGACAAGGCAAGGGCGGTCAAGAATGACTCACCCCCAGAAAGCGATGAAACAGAACGGGTTTCACCATCCATATCATGGTCAATAATGGCAAGACTGAGTGAGTTGTCTAAACGTTTTAAGGTGTAACGCTGAGACAGCATCGCGAGTTGCTGATTGGCAAATTCAAGCAAAATATCAAGGTTATATTGCTGCGCATAATCACGGAATTTTTTGCCTGTGGCATCCCCCATAAGACTGGAAATTTTATTCCAGCGATATTCTTCAGTTTGAATTTGCTGAATTTGTTCAGCAAATTGTTTTTGCTTATCTAGGTTCGAGTAGTGAACATCTAACTTGGTCTTAAGTTGGTCACGCTGTTCTTGTCGCTCTGCTAAAGCTTTAAGGTTCAGTTCAATGGCACGCTCAATCTGTAAGATTTGTACTTCAGGTTGAGTTTGTAAATGTTGTGCGAGCAGATGTTGTGTGGTTTTCAGGGCGGATGCTGCATCGACCAAGGCATGTTCGATATCTTTAATATGTTGACGTAGTTTTTGAGTTTCTTCAGTTGAAATGAGGCTTAATTGTGAAATCAAAGCATGATTAAAATCTAAATTTTGATTTAACCAGTGTTCGATTTCTAAAACACAAGCATGATGCTGTGTTTCAAGTTGAGCCAACTGAATTCTGAGTTGATCAAGCTGCCGTTGTTGGCTATCAAATTGTTGACGAGCTGTTTCGAAACTTTGTTGTATTTTCTGATGTTGCAGCTGTAAATTTTTACGCTGTTCATCGTGTTGAGTCAGCCATTCATGTGGTTTATCGACCGAAGTTTGCGTCATCTCAAAAATAAGCTGAACGGCAAGTTCCTTGTTCTCTTGTCCTTGACGCTCAAATTCAACTTTATCTTTTTCAGCGAGTTCAATCTGATTATTTTTGGCTTGAATCTCGTTATTTTTTTGAGCGAGTAGTTGAGCTTTCTCATTCAGTTGCTGATTTAAAGTCTCAAGCTTCTGCAACAGATGCTGACGCTCATGCAATTGTTGTGCAATGTGTTGTGCAACAGTTAAGGTTTGCTTATGCCAAGCATTTCGTTGCTCAGCAGTGAGCAGGTCTAGAAGGTATTGAATATTCTGTTCAGCTTGTTGAACAATCGACAGTTGTTGTGAGATTTGCTGAATATTTTGGGTTAAATTCCGTTGTGTTTTTTCAACCTCATCGAGTTGTTTGATATTTTCCTCAAGTGTTATTTTTTCTTGTTGCAGGATTTGATTGACTTGAAGCAGTTGTTGTTCAATCTGTTCAGATTGTTGGGTTAAGTCTATTTGAATTTGGGCATTTTTGAAGCTTTGATAAAGCGCCTGTTCATGCTGTTGATGTTGAATATTTAAATCATCGAGACGTTTTTGCTGTTCGCTCAAAGATGCTGTTTGCTGTGTGTGTAATTGCTGAATCTTTTGCCAAGCATTAAAACTGTCTTGTTCGATTTGAATCGCTTGCTGCTCTTGTTGCTCTTGCAAATTGACGAGTTCACTCGATAGTGCAGAAAGATCAGTTTTAAATGGATGATGTAAACTGCCACAGACTAAACATGCTTCTCCATCAATCAATTGCTCGCGTAATTTCTCAATATTTTCAGCATGTAATAAGCGCTGTTGTTGCAGCATGCGTTGTAAGTTTTCACGTTCAAGTTTATGGGTTTGATATTGCTGTTCTTGCAAATCAACTTGGATTTTACTTTGGGCACTCTGCTGTGCGAGCGCATTGCACGTTGTTTGCAGTTGATGCTGTTCAGAGCGTTGTTGTAGCCATTGTTTAAATTGATTTTGAATTAAACTAAATTGATGTTGTTGCTCCAAATTTTTTGCCTGATCGCGGCGAAGTTCTAATAGTTGGTGATCAATTTTTTGGTCATCGCCATACTGTTGTTGTAGTGATTCCAATTGCTGCTTTTTCTGACTTAAATCAGTTCTAGCAGAAGCAATATCGCCATATTGTTTTTCAAAACTTTGGTAATGCTGAATAAATCGTTGTAACTGTGTGAGATGCGCGGAAAGTCCATCATCTAAACTGCTTAGTTGCATCGTTTGATTCAACTGTTCGGTTTGTTTTTGCTGATCTGACTTGAATTGCGCTAATTCCTTGTGTAGCTGAGTTTGTACAAGGATTAAGGGCTGTAACTCTTTTTGAAACTCGTCCAATACAGATTTTGCTTTAACAAACTGTTTACCAATGAATTCACGTTCTTGAATACAGTGACGGACTTGGTCAATACGGTGCTGATGGGTGTGTTCAAAATGCTGTAGCGCTTTGAGTTGTTCATCAATCTGTTTAATTGCAGTCTGTTTTTGCTCAAAAACTTGCTGAATGGTATGAAACTGTAGTTCAGTACTTTGAATTTGGGATTTTAACCGAGCTAATTCTGTTTGTGTTTTTTCTTGCTGGATCATACTTGGACGGATGGATGCAAAAACTTCGAGTTGTTTTAGACGGCCACGTTCTGTATTCAGTAAATCAAATTTTTGTTGTTGCTCCACATGCTGACGCTGTCGTTGCTGAACATCATTTTCCAGCTTTTGCTTTTGTTCAAACCATCGCTGGTTTTTTTCGAGTGCCGATTTTTCTTGTTCTAATTTTTTGTATTCAGTACAGATTGTATTGAATTGATCGCTTATAGTCGCTAAATCTTCTTCCGACAAAGTCTCGATATCACCGAGTCTGACTTCTAAAGCTTTGCGCTGATTGGCGATTTCCTTGGTTTTTTCATATGCCAATTGACCAATTTTGCCAAAAATACTGGAGTTGGTCAGATATTCGAGCAGTTCACCACGTTCAGTATCCCGTGATTTTAAAAATGCGGTCACTTCAGATTGAGCCAATAAAACGGCACGGGTAAATTGCTCAAAACTCAGCTGAGTAATTTGCAGAATTTTAGCTTCTACCGCTTTGGCTTTATCGGCAAGAATATTGCCATCACTCAGACATTTCAGTGAACGTTGCACACTTTGCAATTTGCCTGTGGGATTTTCACGTGCACGTTTAATTTCCCAGCGAGCTGAATATACTTTTTGATCTTGTGCAACAAAACTTAGTTCGGCAAAACCAATGCCTGTACCGCGACGCAAAACAGTTAATGGGGAATTGGTGAGAAGTTCAGAACCATCGATATCAGTCAGTTTGCCATCGCTATCTTTTAAACGAGGTACACGATTGAACAGTGCCAAACACATTGCATCCAGAATCGTGGACTTTCCGGCACCTGTTTTACCGACAATTGCAATTAAGCCTGCACTGGCAAGTGGATTGCTTTCAAAATCAATAAAATGTTCACCTGCAAGCGATGCCAAGTTTTTTATACGAATAGATAAAATTTTCATGGCATATCCTTATGGTGTTTCATTAGCATCAATATTTTTTTCCGCCTCAATAATCAGGCTGAGGAAATCTTTCAGCACCGAATCATCGGCGCTGTAACCCTGTTTGAGCCAAAGCTGTTCAAATAGTCTTTTGGGTGTTGGCGGCTCTAAATGGATCTTCTGAGCTTGTGCATCATCAAGATTAATAGCTTGATATTGACGTGAAATGCGCACCAGTCGATAGCGGTTCGGCGGAAGTGCATCTTCAAAAGTTTGTCTTAAATTGGGTGGAGGAGGCGTTGCCGTATGATATTCAATATCGATATATTCACGTTGATCAATTGCTTCAATTTCCCCATGTTCAAGGGTTCGAATCTGCTCAAAGATTTCATTGAGTTCACCACGGAGTCGATGCAGGCGGACACTGCGTGGAATAAGCAAAGCTTCAAACTGAAAACGTGCCTCATCTTCTAATTGAGGGTCAATCCTGACTTCAACTATTTGATGCTTATAATTAATCTCACTAAATGACAGCGGAATCGGAGAGCCACTATAGCGAATATGCGGCTGACCGACTTTTTGCGGTTTATGCATATGCCCCAGCGCGACATAATCAATCACGTCATCAAACAGCGCCGTTGACAGGGCCTCTTCATTGCCGACAATAATCGGACGTTCAGAGTCCGAAGTCTCACCACCTTGCATGTGCGCATGTGACATTAAAATCAGTGCCTGATGTGGCTGTTTTCGGGCTTTGGCTTCGGCAATCAGTTGTTGATGCAGATAGCTAATGGCATTCTGGTTATTGCTGGTATGTTCATTCAATCCGGTAATTTCGGCACTGCGTAAATAGGGCAGGGTCAGACACCAGGCAATGATATTTTTATCCAGATCATAAATAGGAATCAGTAGACGATCCAGATTCAGGGTGTTTTCTGCAGTGCGGCCTACTATTCCCACTGCTTTGGCATTGAATTTGGCCAGCAAGGGTTCAACCTGTTCAATCCGGTAACCGGAATCATGATTGCCTGCAATCATCAGGGTCTGCATATGTGGCGCCAGGTCATGTGCATCGGCCAGAAACTGGTACAGCTGTCTTTGCGCACTGGAAGCGGGATTGATCACATCAAAAATATCGCCGGCAATCATCAGGGCATGCGGTTGCTTTGCTTTAATTTGCTCAAGTAGCCAAGTCAAAAACTGCGCATGTTCAAATTCACGGTCATGGTTATGGAAAAATTGTCCCAAATGCCAATCGGAAGTGTGAAGAAAATGAACTGCCATGTAATGAACCCCTAATATCTGCCTTGCTACTATAGGAAAAAGCACAGGTAAAAATCTACTTGAAAACGATATTTCAGTGAATTGTTTGTGATTTGGAGGCTGAATTTATTTTGATCAGTATGAAAATAAGCAAAGGATTACAACTAAATCACCAGATATCGAAGGATGCGCAAGCTATCAGATTTTAAAAAATAGGAATTTAAAAAAATAAAAACCGACGATTCGAGTGATGATGAAATCGTCGGTCAAATTTGTGTTACATGAAGATTTTGGCTGCTATTCAAAATTTCCCTGTACACTGGACTTATTGCTTTAGCTCTAAAGGTCAGCAAAAATTCGTGGATGCCAGTCCAAATTTTTGTACCTTGTACCCTATATAACGTCACCCTGTAGTGGATGGTTGACAATAAAATGAAAAAAAACCTGATTTTTTTTATACTAGCTTGTTGAAGGTCACTGAATCATGCATATGTTGCCGCTAAGTCATTATTTTATCTGGTTTTTCGTTATATGTTTTATTTTTACCTGTATTTGCGGTGTACTCGCAGCCTTGCTGCCGATGGGCATGGGCGCAGTTTTGACGATTGTTCCGTATCTGGTTGCCATGATTTGGGTGCTTTTTAAATTTTTAAAACAGCAAAAACGTGCCCCGACCCAAGCAGAGCGTAAAAAATTCACCCTCGGGTTTAGCCTGATTTACTGGGGCTATAATTTATTATTTCTCTTGCTCGGTATTGTTATCGCCACCCGTTCCAATCCGAATGCCTGGCAGGACTTTCTGTTGTATCTACAGCAGCCACAATTTATGAGTATTGTGCTGATCATGTTCCTGATGATCGCAATTCCGCTGTATCTGCTGACCTACTGGTTTTATGGCAAGCAGGCCCAGCGTATGGCAGAGAAAATGTTTGGCCATTGACGGCCGATCTTCATAAATTAATTGAATGATGAAAGATACAAATTCTCCACTACAAAAATATTCCTGCTTTAAAAAAGCTGAAGATGAGTGGCGTATAATTTAAACCAAGAAAATAATAAGGCGAAGAATGACTAATGTATAAACCTGTAGTGCTGGTGACGGGAGCGAGTGGTTTTATTGGCAGTCATCTCGTGCGTTTTTTACTGGAGCGTGATTATCGGGTGATTGGTCTGACCCGTCAGAAAAATAAACGTGAACCACATCCAGACTTCCACTGGATTAACCAGCTGGATGAATTAAAACAGCATCAGATTGATTATGTGGTGAATCTGGCTGGCGAAAGCATCGGTCAGGGCCGTTGGACAGCAGCGCGTAAAAAGAAATTGCTGGATAGCCGTTTAGACACCACCAAACAGTTATTTGATTATTTAGAAAAATATCAGATTAAATCGAAACGGATTATTTCGACATCCGCCGTTGGTTATTATGGCATTGATCCGGCTGAGCGCTGGGAACAGTTCTGCACGGAACAAAGCCCGCCACAAGATATTTTTATGTCTGAACTTTGTGCGAAGTGGGAACAGCTGGCCTTGTCCTATACGAACCAGAACACCAAGATTGTTCGCTTTGCTGTGGTGTTTGGCAAAGGTGGCGGGATTCTTCCGCAGATGCTATTGCCGATTAAATTGAATCTCTTCGGGCGGATTGGTCATGGACGTCAGCCAGTGACCTGGGTACATTTAGAGGATGTACTGCGTGCGATTGAATTCTTGATGCTTGAGGATACGACCGAGCAGATCTTTAATGTGGTCGCGCCAGAAAAAAGCAGTCAGGCCCAGTTTGCACGAACTGCGGCCCAGATTCTGAAGCGCAAACCCTTATTGCCATTACCCGCATGCAGTCTGAAAATAATGCTGGGAGAACAATCCCAACTGGTATTAAACGGTCAGTATGTACAGCCCAAAGCCTTGCAGGAGGCTGGATTCCAGTTTCATTATCCAACCCTGAAAGAGGCGCTGGATAATATCCTAAAGCGCTAAGCGACTGGGCTCTAATAAACGGAGTGGATCATAAGGATCTGGATCAACGATTGGCGTTTGTTCAAGGATGAGTTGAGCGAGCAGTTTGCCTGAGGCCGGCCCCATACATAAACCATTACGGAAATGTCCAAAATTGGCCCAGGCATTTTGTAGCTTGGGAATTTTGCCAATATAAGGAATACCATCGGGTGAGCTGGGTCTTAATCCGGCCCATTGCTTGACCAGCGGAAAATCTGCCAGTTCCGGCACCATCTCGATGCACGCCTGTAAAATATCCTGCCGAATTTCGCTAGAAGGCGAGGTGTCAAAACCGACCTGACGCATACTGGACCCACATAAAACATGCCCGTCTTGTCGTGGAATCAGATACATGACCTTATGCATGCACATGGTCGGCAGCCAGTTTTCTGGCGTTTTAAACAGCAGCATCTGACCTTGCACCGGTTGTACCGGAATTTCCAAACCAAGTTGCTGTGACCAGTATTGTGACCATGCTCCGGTTGTGAACACATACTGATCTGCCTGAAAAAGCCGGCCATGTTCATCTGAGATACTGTTTACACAGCCTTGCTGAATATTGAGCCGAGTGATTTTACAGTCTTCTTGCCAGGTGACACGAGGATGGTGCTTCAAATAGCGAATGATCGACTGTAATAACCGTGGATTACGGATATTGGCCAGTTCAGGGAAATAAATCGCCTGTTTGAATTTGCTCTGATTAATTCTGGGATTGATCTGTTGCAGTTTAGCTTGATCAAGTAATTTTGCCTGTTGCTGCGGCTCTTGATGTGTTGCGGCATAACTTAAACCGATTTCAAAATCGGATTCATCAAAAATCAGCATACCTGTTTCATGAATCTGGAAATCGATGCCAGTGACAGGTTGCAGTTTTTGATTCCAGTCCTGATACAGCGGTTTGGCATGTCGGGCCAGAGCATTTACAGCAGCGGGATAACGCCACGGATACATCGGGGAGAGGATGCCTCCTCCAGCCCAGGATGCAGCCTGCTCGGCGGCCTGTTGATCAAAAAGGGTAACAGAACATCCCTGTTGAAGCAGTTCCAGCGCCGACATCAGACCGGTGATGCCAGCGCCGATAATGGCAATATGCATTGCGCCGAAATCCTTTTACTTCATGTCTTTCAGTTTAAGCGCAGCTTCTTCAGCAAAATAGGTCCAGATACCATCTGCACCGGCACGACGACAGCTCATCAATGATTCTAAAATGACGCTATCAGATAACCAGCCATTTTGAATTGCCGCAGCCAGCATCGCGTATTCGCCACTGACCTGATAGACAAAGGTTGGTACGCCAAAAGTGTCTTTGACTTCGCGGACGATATCCAGATAAGGCATGCCCGGTTTAACAATCACCATGTCTGCACCTTCCTGAATATCCAGCGCAATTTCATGCAGGGCTTCAGCACGGTTACCGACATCCATCTGGTAATTGTATTTATTGCCGCCTTTTAAGTTGCTGGCAGAACCGACTGCATCACGGAACGGGCCATAGAAACTTGATGCATATTTGGCTGAATAGGCCATGATCGAAGTATAGATATGACCATTTTGCTCAAAGGCCTGACGAATCGCACCGATCCGGCCATCCATCATGTCACTTGGAGCAAACACATCTGCACCGGCTTCGGCATGGCTCAAGCCCTGTTTAATCAGGCACTCGACCGTTTCATCATTTAAGACATAACCGTTCTCATCAATAATGCCGTAATCAGCACCATTTCTGGCAGTTCTTTTTTTAATAAACGCAAAGTGCGTTGGACCAGACCATCTTCGCGCCAAGCCGCTTCGGCGGTCAGGCTTTTATCTTCTTGTGGTGTGACTGGAAACAGTGCCAGTTTGTTGACGCCCAGTTCCAGCAGACGCTCTGATTTTTTTAACAGCAAGTCTGCTGACAGGCGCTGGATATTCGGCATACTGGGAATATCTTGGCTCTGGTTTTGTCCCGGCAGTACAAATACTGGATAAATCAGGTGATCTGCACTGAGATGCGTCTCACGTACCATAGAACGTAAATGCTCATTTTTACGAATACGACGCATGCGAGTTGCAGGAAACGCGGGACGATTGAACGTATAGGTCATAAAAATCTCAGCAATCAGTATTAAACTAGGCACCTATTGTAGCCCTAACTGAAATTTTTGGGCATAAATTAGCGGTTTTTTATTGCGGTGGATTTGAGCAGAGTGATGACTAAGACAGAGAAAAGCTGGACAGGTAATATACACTTGGGGGCAAAGGTGGATATTGATGTGGTCTTAAATCAGTTGGTACATGCTTTTAATAGCTCTCCTTTTTTTAAGCATAATGGTATGAGCATGCGGGTGGTGGAAGGCCAGATCGAAGCCTATGTCGAAATGCAGGATTTTATGATTGGTAATGTCGCGTTTCAAATTTTGCATGGCGGTCTTGCGGCCACGGTACTCGATAGTGTCGGTGGAATTGTAGCGATGGGGGAGTTATATAAAAAAGCCGAACCTGAAACCATTGCCGACACCATTAAAAAAGTCTCGCGTTTGGCGACAGTGGATATGCGGGTGGATTATCTGGCACCCGGGCGCGGTAAATATTTTATCGCGCGGGCAGAAACCTTACGTTTGGGGCGTAAGGGCTGCACCATGCGTATGACCATGATCAATGATGAAGATAAGCCAATTGCTACAGCGATTGCATCTTATGCTTATTGAGGGTAAGAGATAGAAAATAAAAAGCACTGTTGAACAGTGCTTTTTTAGCTTTCGACCTTCAGATTGATACAGGTTATAGATCTGATTTGGCCCGATTTAAGGCCTTCTGCCATTTGGCTAAATGAGCTTCACGCTCATCATTTTGCATTTTCGGTTCAAAGGCATGTTCAAGTTGCCAAGACTGCGAAATTTCCTCCAGGTTTGAAAATACGCCAGCTTTTAATCCGGCCATCGCTGCTGCTCCCCAAGCGGTAGACTCCAGCATTTTTGGACGCAGCACCGGCACATTGAGAATATCTGCCTGAAACTGCATCAGCATGTCATTGCTACTGGCACCGCCATCGACCCGTAATTCTTTTAAAGGGTGGGCAATATCGGATTGCATTGCACTGAGGACATCCGATACCTGAAAAGCGATTGATTCTAAGGCTGCTCGGGCGATATGCGCTTGAGTCGTACCACGAGACATGCCACAGAGCAGGGCACGCGCTTCACTGTCCCAATGCGGCGCGCCAAGTCCGGTAAAGGCCGGAACCAAAACCACGCCGTCGGTATCCTCAACTTTACAGGCCAGTTTTTCCACATCACGGCTTTGTTGAATAATCCCGAGACCATCACGTAGCCATTGCACTACCGCACCCGCCATAAACACGCTGCCTTCCAGTGCATAGGTGGTTTGACCCTGCGCTTGCCAGGCAAGGGTAGAAAGCAGTTTATTCTGACTGAGCTGGATGTCTTGACCGGTATTGAACAGCATAAAACAGCCGGTGCCATAGGTGTTTTTTGCGCTCCCCACTTCAAAACAGGATTGACCAAACAGTGCAGATTGCTGATCACCTAGAATACCGGTAATGGGGATATTGGCACCGAGTAAACCTGAAGCGGTGTCAGCGATATAACTATCCGAGGAAATAATTTTTGGTAAGACCGAAGCAGGAATATGAAACAGCTCCAACAGTTCTTCGTCCCAAGTTTGTTGATGCAGATTCATCAGCATGGTACGGGAAGCATTGCTGGCTTCAATCACATGTTCTGCGCCTTGAGTCAGGTTCCAGATCAGCCAGCTATCGATAGTACCAAAAGCGACATGACCCTGTTCAGCCAGTTCACGTACGCCTTCTACATGCTCCAGAAACCAGACCAATTTTCCTGCACTAAAATAAGGATCAATCCGTAGACCGGTTTTTTGCTGAATTTTGGTCATCCAGCCCTGTTCAATCAGCTGGTTACACCAGTCAGACGTTCGACGGTCTTGCCAGACGATGGCCGGCGCGAGCGGTTTACCATTTCTTCGATCCCAAACCACCGTGGTTTCGCGCTGATTGGTCAGACCAATGGCTTTAATATCTTTGGCGAGAATACGCGCCGTAGCAAGCGCTTGCTGTACCACCGCAATCTGCGTGCTCCAGATTTCCTGAGCATCCTGTTCGACCCAACCTGAATGTGGCGTCTGAATATGGGTTTCACGTTGAGCCGTTGCCTGAATTTGTCCATGTTCATTAAAAATAATAGCCCGACTCGATGTGGTTCCTTGATCTAGGGCCAGTAAATAGCTCATAATTTTTCTGTTATTCGGCTTGAAAAGTAAAATATTAGCGCAATAATGTAATTAAGCGCATCAAGTTGTGTAAATGTTTAGAAAATGCATCGTAATTTTTGACATCTATGCTATGATTGCCTTGTACTTTGGGGGTGTTTCTGGCTTCGACGCTGGTGATGAAACTCATAGATGCATGCCGAGAGCGCATTTTCTCTCGTAAATCAAATTTGCATTTTTTAGTCG
>SPVA01000033.1 GCA_013530545.1 Acinetobacter lwoffii
GTATAAAATAAGGTATAAATAAACCACATGCCGGGCTTTCTAATTTCCCCCGACCTTAGGAATCTTGGCATGAAATTTGAACGTAAAACCTTACTGGTGAAATAAGCCGAAGGAAAACAAACATGAAGCTCGTAACTGCAATTGTAAAACCTTTTAAATTAGACGATGTTCGCGAAGCATTGTCTGAAATTGGTGTTCAAGGCATCACTGTAACTGAAGTGAAAGGCTTTGGTCGTCAAAAAGGCCACACTGAACTCTATCGTGGTGCTGAATACGTTGTAGATTTCTTGCCGAAAGTCAAAATTGAAATCGCGATTAGCGATGAAATGGTAGACGCGGTGATTGAATCTATTACTCGTGTGGCGAGCACTGGAAAAATCGGTGACGGAAAAATTTTCGTGACCAACTTAGAACAAGTCATCCGTATTCGTACAGGTGAAACAGGTGCAGACGCTGTCTAACTTGGCACGAAGTTTGCTGAGTACCTAATAACTCACAAAAACTTGGTTGGGGGATACGAATGAAAAAAATGCTACTCGCGTTCGGCATGGCCGGCGCTCTTTTTGGTGGTTCTGTTGCATGGGCTGAAGAAGCTGCAACAGCAACAGCACCGACAGAAGAAATTGTGCTTGTTGAAGAAGCAGGCGATACAACAAATACAACAACAGACACGATAGCAGCAATTGCTGAAGTAGCGCCAGTTGAAGCTGCAGCGCCTGCAGAAGAAGAACCAACGCTAGATACCGGCGATACCGCCTGGGTTTTAACCTCTACCGCTCTAGTTTTACTCATGACCATTCCTGGCTTGGCGCTATTTTATGGCGGTATGGTCCGCAAGAAAAACGTTCTGGCGACGATGGCACATAGCTTTATTGCTGCGGCGGTGGTCAGTATTGCTTGGGTGATTATTGGTTATACCCTCGCTTTCGGTGAAGGTAATGCCTTTATAGGCGGTCTGGATAAGTTCATGTTGGCCGGTATTACCACAGAGGCACTTTCAGGCACGATTCCTGAAATCCTGTTTGTGATTTTCCAAATGACTTTTGCCATCATTACGGTTGCCATCATCAGCGGTTCGATTGCAGAACGTATGAAATTTGGTGCTTTCGTTGCTTTTATCGCACTTTGGGTGGTGATCGTCTATGCACCAATTACCCACTGGGTATGGGGTGGTGGCTGGTTAGGTAACGACGGCGCGCTTGATTTTGCTGGTGGTACGGTTGTACATATCAACTCGGGTGTTGCCGGTCTGGTAGCAGCGTATATGCTGGGCAAACGTATGGGCTTGGGCCGTGAATCTATGGCACCACATAACCTGACCCTTACTGTAATTGGTGCATCTTTACTCTGGGTAGGCTGGTTCGGTTTCAACGGTGGTTCTGCATTAGGTGCCAACGGTTCTGCAGGCTATGCTTTGATCGTGACTCAAGTCGCAGCGGCAGCAGCAGCCATTTCTTGGTTAATCACTGAAAAACTGGCACGTGGTAAAGCTTCTGTACTGGGCGGCGTATCGGGTGCAGTTGCTGGTCTGGTGGTCATTACTCCAGCTGCAGGTTTTGTGACTGTAGGCGGTGCATTGGCGATGGGTCTGATCGGTGGTGTGGTGTGTTTCTGGGGGATTACAGCACTGAAACGCGTATTGAAAGCCGATGATTCTTTAGATGCTTTTGGCTTGCATGGTGTAGGCGGTATTGTCGGTGCGATTTTAACCGCGTTCTTTGCTAGCGAATTCATCATGGGTGACAATGCCCCTGCCAATGTCATGCATCAGCTTTGGGTGCAAGTGGAAGGTGTACTGGCGACAATTGCTTACTCTGCGATCATGACCTTCATTATCCTGAAAGTCATCGACTTGATCATTGGAATCCGTGTGGCATCTGATGATGAGCGTATGGGTCTGGATTTAAGCCAACATGGCGAACGTGTCGAATAATAATAAATACACCATAATCAATATATAGTGTAAAACAGCCCGAATGGGCTGTTTTTTTTCTATATGTTGCGTAAAACTCTACAAAGTTTGTAATTTTTGCTACACTCGGAATCCATCTGGATTTGTTCAATTAAACCGCTATGCATTGCCCATTTTGCAATACTGCAGACAGTAAAGTGATTGATTCACGCCTGGCAGCTGAAGGCTGTCAGATTCGTCGTCGCCGTGAATGTGTCAGTTGTAATGAACGCTTCACTACCTTTGAAAGCTATGAAGTGGTGATGCCGCGCGTCATCAAGTCGGATGGCAAAAATGAACCTTTCGATGAAGCCAAACTACGTCGTTCCCTGATGCATGCCTTGCAAAAACGCCCGGTGACCCAGGAGCAGATTGAAACAGTGCTGAGCGATATTCAGCTACAGATTCGCCGTCTGGGTGAGCGTGATGTGAAATCACGTACCATCGGTGAAATCGTGATGCAGTCTTTATTTGCTCTGGATCATGTTGCCTATGTGCGTTTTGCTTCGGTCTATCAGGATTTTCAGGATGTTGAAGCTTTTCGTCATCAGATTGAACAGATGCAACAACGAGAATTACAAGAATAAGCATGGTTGAACTGAATCAAGATCAAGTCTGGATGCGCCGGGCCATTGAATTGGCTCGTCAAGGGCAATATTCCACCAAACCGAATCCGAATGTCGGCTGCGTCATTGTTAAAGATGGTGTGATTGTTGGAGAAGGTTTTCATCCTCAAGCCGGCCAGCCACATGCTGAAGTGTTTGCGTTGCGTCAGGCCGGTGAACAGGCACGTGGTGCAACCGCTTATGTGACTTTAGAACCTTGTGCGCATTATGGCCGTACGCCGCCTTGTGCCAAAGGTCTGGTGGAAGCAGGTGTGGCTAAAGTTGTCGTGGCCTGTCCTGATCCCAATCCGCTAGTGGCCGGAAAGGGCGTACAGATCCTGAAAGATGCGGGCATTGAGGTAGACGTTGGCATCTGTGAAGATGAAGCGCATGAGCTGAATCAAGGTTTCCTGAAAGCCATGGCGACTGGCATGCCTTATGTGCGTTTAAAAATTGCCTCAAGCCTGGATGGCCGTACCGCAATGGCATCGGGTGAATCGAAATGGATTACCGGTGTGGAAGCGCGTCAGGATGTACAGCATTGGCGTGCGATTTCAGGCGCAGTGATCACCGGAATTGATACGGTTCTTGCGGATGACTGTCAGCTGAATGTGCGGCAACTGGATGGGATTGAAGATATCAAGACCGTGGTGCAACCGAAACGAATTATTCTAGACCGTCAGGGGCGTTTACCACTAAACGCAAAAATTTTAGCGCAAGCCGATACCGTAATGGTGATGGGGCCATTTCGTCAGGAGCTTGCAGATCTGGGTGTGCTACACTTACCGGTACAGCCTTTAGCAGAATTATTAAAGCAACTGGTTCAACAACATCAGATTTATGAGGTCTTGGTGGAAGCAGGGGCGACCTTATCTACGGCATTTTTACAACAAAAATTGGTTGATGAACTGATCAGTTACGTTGCACCGACCCTATTGGGTCAGTCTGCGCGTACCATGTTTAATGCAGAATTTAGCCATATGGCCGAACAACTCCGATTTAAGCTGCGCGATGTAACTCGCTTAGGTGATGACGTGCGCTTCAGGCTAATTCCTTTTCAAGAGACACTATGAGTTCAGAGTCTACGGTTTATCATAAACGTCGCCATGCGGCACGTACCACCGATGAATATCTTTTCCATCAGCTGGTTCCTTATCTGGGCAACAAACGCCGTTTACTGCATTTAATTCTGGAAGCGTTGGAAAGTACGGGAACCCTGAATCGTAAAGATGGTCGTGCTCCGATTTTTGCTGACTTTTTTGCAGGTTCAGGCGTGGTCTCGCGCTTGGCCCGTCAGAATGGCTATCGCGTCATTGCCAATGACTGGGAGCCGTATAGCCATGCGCTGAATCATGCGGTACTGGCCTGTACTGAAGCACCGGCATTTAAAGAACTCGGTGGCTATCAGAAAGCGATTGATTATCTGAACCGTTTGCCGGAAGTTAAAGGCTGGGTGACGCATAACCTCTGTCCACGTAATGATGAAATCTATGATCCAGCCCGTGACCGTTTGTTCTTCAAACGTCGTAACGGCATGCGTATTGATGCGATTCGTCAGCAGATTGCCGCCTGGCAGGCACAAGGTGCAATTGATGATGTGGAGATGTCTGCCTTGCTGGCGCCTTTGCTGTATTCCGCCAGTTTTGTCAGCAATACTTCTGGTGTTTTCAAAAGCTTTCACCATGGTTGGGGCGGGAAAACCCAAACTGCGCTGGAACGGATTGAATCTTTATTATGGTTAACGCCAAGTCGTTTTTGCGAGTCGGATCAGAAAAAGGGAATGGCCGCAGAAATGTGGTGTGTCGATGCCCAGCATCTGGCCAACCAGATGAGCGGCTTTGAAGTAGATGTAGCTTATCTGGATCCACCGTATAATCAGCATGCTTATAGCAGTAATTATCATGTGCTGAATGCGCTGACCTTATGGGATCAGGCCGATTTACCGACTCCGGATACCAAGGGCTTTAAGAGCGGGATTGACCGGGCATGGCGCAAAGAGCGTCCGAGCCAGTACAATTCCTCTAAATATGCCAAAGAAGCTTACGAGAGCCTGTTGGCCACCATCAATGCACGTTTCATTCTGACCAGTTATTCAACTGACGGTAATATCAGCGCTACCGATTTGTTACAGGCCAATCTGAAACGTGGCCGGGTGACCTTGCTAACCCAGGATGTGCCGCGTTATCGTGTTAGCAAACAGCGCCAGTCTGAACGTGCCCGCGTGCTGGAATTTATTGTGATTACCGATACCCACGCCAAGTCAGGTCCACCGATCCGTCAATTACTCAGCCAGCTGCATCATTATGCAGAATTGGGTGGTGTGGATACGACCGGCGTTAGTACCCAGTTGGCCCTCTGGTAAAAGAATTGAAAAGGAAATAAAAATGTTTACAGGTATTATCGAAAGCCTCGGCAAAGTCGAAAGTCTGCAAAGCGTTGGTGGTGATGTACGTTTACGCATCCAGACCGATCTGGACATGTCTGATGTACATCTGGGTGATTCTATCGCGACCAATGGTATCTGCCTGACCGTGATCGACTGGGGCGAGAACTGGTATGCGGCTGATGTTTCCCGTGAAAGTCTGAACCGGACCACGCTCGGCACTTGGAAAGCCGGTCAACCTGTCAATGTTGAAAAAGCCATGCTGCCGACTACGCGTTTTGGCGGTCATATTGTGTCAGGTCATGTCGATGCAGTCGGCGAGATCACGTTGGTTCGTGAAGATGCACGTTCGATTTATTATGAAGTGACTGCACCTGCTGAAATTGCCAAATATCTCGCAGAAAAAGGCTCGGTCACAGTCGACGGCATCAGTCTAACGATTAATCATTTGCGTGGTAGCGTGATTAGTCTGAACCTGATTCCACATACTGCTGAACGTACCAATATCGGTACCTGGAAAGTCGGTAGCAAGGTCAATCTGGAAGTGGATGTATTGGCACGTTATATCGAGCGTTTATTGCTCGGTGATAAAGCCGCCCAAACCACTGAACAATCAAAAATCAGTATGGATTTCCTGGCTGAAAATGGTTTCTTAAAATAAGAGAAATGTTGATTTACTGAACAGTCTGATTGAAAAATTAGACTGTTTTTTTATTTTTCGGGATAATCAGCAGTTCAACTTGCAAATATTGCCTTGGTGGACGGGTCGAATGCTCGATTTTTTACTTAACTTGGAACAGTCATTGCCGCTATTGCTCGATCAATATGGGGTATGGATTTATGCAATCCTGTTTCTGGTGATTTTTGCAGAAACCGGTTCAGTGTTTTTCTTTTTCCTGCCCGGCGACAGTCTATTGCTGGCTGTGGGAGCTTTATGTGCCAGCAGCGATCTGGTGACCCTGCATTCGATGGGGCTGTTGTTATTCACTGCTTCGGTGCTGGGCTATAGCGTGAATTATTACACCGGAAAAGTTCTTGGCTTAAAATATTTCAATCAACATTCACGCTATTTTAAGCCGGAATATATGGTGAAAACCAACCACTATTTTATGAAACATGGCGGTAAAACTATTTTAATCGCACGTTTTATTCCCTTTGTCCGCTCATTTGGCCCTTTTGCTGCCGGTTCAGCGCATATGAGCTTTGCCACATTCAGCTTTTATAATATTGCGGGTGGCATCCTCTGGATTGGCACTTTATTAAGCATTGGCTATCTGCTCGGAAATGCTGCCTTTATGCTGGCAGATTTTTTGTAAGATGCGACATAGAAGATAAAAAAGCCCGAATTTTCGGGCTTTTTTAATGTGAAAGGATCATTTAAATATTGCGTGGCTGATCAGAAAATTCAGAATTTTTCAGCATATACTCGATTTCTTCTTTGGCTGCCGCACGCATTTTTTCACGAAGTGCATTCACGGTCTGTTCAATCACGGTTTCTGCCTCAAGTTCCAGACGTAAACGCACACTTTCTAATTCGGATAAAATGGACTGGTCCTCAATCTGGATGCGACCTTTGGCAAAATCAAAAGTCGTCTCAGGATTTTTTGCATAACGTGCGACATAGTGCTGCACTTCAGCCTCTAGATGCGTATTTATTTCAGCAAGCACCTGACTCTGTTCGCTAAATTTACGCTGTTCCTCATGACGTAGCTGTTCTTGATAGGCCTGTTCTTCAGCACGTTTCTCGGCCAAGGCTTTTTCAAGCGCGAGCTGTTTGCGAATACGGGCTTCTTCAATTAATTCGGCCTTGCGCTGTGCATAGGCAGCTTCAATCTTGCGTTCAGATTCTTGCTGTAAGCGCTGGTCGCGACTCTGCCATTCTTCCAAAGACGTTTCTGGTTTTAAAATATCGCAGATCCGAGAGAGGTCATCGATAAAGGTCTGACGTACAGCTTCCGGCACATTTAACCAGCGCTGTTTAAAATCGGGACCTACATTTAATGCCACGTGCCTCTCCTTGTGGATGATATCAGTTAAAGCTTATGGGTGTCCGGTTCAATACCTAAACGACGATATTGCTTGAATTTTTCACGTCCCAGCTGTTTAGCCGTTTCATGGTTTTCAATGATCTCAATAATGTGACTAAATTTTGCGTAAGGTTCAAGTGCTTCCGGATTAAAATTGAAAATAATCCAGTTGGACTGTTCTGGTAGTGTCGCCGAAATACAGACTGTTGACTCAGGCTGGTCAATACCATGTGGAATAAAGCTGCTGGGGTCAAAACTCCACAAACGTTCATCTAGCTGCTGTTGCAATGCTGCATCGGCACATAATAACCAGATCCGCGCCGGCTGACGCAGAATCTTACGGCATAAACGACAAGTGCTGTCCACTTGTCGTTCAGGGCTTTTTTCAAATAAATAAAAGCTGACTTTAGCCATTGCTTTGAACGCGACTCGTCAGGAATTGCATCAATAATGGAACTGGACGGCCGGTCGCCCCTTTATTGGTGCCTGAATTCCACGCCGTACCGGCCACATCGAGATGTGCCCAGCGATATTCACGGGTAAAACGTTGCAGGAAGCAGGCTGCAGTCACAGAACCAGCTTTTGGACCACCGATATTGCCAATGTCGGCAAATGGTGAATCCAGTTGTTCCTGATAGTCTTCCAGTACCGGCATACGCCATACCCGGTCAAAGGAATGCTGGCCGGCAGCTTCTAGTTCTGCTGCCAGTTTATCATCTGGCGTGAACAGACCCGTTAGTACTGAACCCAAAGCGACCACACAGGCACCGGTTAAGGTCGCAATATCAATCACCAAAGCAGGATTAAAACGTTTTACATAGGTCAAGGTATCACATAGGACCAAACGACCTTCGGCATCGGTATTCAGGATTTCAACCGTCTGACCGCTCATGGTCGTTACGATATCACCAGGACGGGTGGCTTTACCTGAAGGCATGTTTTCTGCTGCAGCGATGGTTCCCACCACATGTAGAGGTAAGCGGGATTCACATAATGCACGCATCGTACCGAGTACAGAGGCTGCGCCGCACATGTCATATTTCATTTCGTCCATGCCAGCGCCTGGTTTAAGTGAAATACCGCCAGTATCAAAAGTAATACCTTTACCCACCAAGACTACCGGCGCTTCGCTACGCTCTGACTGATATTCCATGCTGATAATACGACCTGGACGCTCTGAACCTTTACTTACCGCAAGGAAGGCGCCCATGCCTAAATCTGCCATTTGCTGTTCATCCAGCACTGTGACTTTAAGTAGGTCTGGATATTCAGCCGCCAAAGCCACCGCCTGTTCTGCAAGATATTCAGGGAAACAGATATTGCCCGGACGGTTGCCCAGGTCACGTGCCAGATTTTGTCCGCTTTGCACTGCTTGTACCAGTTGCAACTGTTCGGTAGTTAAGACGCTATGAGTGGCAATCAGGTCGATCTGCTCGAGCACAAATTCATTCTTCTTGGATTTATATTCATCATAACCATAGCTGGCCTGAGTCAGGAAGAGCGCAAACAGATAATGGAATTCTTGTGGAAGTTGTGTCAGATCTACAGAAATCTGTTTGAATTTTTTTTGAGTGACTTGAATAATAGTTTGCGCGATTTTTGCAAGTTTTGCCGGTTGCAGTTCAGCGACCTTGCCTAAACCAATTAGTGCTGCATGGCTGGACTGGCTCACCTGACCAATCAGGCTCAGGCTTTCCGCCAACGCTGCCTTGAATTGAGAGGCTTCAATTAATGTGTCTAAATTATTGATTTGATAGGTTGCGGTTGTATTCTGAAGTTGTTCTGAGTCAACTAAAATCAACAAAGATTGACTTGATCCATTCTCTGGGAATGACGTATTAATTGTAAGTTTCATATTCTGTTTTCACGCCTGTCTAGATGGGTAAATCATTCAGTCATTGAAACATTTATCCGAATAGATTTTCAATGGGCAGGGCGGCCTAGGTTTTATATTTTTGCTATTCGGGTAAACTAGCACTCGTTTTATGGACCTTATTTTGGAAGAATTAATTTGATTATTCGGCGTTATCTGGTCAAGCAAGTTGTCTCGACATCCTTGGTGGTGATTGCCTTATTGACCTTGATCATGATGGGCGGTCGACTGATCAAGTATTTTGGTGTCGCGGCGCAAGGCCGTCTGGATGCAGGCATTTTATTTAGCATTATTGGCTACCGTTTGCCTGAATTCTTGACCCTGATTCTTCCGCTCGGTTTCTTTATTGGACTGATGCTGGTGTTTGGCCGTTTATATGTCGACCATGAAATGGCCGTGATGAATGGCAGTGGCGTCAGTCGGCATCAATTGGCGCGTCTACTGGTGCCGATGACCCTGGTGTTTTTGATTGCTCAGGCCGGATTGATGCTCTGGGCTGCGCCGTGGGGCATTCGCCAGTTTGAAGCCCTGACCACCAGTCAGGCGGTACGTACCGGCTTTGACCTGGTGCGACCGAAAGAATTTATCTCCTCTGGGCCCTATACCATTTATGCCGGTGACCTGTCAGAAGACCGTAAAAATTTAAAAGATATTTTCTTTTATCAGCGTGCGGAAAAAGAAGGCAAACCGGATGTGATGATTCTGGCGCAGGAAGCCACCCGAATTGAAGTACCGAATGATGCTGCCAATGTGGTCGATCTGGTTAATGGACGCCGTTATGAGATCTATCCGGGTACACCGCAATATACTCAAGCTGAATTTGAAAGCTATCGTCTGCGCTTAGAAAGCGATGAAGAAGCGCAATTTGCCAGTACTGAAGTTGAGGCCTTACCGACCTCGCAATTGTGGCAGAACCGTCAGGATCCTGTGGTGGCCAGTGAGTTGGGCTGGCGGGTGTTTGTTCCTTTTGCGATTCTGATTGCCCTGATTCTGGCTGTGGCATTGTCTGAAGTGAGTCCACGACAGGGTCGATATCTCAAGTTATTTCCTGCCCTCATGATTTTTGCCAGTCTGATTGTGGCCTTGATGGCAGTGAAGACCCGGATCAGCAAAGAAGAAATGGGCATTTGGGCCTATCCATTGATTCTGATTGCCTATGCAATTGCGGGTGCCTTGTTCTCACGTAAACAGAAATTAGGTCCAAAAATCAAGAAACAGATTCAGCGAGTGAGGTCTTAACAATGTTGGCACGTCGTATAGTTGCAAAACATGTGACCCAAACCACTGCGCTGGCCATGCTGGGTGCAACCGCGGTATTGGCAGGTTTACAGGTATTATTCACTTATCTGGGTGAGCTTGGTTCGCTCAAAGATGGTTATGGTGCCTGGGATGCCTTGAAATATGTGCTTTGGGGCGCACCAAATTATTTATATGAAATCCTGCCGATTTCTGCACTGATTGGTGCAGTTTTAGGTCTTGGTACATTAGCCTCGAATAGCGAGCTGATTGTGATGCGTTCGGTTGGTGTGAGCTTATGGCGCATTGTCGGCTGGGTCATCCGTTCGGCACTCTTGTTGGTGGTGTTGTCATTTGCCCTGAGCGAGTGGGTCATTCCGTATACCAATGAACAGGCCAAAAGCGTAAAAAGTGCCAGTAAAGCGGCTCAACTTGGTGAAGTGCGTGGTTACTGGACTCGGGAAGGGCAGCGCTTTATTTATATCGATTATGCTAACTCGCAAGGTCAGTTGAAAAATGTGCAGATGCTGGACTTTGACCAGAACTATCGTTTGCGCGGTACCTTGCAGGCAGATCAGGGCCAATTTGTTAAAGATGGTTCCTGGACGCTGGACAACACAGAGCAGTTCGATATTCTCCAAAATGGTAATGCCACACTGGTTAAGCAACAACAGCAACCTTTAGCGCTAGCATTACAGCCTAAATATGTGCATATGGTGACGATTGATCCTGAAGATTTATCGCCGAGTCAACTGGTCAGTTTCATGAGCTATATGCATGAATACAGCCAGGTGCCTAAAACCTATCAGCTGGCCTTCTGGCAAAAACTCGGCTCGCCTTTTGCCCTGATTGCACTAGTAGTGATCGCCTGTTCATTTATCTTCGGGCCATTACGTCAGCAATCCATGGGTTTTCGTCTGGTGATAGCTTTATTTGCCGGACTGGGTTTCTTCTATCTGCAGGACTTCCTCGGCTATGCCAGCTTGATTTACGCACCGTCTCCGGCCTGGTTCGTGTTTATTCCGATTCTGATCATGTTTGGCATCGGCGGATACTTGCTGCATCGGGCGCGCTAAGGCACAGGAAAATAGAACAAATCAATCATCATGAGAGGCTTAAACCATATACGGGTCATGGCCTCTTTTTATAAACTTCGCTAAAATAGAGCGATTAATTCGTAGACGAACAGAGTATTTCATTATGACGGATGCAACTGCTGGCAAAATCCCTCACGTTTTGGTGATTATGGATGGTGTGGGTCATCGCGAAGCGGTCGAAGACAATGCGTTTTTAGCAGCTAAACGACCAAATTTAACTGCGATACAGGACAAGCATCCGCATGGTTTGATCTCGGGTTCGATGGCCAGATGGGTAACTCTGAAGTCGGACATATGAACCTCGGCGCAGGTCGTGTGTTATATCAGGACTTCACCCGTATTACCAAAGATATCCGTGCCGGTGCGTTCTTTGAGCATGAAGTACTGATTGATGCGGTAGAAAAAGCCAAAGCATCAAATGGTGCCGTACACATTATGGGCCTGTTATCTGAAGGTGGTGTGCACTCACATGAAGACCATATCGTAGCGATGGCAGAGCTGGCATTAAAACGTGGTGCCAAAGTCTATCTACATGCTTTCCTGGATGGTCGTGATACGCCGCCGAAAAGTGCACAACCATCATTAGAAAAATTAGACGCTGTTTTTGCTCAATATCCAGGTCAAGGCCGTATTGCCACCATGATTGGCCGTTACTTTGCCATGGATCGTGACAACCGTTGGGATCGCGTGGAACAGGCCTATCGGTTGTTGACTGAAGGTGAAGCAGTTCGTACGGCAGCCACTGCAGTAGAAGGTCTTGAACAGGCGTATGCAGCAGATGAATCCGATGAATTCGTAAAAGCGACCCGTATCGGTGATGTGGCTGCGATTCAGGATGGTGACAGCGTAGTCTTCATGAATTTCCGTGCCGATCGTGCCCGTGAATTGACTCGCGCATTTGTAGAAAAAGACTTTGCAGGTTTTGAACGTAAAGTCGTGCCGAATTTGGCGAAGTTTGTCATGCTGACGCGTTATCAAGCCACGATTGATGCACCTGTAGCGTATATGCCTGAAGCGTTGAAAAACTCGATTGGTGAATACTTATCTGATTTGGGTAAAACACAGGCATGTGACTTTCTTCTTCAGCGGCGGCCGTGAAGATGAATACCCAGGTGAAAAACGTATCCTGATTCCATCGCCAAACGTAGCCACTTATGACCTTAAACCGGAAATGAGTGCTTATGAAGTGACTGATGAGCTGGTGGCTGCGATCAATTCAGGTGAATTTGACCTGCTGGTGGTGAACTTTGCCAATGGTGATATGGTCGGTCATACGGGTGTATTCGATGCTGCGGTGAAAGCTGTTGAAGCGGTTGATACCTGTTTGGGCCGGGTTTATGAAGCGGTAATGGCGCAAAAAGGTCATATGATTGTGACTGCCGATCATGGTAACGTAGAGCAGATGCAGGACTATCACAGTGGTCAGGTACATACTCAGCATACCACTGAATTGGTTCCGTTTATTTATGTCGGCCCAACTCAGGCCACGATTGCAGAAGGCGGTGTATTGGCAGATGTAGCACCGACTTTATTAAGTCTGATGCAAGTTCCGGTACCTGCTGAAATGCAAGGTCGTAACCTGATTCAGCTTGATGCATAATTTTCGATAAAATTCTAAAAAGGTCAAAGAATGGCAAGAACACGCTGGAAGTCTGTTGTAATACCATGCTTACTGATGTGTTTGAGTCATTCAGCTTGGGGTGTGGGTTCAAATGAGCCGGCATTCGATGATATGGAAATGGATGGGCAGGTCTATTCTGAAATTCCTGTGGCATCCATTCAGGAATTCGTACAAATTTATGGCATTGTAAAAGATAATTATATTCAAGATAAAAATGACGATGCTTTATTCCAGCAGGCCATTCAGGGTCTGGTCAGTGGCTTAGATCGCTATTCCCGTTATTTGTCGCCTGAAGATTATAAGCAGCTGCGTGAATATACCGAAGGGGATCTGGCCAGCATTGATTTCGATCTGCAATTTGACCCGCGGTTGAAGCAATGGGTGGTTCAGGGGCTGAGTGCCGATGCAGATTCAGCCAAGCAGGGACTGCGTAATGGTGTTACGGTTTATAAAATTGACGATCAGATATTAAGTAGCCTGAATCAGGAACAAGTCCGGCAGTTATTGAGCGGAGCCGTTGGCTCTACGCTCACGATCCAGCTTTCCCCGCAAAGTCCGGCCGTTCGTCTGGTCCGCAATACCAAACTAGATACTGAAATTAAATCGAGTTTGCACAATAATCAGGTGTTGGTATTGCAGGTTAAGGTTTTTCAGCAAGATACTGCCAATGAAATCAAACGTCTAATCGAAAGCTATGCCGACAAGCGCTTAAAAGCCGTGCTATTTGATTTACGCAATAATCCCGGTGGCTTACTCTCGGCTGCAGTTGAATCTGCCGATTTATTTTTGAATCAGGGCGTGATTGTGTCGACCAAAAGCCGCGCTGAAGGTAATCAGCAATTTCAGGCCTTGCCGAGTTTTGAGTTTCAGAATCTGAAAGTTGGGGTATTGATTAATAATCGCTCGGCTTCTGCAGCAGAAGTGTTTACAGCAGCCCTGAAAGAACATAACCGTGCCTGGGTGGTCGGAGAAAAGAGCTATGGCAAAGGCGTAGTACAGAAACTTTTTCCTTTAAGCAATGGTTCGGCTTTACAGATGACGGTATCGCAATACTTTAGCCCAAGTGGCCAGATGATTGAAGGGCGGGGCGTACAGCCGCATTTCAATTATCCGTTTAAGCAGGAAATGCGTGAGGAGAGTTATCTGGAACATGTCACAGACTTGCTGCTCCTGCAAAAATAATTATTCGTCTTCTTCGGTATCCAGTCCGAACTTTTTCAAACGATAGCGCAGGGAACGGAATGACATGCCGAGTTTTTTGGCGGCCAGTGTCCGGTTCCAATGGGTCAGATTCAGCGCATTGAGTAAAATTTCTTTCTCGACCTTTTCCAAATATAGTTCTAGACCCTCTTCAGGCAGCTTTTTAGGTGCAATCAGGGTTTCGGTCGCAATGATCTCGCTCGTGAGCGTATTTATCTCCTGAGGGCCGTTAAGCGCCTGACGTAGCGGTGCACTCTGCAAATGCTGAAGATCAATCCGCTCTTCATCACTTAAAGTAATTGCGCGTTCCATAATATTACGCAATTCACGTACATTACCTGGATAATATTGTCCCAATAAGAACTCTTTGCTACGTTCGGTCAGTTTTTTATTGGGAATGCCCCATTCCTGGCAAATCTTCTGAATAAAGTGTTCGGCCAATAACAGAATATCCTGGCCTCGTTCACGTAATGGCGGTAAAGTCAGATCCATTACATGAATACGGAAATATAAATCCTGACGGAATTTGCCTTGTTGCACCAAGGCTTCCAGATCCTGATGCGTGGCACTGATTACACGGAAATCCACATCAATTTCGGTATCTGAACCGAGTGGACGAATACGTTTTTCCTGTACGGCACGTAACAGTTTGACCTGCATGGAAAGCGGTAATTCTGCAATTTCATCCAAAAACAGGCTGCCACCATGGGCAGATTGAATCAGGCCCTGTTTGTCCTGAGCAGCGCCGGTGAAGCTGCCTTTTTTATGTCCAAAGAGTTCACTTTCCATCAACTCAGTCGGAATAGCGCCACAGTTAATCGCAATAAAAGGACCTTCATTACGGTTACTCAGGCGATGGACCAGATTGGCCACGACTTCTTTACCTGTGCCTGATTCACCGGTGATAAAAACCGGTGCTTGGGATCGGGCAATTTTTTGTAAGGTAATACGTAATTGCTGAATCGGTAGGGATTGTCCAATCAGCATTTTATGTTCAAGCGCTTCATTTGGATTATTATGCGAATAATCCACCGGTTTATTCAGGGCTTTTTGTAAGAGTTGTTCCAGATGTTTCTGATTGATCGGTTTGCTGACAAAATCAAAGGCCCCGGCTTTGAGCGCAGCAATGGCGATTTCCATGTTGCCATAGGCGGTCAGAACTGCGACCGGAAGTGCCGGATAGAGGCTGCCAATCCAGTCCAGTAACTCCAAACCATTGCCATCGGGCAGGTTTAGGTCAGTCAGACAGGCATCATATTGATGATTGGCAAGGCATTTTTTAGCATCTTCCAAACGGTGGGCAATGTGCGTACGAATTCCCATGCGCAGCAATGACATTTGCATGAGGGTACACAAATCTTCCTCATCATCCACCAAAAGCACCAGTGGTTGTTGTTCCCCATTCATCTTCCTTGACCCCTTTAAAGCGTAATACGTTGACAGCTGATGCGAAAGCATGCGCCCTGTTCTTGTTGTATATAGTTTAATTGTGCCTGATTTGCTTCGCAAAAACTATGTGATAAATACAATCCTAATCCGGTACCACTAATCGATGTGCTAAAAAAGGGTTTGAACAATAGAGCTTGATCATGTACGGCTACGCCAGAGCCAAAATCCCGTACATCAATCCAGACCCGATGTTCATAAGGATGCACATTCAGCTGAATATAGGCTGCATCTGCTGAATTGTGACGAATGGCATTACGAATCAGATTAATCAGGATTTGCCGGAATTGTGCTTCATCAAACTGAATCACTAGCGGGATATCAATATTAAATTGAATCTGATCGCGAATATCGGCCAGATCTTCCTGGATAAATAACGGGATAAATTCATTGAGATGAATCGGTATCGGGTGGGTTTCTTTATTTTTGACCATATTCAGCGTGTCCTGAATAATCCGGTCAATCCGGGTCGCCTGTCGGCCAATCATCTGCTGGAGTAGCTGTTGCTGTTCAGTTTCTGAGTCCAGATACAAATCATTGGCCTGCACAATGGCCGCCAAGGGGTTACGAATTTCATGGGCAATACTGGCTGAGAGTTGACCCAGTGCAGCAAGTTTAAGTTGCTGCACCTGCTGATTCAGTTTTTTGGCATCCTGTAACACCAGTAGCATTAGAGTCTGATGCGGCACAATCAGTTTTTGCACCTGCACATGAATATTATAGCGACTTTGCTGGGATTCAAACTGAAAGCGCTCACCATTTTCTAGCGTTTCAAAATGGATCAGTTCAAATAAATCTGGCTGTGATTGAGATAAAGTAAATTTCTCATGGCCGTATTTGGACTCAATTCCAAGAAGATTACAGGCGGCAGGATTACTGAGTACCACATGATAGTTTTCATCCAGAACCAGATAACCGGTTTCAATCTGTTCCAGAATATAGCGGTTAATATTCTGTAAGCGATGCAGTTCCAGCGATTGAGAAAAATTCAAATTTTCCAGAATCTGAAAACGGCGCACGGCAATTTGTCCAGTGCCATAAACCACAAAAAACAAAAAGGCCAGCAGGGCGCTATTACTGATATTGCTGAGTGAAGAAAACGCAAAAATACTGCCGATAAAATGCTGATAAATAACACTAATGACTGCAATGAGGGTGACGACCAAGGCCTTTTTTGCATCTAATAATAAAGATGCAGAAAAGATAGTAATCACAAACAGCAGCCCAATTTGCAGATTAGGACCGTCGCTCGCCAAAGTCAGCAAACTTAAAACGCAGACATCGCTAAAGAAAATCATAATCAGCTGCGGCTGGATCAGGCGTCTGATCCATTTCAGCACAAACAGCTGTACGGTATTGATCGCAACCCCGATTCCCAGTGCATAATAATACAGCTGCGGGTATTGATAATCGGTGGTGAGTTCGGGGTAGGTCAGCAGAAAAATCAGTAACAAACCGGTGCTGATCAGCAGACGATAAGCGCTGTACCAGATACCGAGATGGTATTGATTCAGTTCAGCATAGTTTTTTTGTTGTGCCATATGCACCGGAAATCGTTAAAAGCTAAGGTTTAATGAGTCCATAGCGCATGGCCAGATGAGTCAGTTTAACATCGCTATCGATATTCAGTTTTTCAAAAATACGGTAACGATAAGTATTCACGGTTTTAACACTCACAAAGAGCTTGTCGGCAATTTCCTGGGCGCTGATACAATTCACGACCATCATCGCGACTTGCATTTCACGTTCTGACAATGCATCAAAAGGCGATTGTTGTGTATCAGAAAGGTAAGAGCTTGCTAACTGTTCCGCAATGTCTGCACTGAAATATTTGCCGCCTTGCATGACTTTGTTAATCGCACGGACCATTTCCGAAATCGGGGCCCCTTTGGTGATATAACCTTTGGCACCGGCTTTCAATAACAGGGACGGATAAGGCTCTTCTGCCAGACCGCTGACCGCTAGAACTTTGGTTTCCGGCGCACTCTGAAGTAGACGGCGCGTGGTTTCTACGCCGCCAATGCCCGGCATATTTACATCTAACAAAACTACATTAGGATGATGTTGACGAACCAGAGAGATCGCTTCTTCACCAGATTCAGCTTGTCCAATTACCTGAACCTCCGCATGGTCTTCTAGCATTCTGCAAATTCCAGTACGAACTAATTCATGGTCGTCCACAACTAAAACTGTGATCACCTACGCTCTCCCTCTGTTAAAAAAATCATTTTTTTGTTACATAAAGCAAAATAAGCTTGCAATGAAAGTACAAAATTAGCAATCCTATTCGCAAGATTAAATCTGAAACTTATCACACAGTGTCAAGAACAAAAAATGTTCGGCATTGTGTTTAAATGTAAGGCATATTAGAGGTAATACGCAAATCAATCTTACCTCTGTTAGTTGAGTGAAGGAATAGTGAAGAAAATAAACAAGTCTTTAAGGCATCTACTCGGCCTGTCCGTGTTAATCAGCATGAGCACGACAAGTTTTGCTGAAATCATTATGAATTCTGGCACGGCAGAGGGCGGTTCCAGCATTAGTTGGTCTTCTGAAGAAGTTAACCAGTTAATGAGCGATGATTTTAATGCGTCAGCCAATGAGCCTTCGCCACCCGGGTCTGCAACAGTGACCACCACTTTGCGTCAGGCCGGCACAGCAGCGCCAGCAGTAATCAAACCTGCTTATACTGCGCCGCAGATTATTGATACCAATCATTTTAGTAATCAACCTTCTGTCAATGCACGGGCTGCACTGGTCATGGATGCGCAAACCGGTGAAGTGCTGTTTAGCAAAAATACCAATACTGCCTATCCGATTGCATCGATTACCAAGCTGATGACAGCGGTGGTGATTTCTGATGCACGTCTGAATATGTCGGAAAAAATCACCCTGCAACAGGCTGATTTTTCCTGTTCAGGCTGTAAAAGCTCAAGCTCGACTTTAAGAGCAGGGGACAGCATGAACCGTGCTGAAGCTTTACTGTTTGCTCTGATGAAGTCCGAGAATCCGGCTGCAGCCGCTTTGGCACGGACCTATCCCGGTGGTCGATCAGCGTTTATTGCCAAAATGAATGCAAAAGCTAAAGAGCTGGGAATGAACTCCACTCGCTTTATGGAATCAACAGGTTTGCATCCGAGTAACGTGGCATCAGCTCGTGACTTGGGAATCTTGGTAAATACGGCCTCTCAATACGGCCTGATTCGTCAGTTCTCGACCACGCCAAGCTATGACTTTAACTTGGGTTATCGTGTATTGAAATCGAATAATACCAATGCCTTGGTACGTAATGGCGGATGGAATATCAATATTTCTAAAACCGGTTTTATTAATGAAGCAGGGCGCTGTGTGGTGATGCACACCACTCTGAATAACCGTCCTGTGGCAGTGGTACTTTTAGGTGCAAACAGCTCACAGGCGCGTACCAATGATGCGACCCGTTTAATGAGTTGGGTTAGCCAGCAACCTAAACGAATCTAATTGATTGGTTCATAAAAAAAACCCTGCACTTGCAGGGTTTTTTTAATTCTGGCCGAAATTACATATTCGACAGAATAGAGTCTTTAACTTGAGTCATGGTCGCATCAATCGACAGCATCACAGCATCAGCACATTGCTTGATGGCAGTGTCTGGATCTTTCAGACCGTTACCCGTTACGGTACATACGATCACTGAACCTTCAGCAATTTTACCCGCTTTAATGTCACGGATCGCGCCGCCGACAGACGCAGCAGACGCAGGCTCTACGAATACACCTTCATACATAGAAAGCAGACGTTGAGCTTCAAGAATCTCCGCATCAGTCAGTTCATCAAACCAGCCGTTTGAATCACGAACAACCGCTTTAGCATGATTGAAGCTTTGCGGATTGCCGATACGAATCGCAGTTGCAACAGTTTCCGGATTTTCTACTGGACCGCCACGAAGGAAAGGTGCAGCACCAGACGCTTGATAACCTGCCATGATTGGCAATCCTGCCGGTTTAGGACCAGTGAAAGCATCAGTTTCAGCATCGTAAACGACTTGCTCAAATTCTTCTTTCGACTGGTTGGCAACCGCTTCGGTATAACCCATCCAGTGCGCAGTGATGTTACCCGCGTTACCGACTGGCAGGCAGTGATAATCCGGTGCACGACCTAAAGCTTCAACGATTTCATAAGCAATGGTTTTTTGACCTTGCAGACGGTACGGGTTGATTGAGTTTACAATCGTTACCGGTGCCTGATCGGCAACTTCTTTAACCAGACGCATACCGTCATCGAAGTTACCGCGAATTTGCATGGTGATCGCACCATACATCATCGCTTGAGCCATTTTACCCATGGCAATTTTGCCTTCAGGGATGAGCACGAATGCTTTGATGCCAGCACGTGCAGCATATGCCGCCGCCGCCGCAGAGGTGTTGCCGGTAGATGCGCAGATGATAGCTTTAGAGCCTTCTTCAACGGCTTTGGTCACCGCCATAGTCATACCGCGGTCTTTAAATGAACCAGTCGGGTTTAAGCCCTCGTACTTCACATAAATTTCAACATCTTTACCAATAATGCGTGGAATATTCTCAAGCTTGATCAGTGGAGTATTACCTTCACCCAAAGAGATCGCACGAGTAGTTGCAGACACTGGTAAACGGTCGCGATAGCGGTCAACTAAACCAGTATAACGATTGGCATTCGACATGATGATGTTCCAATTGTGTGTAGAGCTTGGCAAGGGGAATCCTCCCCTCAACCCGATTAATTATCAAGCGATTCTAAACGAATTCGTACAATTTCGCCATGAATGACGGGTAATGCTTGAATTTGTGAAAGCGCTGCATCCATTTTTGATTCCTTGACTGGATCAGTCAGAATCACGATAGGAATAAGGTCTTTGGATAAACGTGGTTGCTGCATGATCGCATCAATACTGATGCCGGCACGACTGAGAATCGTGGTCACATCGGCAAGCACGCCCATCTGATCTTCGGCATTAATACGGATGTAATAGCCGGTGGTCATTTGTTCACGACTCAAGATCGGTAAATCACTGAGCGCTTCAAAAGCCAGTTGCGGAATGGTGCCTGCGCCGTCTTCTGTGTAAATAATGTCACGGACAATATCAACCACATCGGCAACAACCGCAGAAGCCGTTGGTCCCGCACCCGCGCCAGCACCATAGTACAGTGTTGGGCCAACCGCATTCGCTTGTACCAGAACCGCATTTTTCACGCCGTTAACATTGGCAATCAGCTGGTCATCTGGAATCAGGGTCGGGTGTACACGGAGTTCAATCCCGGCATCGGTACGGCGTGCAATACCCAGGTGTTTAATCCGGAAACCGAGGTCTTCGGCATATTTCACGTCTTGTGCAGTGACTTTGCCAATGCCTTCAGTAAAGACTTTGTCAAACTGTAGCGGAATACCAAAGGCACATGAGGCCAGAATGGTGAGCTTGTGCGCAGCATCAATACCTTCCACATCAAAGGTCGGATCAGCTTCAGCATAACCCAGTTCTTGAGCCTCTTTCAGCACATCTTCAAAAGCACGGCCTTTTTCACGCATTTCACTGAGAATGAAGTTACCCGTACCGTTAATAATACCGGCCAGCCATTCAATCTTGTTGGCTGCCAGACCTTCACGAATCACTTTAATAATTGGAATGCCACCAGCCACTGCGGCTTCATAGGCAATCTGTACGGCATTGTCTTCAGCCGCTTTAAACAGTTCGTTGCCGTGTTCAGCCAAGAGTGCTTTGTTGGCCGTTACAATATGTTTGCCATGTTCCATGGCTTCCATAATAATTTCAAAAGCAGGATGAATTCCGCCCATGACTTCCACCACGACGTCTACATCAGGTTGACGTACGATGTCCATCAAGTCGGCACTTTGTTTGACCGATTCTGGCAGATCCAGATCAGGACGTGGACGACGGGTGCCTACATGGGTAATTTCAATTTCACGACCGGTGCGACGTTTGATCTCAGCAGCATTTTCTTTTAATAGTTTCAAGGCACCACCACCTACAGTACCAAGACCGAGGATTGCCAGACGAACTGGTTTCACGTCACACTCCAAATATAAACAGTTTTTTACAAGAGCCTAGATCATAGCTAAAAAACCCGCCTGACTCTAGGGTCATTTCAGAATATCTTTATCTATAAAATAAAGTTAAATAACTTATTAAAATGAGTTATTTAAGCCGATTCAATAATTCCGATGTAGACAGGTAACCGCCCAGATAAGTACCTGCTGAATTATAAATGGCAGGGGTACCATTCACACCCATATTCAGACCCATTTGATATTGATCTTGAACAGGATTTTCACACTTCTCTGCACTAATCTGTGCGCCTGAAATCGCCTGGTCAAAGGCACTACGGCGGTCAGCACTGCACCAGATCGCTTCCATGGCCGGCATATGCTGTTCACCACGCGGCCAGGCGATATAACGCACTTCAATGCCTTTGGCATTCATCTCATCCATTTGCTCATGGAATTTATGGCAATACGGACAGCTGACATCGGTAAACACATAGACCACATGCTTGGCTTTGCCTTTGGCTGGATAGACCAGCAAGTCTGCTGGCTTGAGTTCAGCAAAGAGTTTATTGTTGATGCCTGCCTGCAGGTTTTCGCTGACATTGTGTAGCTGTTTGTCACCGAGACGGATCACATCGCCCTGAATCAGGTATTTACCGTCACTGGTGACATAGACCGCAGACATGCCTTCCAGACTCACCCAGTACAGGTTTGGCACTTCAGTGGCTTTAATGTCGGTAATTTTGGCACTGATGCCAGCAGTTTTGAAATGCTTTTCCAGCGTAGAAGCCAGACGCTGTTCTGCATTGCGTTCTGTCAGGGTAGAGGCTTCGCCCGTCGCCGGTGCGCTCGCAGTCAACTCTTGCTTTTTATCGTTGTTAGTGGAATTGGAACACGCAGTCAGACCCAAACCAGCAGCAAGTATGCAAGCCATAAAAATTTTTGAGCGGGCAAATGTCATAAAAAACCCTTTTCTTCTTGGATTAAAAACAGAGCATTAGCATAACAAAAAAAAATACCCACACGTCAAACTTCTCAGTTTATTCCATCCGGATATGTTTTAAGCTCGTGGATGATGGGTGGCATGCAGCTGTTGCATCCGTACCTGTGCCACATGGGTATAAATCTGGGTGGTAGACAGATCACTATGCCCGAGCAACATCTGCACTACGCGTAAGTCTGCGCCATGATTGAGTAAATGTGTCGCAAAGGCATGACGTAAGGTATGCGGTGACAGTTCGGACTGAATGCCGGCCTGCAGCGCATAACGCTTAATCGCATACCAGAAATTCTGCCGGCTCATGATGCCGCCATGCTGGGTCAGAAACAGATAATCGGTCGAAGTCTTATACAGTTGCGGACGGGCTTCGTTCAGATATTTTTCTACCCATTCACAAGCCATTTGTCCCATCGGAACCAGGCGTTCTTTATTGCCCTTACCGACGATACGTAAATACCCCTGTTTTAAGTTGATCAGTTCCAGACGTAAGTTAATCAGTTCGGTCACCCGCAGTCCGCAGGCATACAGCACTTCAAACATGGCGCGATCGCGCAGCCCTAATGCCGTGTTGATATCCGGGGCGTGAATCAGGGCTTCGACATCAGCTTCGGACAAATCTTTAGGTAAGGCTCGGCCCAGTTTTGGGGTTCTATGTGCAGCCACCGGATTGTCACTACGCAGTTTCTGCTCACGTAAAAATTTATAAAATGAACGCAAGGCAGACAGGCAGCGGGCAATCGAACGTGGACTTTTTTGCTGTTTGGTCAGTGCAATCAGCACATCGGAAATATCATCATGATTCCATTCCGGCAGAGGCTTGCTCAGGCATTCTGCACATTGCACCAGGTCGGACAAATAGGCATTGCGGGTATGCGGGCTGACCGTTTGTGCAATCAGATAATCACGAAAACCCTGTAAATAACTGAACGCATCAGGAATCTGGACAGGGGCAGGAATACGGGGTTTTTTATTCAGCATAAGGTGAAAGGATCTGATCTGAAAAAGCGATAATCGGGATTGGTATTCTCCACTGTAGTTTAATTTTATGACAGTGTCGATGTGGTATAAGGCTAAATCGAAATGTAATTAATCTTATTTGTTAATTATTCTCATTTGTTTGTATACTGTACAAAATAGTTTAGGAATTTCACGGTGCGTTTGTCTGATTTAAAAGCAAAACAAATTGCCATCATTCGAAAAGTGAGTCGAACAACTGATGGTGAAAGTGCTCTACACGATGTCGTCGCGAGTCGTTTGGAAACTTTAGGCTTTGTACCAGGTACAAAGGTACAGGTCATTACTAAAGGTATTTTTGGTGGAGATCCCATTTTGATTCAAGTTGGATTCACACGTTTTGCTTTGCGTAAATCAGAAGCAGCCAAAATTGAAATCGAACAGGCGGTGTCGGCATGAGTGATACATTACGTATTGCCCTTGTCGGTAACCCTAACTGCGGTAAAACTTCATTATTCAACCATTTAACCGGAACGCGCCAAAAAGTCGGTAACTATGCGGGTGTGACGGTTGAACGTAAAGTCGGTACGTTTCAGCTTGCCTCAGGCAAAGCGGTACGGGTACTGGATTTGCCGGGAACTTATAGTCTGGATGCAACCAGTCCAGATGAAGAAATCACCCGCAACGTCGTACAAGGTAAAATCGCGGAAGAGCAAGAGCAGGATGCATTTTTGTGTGTGGTAGATGCCACCAATCTGAAATTGCATTTGGGTCTGGTGCTGGAAATGATTGCGCTGGGTCGTCCAGTACTGGTCGTGCTGAACATGATGGATGAAGCACGTCGTCGTGGCATGCAGATCAATACCCAGAAGCTGTCTGAACGTCTGGGCGTGCCTGTGGTAGAAACGGTGGCTGTGCGCAATTCAGGGATTGAAAACCTGAAAAATGCGCTAGATCAAGGCAAGTATTCTGTACCACAGACTGAGCTCAGTGGCTTGAAAGGTGATAGTCACCAGCGCGTAGAAAACATTCTGAATGACGTGGTCAATTTCGTCGATCAGGAAGATAAGCGTACCGATTTTCTTGACAAGATTTTTCTGCATCCGGTATTGGGCTTACTCAGCCTAGCTGTAATGATGTTCGTGATTTTCCAGGCGGTATTTGCCTGGGCTGCGCCGTTTATGGATGGCATCGAAACCTTCTTCGGCTGGCTGGGTGAGTTCCTCGGCGAATATATTTCGCATCCCTTACTGAATAGTCTAGTGGTGGATGGGATTATTGCCGGTGCCGGTGGCGTGGTGGTGTTCCTGCCACAAATTCTGATTTTGTTCTTCTTTATTCTGGTACTGGAAGAATCGGGTTATTTACCGCGTGCAGCATTCTTGCTCGATAAACTGATGTTTAAAGCCGGTTTGTCAGGACGTGCCTTTATTCCGTTATTGTCCAGCTTTGCCTGTGCCATTCCCGGCATTATAGCATCGCGGACCATTAGTGATCCACGAGATCGTTTAACCACGATTTTTGTTGCACCTTTAATGACCTGTTCGGCGCGTTTGCCGGTTTATGCCTTGCTGATTGCGGCATTTGTACCCGCACAAACTGTCTGGGGCTTCCTGAATCTGCAAGGTCTGGTACTTTTCGGTCTGTATATGGCAGGCATCGTAAGTGCTTTGGTAGTGTCTTTTGTGTTGAAATTCTTCCATAAAGATAAATCACAGCACATGCTGCTGATGGAACTGCCAAGCTACCGTTTTCCAGACCTAAAAAACGTCTGGATCGGCTTGCTGGATCGCGGCAAAATCTTCTTGAAACGTGTCGGTGGCATCATCTTCGCCTTATCGATTGTACTGTGGTTCTTGTGTACTTTCCCACAGCCACCAGAAGGGGCAACCTTGCCGGCCATTGATTATTCATTGGCAGGGATGCTCGGTCATCTGATGCAGCCGATCTTTGCACCGCTCGGTTTTAACTGGCAGATCTGTATTGCCCTGATTCCGGCGATGGCAGCGCGTGAAGTGGTCGTTGCAGCACTGGGTACAGTCTATGCGATGTCGGCTGTTGATGAAGATGCGATGTCTGAAGGTCTAGCTGCGCTAATTAGCGGTGGAGGTGATCTGGGCTGGTCAGTTGCGACAGGTTTGTCTTTGCTGGTGTGGTTTATTTATGCACCACATTGTCTGGCGACTCTGGCAACGGTTAAACGTGAAACAGGTTCCTGGAAAACTGTCAGTATCATGACGGTTTACCTGTTTGGTCTGGCATATTTCATGTCATTCCTGACTTATCAAATTGCTTCATATTATTTGGGCTAAATCTTAGATTGGCCTTGGCCAATTGAGTTTGCTGCATTGTATATGTATGGGAGATTGAGATGATTGAAATTCTAATTGTGACAGCATTGGTGCTTTGGAGCATGCTGGTCGTATTCAAAAAGGTGTTTCCTAACACCTCTAACTCAGTCTTCCAGAAGCTGTCTGATGCCTGTGCAGCCCAAGGCTGGCAGCGTCTGGCCAAATGGCTGCAACCGGGTATGGCTGCAGGCTGTGGTGGCAACTGTGCCTGTCCAGTTTCAGAAAAAAGTGTAGAAGAAAAACCAGCCCAACAAGCGGTGAAATGGAAATAATTTCCTTTTCTGGCTGAATTTTAAAAGCCGTCATGATCATGACGGCTTTTTTACGCATGGACACAAAAAAAATGTGCAGAAAGGCCAATCAGAAAAGGCATTCAAAACAGCAAAGTGCTACCATTTCGTCAGTTTCAAAATAGACCAAAATATGGGGCGAAAATGTTAATACAACGTGGTGGGTTAAAAGTCGTTGCAGGACTCGGAATATCAGGTGTTGCAGCAGTCAATTTCTTGCATAGTCAGGGCTACCGCGTTGCAGTAACAGATTCTAGAGCTAACCCGCCCGGACATGACCAGATACCCGCTGAGGTTCAGACCAGTTTTGGTCAGTTTGATGCCGAGCTGTTGCTGTCTGCAGAAGAAATCGTGATCAGCCCGGGGCTTGATCCTAAACTTCCTGAAATTCAGGCAGCGATTAACAAGGGTATTCCGGTGGTCAGTGAAATCCAGATTTTACGCCGTGCTACGGATAAGCCTATTGTGGCGATTACCGGTTCTAATGCCAAAAGTACCGTGACTACCTTGATTGGTTTAATGGCAGCAGATGCAGGTAAAAAAGTCGCTGTCGGTGGTAACTTAGGCCGTCCTGCGCTAGACCTGACTAAAGACGATCCTGAGCTGTATATACTCGAGCTGTCCAGTTTTCAGCTGGAAACCACCTCAAATCTGGCAGCTGAAGTCGCGGTGGTGTTGAACATGAGTGAAGATCATCTAGATCGTCATGGCGATATGATGGGTTATCACACGGCGAAACACCGGATTTTCCAAGGTGTGAAAAAAGTCGTCTATAACCGTGATGACTCTTTGACCCGTCCTCTGGTGCCAGACGTAACACCGATGCAAAGCTTTGGTCTAAATGCACCGGATATGAACCAGTACGGTATTCTCAAGGATACTGATGGCAGTATCTGGCTGGCGCGTGGTCGTGAGCGTCTGCTGAAAAGTACCGAGATGTATATGCAGGGCACGCATAATGTTGCCAATGCCTTGGCCTGTCTGGCGCTGGGTGAGGCGATTGGTCTGCCACTGGACAGCATGTTGAATACCTTGAAGACGTTTAAAGGTCTGGAACATCGCTGTGAATTCGTCAAGGAAGTACAGGGCGTACGCTATTATAACGACTCCAAAGGTACCAATATCGGCGCAACCTTGGCGGCACTGGACGGTCTGGGCATGGCGATTGAAGCCCAAGGCGGTAAGGTTGCGATTATTCTTGGTGGACAAGGTAAGGGCCAGGATTTTAAAGCTTTACGGGAATCACTCGCTAAATATGCCAAAGTAGCGGTATTGATCGGTGAAGATCGTCCCATCATTGAAGCAGCGATTGCGGGCACGACTGAACTGATCCATGCGGACAGCCTGCAGCAGGCGGTAGAAATCTGCCAAAAGCACACTCAGACCCATGATGTCGTGCTATTGTCTCCTGCATGCGCAAGTTTTGATATGTTCTCGGGTTATCCTGAGCGTGGTCGCAAGTTTGTTGCGTATGTGAATGAACTCAATTAAGAATAACAAGGATTCGTGATATGGCTGGGTTTGCTCAGACTACGATCAATAAATTAAATCAATTTTATACGCAGTGGATACCTAGAATACCTGCTGAAGTGAATCCACGGAATGTACTGATTTTCTGTGTATTGGCTTTGCTCTGCATTGGTTCGATCATGGTGGCATCAGCCTCGATGCCCTATGCAGAACGTATGCACGAAAATCCGTTTCACTATATTAGCCGACATGGGATTTCGATTTTTGTCGCTGCCGTAGCAGCTTTTCTGGCTTATAAAATCCCCTTAAAAGTCTGGTTTAATAACACTTTCTTTTTGTGGATTATTACCATCGTACTTTTGGTGGCCGTGCTATTTGTCGGGACGGAAGTCAATGGTTCCAAACGCTGGATTCGGATCGCAGGCTTTACCTTACAGGCTTCGGAAGTCGCCAAAGTGATGATGGCAATTTTTACTGCAGACTACGTGGTGCGCCGTGCGGAAGAAGTACGGAATAATATCAAGGGTCTGGTCCGTTTAAGTGCCATCATGGGTGCTACCGTCGGTTTGATTATTCTCGAGCCTGACTTGGGTGCAACCGTGGTAATTACCTTAACCATGCTTGGCGTGTTCTTTCTGGCGGGTGCGCCGTGGATTCAGTTCGGTGTGGCTTTTATGACCTTGGTCGGCGCATTTGCTGCCGCGATTCTGTTGGAACCGTATCGTCTGCAACGTCTGCTGTCTTTTTCCAATCCTTGGGAAGATCCCTTAGGCACCGGTTATCAGCTTTCTAATGCCCTTATGGCCTTTGGCCGTGGGGAATGGGCAGGGGTAGGCTTGGGGCATAGTATCCAGAAAATGTCTTATTTGCCTGAGGCGCATACCGATTTCATGCTGGCAATTTTGGGTGAAGAATTTGGCTTTTTAGGCATTTCAACCATCCTGATCTTGTCCTTCACCATGCTGGTTTGCTGTATCCGCATTGGACACCGCGCCTTGCAGCATCAATATTTGCGTGCCGGCTATCTGGCTTATGGCATCAGTATCATTTTCCTGTTACAGATTCTGGTGAATGCCGGTATGAATATGGGCATGTTGCCGACCAAGGGTTTGACCTTGCCATTTATTAGTTATGGCGGTTCATCCCTGATTATCTGTGCGGTCATGATCAGTCTGATTCTGAAAATTGATTCGACCACGCGTCAGGTCAATCCAAGCCGCGAAGAATCAAGCTTCTAGATTGGAGTTTCGTCCTGGCTCTGGCTGAGCATGGTCCAGTACCGTGCTCGGCATTGCGGTTCCACAATTGGAACAGGTCACAAAAGCAG